>NZ_JBHMIP010000039.1:0-51956 GCF_048060245.1 Micromonospora sp. LOL_014
CCGCCGACGAACGCCTACGCGAGGTAGTCAACAGGGCCAACGTTGCCTGACGCGGCACTAGTTCCAGTTCGAGTACGTCACCAGCGGTGGTGGCGACGCGTCCTCGCAGCAGATCGTCCAGATAGCCGACCCGCCTCCCGTCGCTCATGGTGGCCAGCGCCAGCGGCCCACCGAGGCCAGCGTGGAGCCCGGCCGACTCGGGGACCGCACGGATCCGGATGTTCGGCCGGTGCCCGAGGTCGACCAGGTGGGCAAGCTGATCCTTCATCACCTCGCGCGGACCGCGACGCAACGCCGTCTCCTCGACCAGGGCCACCAGATCCACCGGGGGATCGCGGTCCAGCACCGCGCGCTGTCGCTCCTGACGGGTCGCGATCACCTCCTCGAACCGGACCCGGTTGGACGGCACGGCAGCGAAGACCTGCCGCATGTACGCCTCGGTCTGCAGCAGCCCAGGGACCAGGGTCGGCTCCCAGGCCCGCAGCAACACCGCGCGTCGCTCGTGATCGACCCAGGAGCGCAGCCACGGCTGGCGGTCCTCTCTGCCCTCCCTCGACAGCTGTTGAAGCTGGTCACCGGAGTTCAGTAACTTGTCGAGGTCCTTCGCGGTGTCCTCCTTCGGCACCAGCCGGCCGGTCTCGAAGCTGGCGATGAGCGACTTCGACACGCCTACCGCTTTGGCCAACTGGGTCTGGTTCATGCGCTGAGACAGCCGGAGCCGTCGAAGCTCTCCAGGTAGTTCAGTCATGTTTATAACCTCCAATAACTCGGGCTCATCTCTATCTCTGCGACTTTCATATTGCCCTATGTTCGGGTGGGAGTCCAGGGTGGATTGCGACGGGAAATTGACTCGATGAGTGAGGGGGCGACGGTGGAGGTGGGGGCGCTCGTCGGGGCGGCGCTGCTCGGCTTCTGTGCCGGGCTGTGGTCGTTCAAAGTGAAGTCCAGATGGTGCCCCAGCTGTGGGCGTGCGACCTGGCCGATGGAGCGCGGTGCCGACGGCGTCCAGCGGCCACGCGGCGATGGAAGGCCCGATGGGTAGCCGGCTGCTGCGGACGCCGGAGCCGAAACCAGGGGACGTGCTGTTGATCGGCCAGGAAGCGAGCATGCAGTTCGCCGGCGACCGGAGAATTCGATTTCGGGTCATCTCGGTGGACCGGAAACCGACCTACGACGGTTGGATCTGGCTCACCGGCTACGTCATAGACGAACGCGGATACGCCGCCGGGCGGCGGGAGATCTTCGTGCAACGCGACGGACTCTACCGACTGGCCAAACGGCAGTCGACGGGACAATTGATCAAGGAGAGAAAAGATGATCACAGAGATGGTACGGGACTGGTGGCTGCGCTGGCTCGACTGGCGTTCCGGCCGGTCCACGGCGTCCAGGCGACTCGAATACCTGCGCCGCGAACGGCACGGACAACACCAACGCGGCCGTACGACGGCCCGGCACCGCCGGCTCGACGGCAACCGGGGACGCCACTGGTCGGCGGAGGCTACCGTCCTGGTCCCGACGCTGCGCCCACTGATGACGTACGGCCAACAACTCGGCTACCGGCTGCCGCCGCACGGCATGACCTGACCGGCGGCGTACCGCCGGATGATGAGTGGAGGGTGCGGGATGATCAGGGCAGGGCGCGGCTGGTTGCGACGGCGGCGTACCGGGCGGTGCTCGGCTTCGGGGTCCGAGCGAACGTCTCCCGGTCGACGGTGTGCAGGCCGAAGTGGAAGCGGTAGCCGGCGGCCCACTCGAGGTTGTCCAGCAGCGTCCAGTGGCAGTAGCCGAGCACCGGTACGCCGTCGTCGATCGCGTCGAGCAGACCGGCCAGCGACGGTTCGATGAAGTCCGCCCGCAGGGCGTCGTCGTCCACACCGACGCCGTGCTCGGTCACGAAGACCGGCACCCCGCTGACCTGGTACGCGTACCGCACCGCGCCGCCGAGTGACGTCGGGTCGATCACCGCGCCAGCTGATGGAGCCCGGCCGGATCGTTCGGCGAGGACCGTCGGCGTGACGTGCTCCAGGAACCAGGTGTCGCTGGTGTTGTCGCCCTCGGTCTGGTGACCGGAGGTGGCGACACCGAATAGGAAGCCGTCCGGGAAGCGTCTCATGGATGGACATTTCCGTGGCCGGCTCAAGATCACATGACGAAAAACTGGGACGCCACCGGCGTGTCGCCCGAATTTTCGTCAAGTGATCATGGAGTCAGGTGAGCTGCTGTACAGCGGACTGGATGGCGCGGTGCACCGTCGGGTACGCGTAGATCATGTGCCGCAGGCTGGTCAACGGCACCTCGCCGTGCACGGCGACGGCGAGTGCGCCGAGCACCTCGCCGCCGGTCGGTCCCGCCGAGGTCGCCCCGACCAGCACGCCCCGACTCGCGTCGGCGACCAGCTTGATGAAACCGTCGTTACCCGGCCCATGGATCCAGCCACGCGACGACTCGGCGACGTCGGTCACCGCCACCGCGACGTTCACGCCCTGCTCGCGGGCCTGGCGCTCGGTCAGGCCCACCGCGCCGATCTCCGGGTCGGTGAAGGTGACCCGGGGGACCGCCCGGTACTCGGCGGCCGGTCCGCCCTGGTCGAGGATGTCGCGCACCGCCACGTCCGCCTGGTACATGGCCAGGTGGGTGAAGGCGCCGTGGCCGGCGACGTCACCGACCGCCCACAGCCCGTCGGCGACCCGCGTCCGCTCGTCGGTGACCCGCATCCGCTCGTCGACCGGCAGGTGCCGGGCCGCCGGGTCCAGTCCGACGGTGTCGAGGCCGAGTCCGCCGAGGTCGCTGCGCCGGCCGGTGGCGACCAGCAGCCGCTGTCCGTTCTCCGGGCCGCCCTGCGACAGGTGCACGGCGAACGTGTCGTCGCGGTGCTCGACCCACTCGGCGCGGCTACCGAGCCGGAGCCGGATCCCGTCGTTACCGAGGGCGCGGGCGGCCAGCGCCGACGACTCCGGCTCCTCCCGGGACAGCAGCCGCTCACTGGGCTCGACGATGGTCACCCGTACGCCGAACCGGGCGAACACCTGGGCCAGCTCCAGCCCGATCGCGCCGCCGCCGAGCACGACCAGCGACTCGGGCAGGTCGGTGACCTCGATCGCTTCCTTGTTGGTCCAGTACGGCGTGCCGGCGAGCCCGTCGATCGGCGGCACCACCGGGACGGTGCCGGTGGCGAGCACCACGCCCCGGCGGGCGGTGAACACCTGCCCGTCGACGTCGACCCGCCCGGGTCCGGTGAGCCGGGCGGTGCCGTGCAGCACCCGTACCCCTTTGCCGGTGAGCCGGTCGACGGCGGCCGTGTCCGACCAGTCGGCGGTGGCCTCGTCGCGGATCCGTCGGGCCACCGGCGTCCAGCCCGGACGGATGTCGGCGGTGCCGGCCAGGCCGTCGATCCGGCGGCCCTCAGCGAGTGCGTTCGCCGCCCGGATCATCATCTTGCTCGGCACGCAGCCCCAGTACGGGCACTCGCCGCCGACCAACCGGCGCTCCACACCGACCACGTCCAGCCCGGCCTGGCTGAGCCGGCCGGCGACCTCCTCACCGGCCACGCCCAACCCGACGACGACGACGTCCACCTGTTGCGGCTCACTCATCCGGCCAGCATGTCACCACCGCCGGCAACCCGCAGACCGGGCGGCCCGCTGACCGGACGCCGACTCAGCGGTCCGACAGTGGCGGCGGGTAGTCCAGGCCGGCGCGGACGGCGAGCGGCAACCGCCACGGCTCATGCACCGCCGCCCCGGCGACACCGGCCAGCTCCGGCACCCACCGCCGGACGTACTCCCCGGCCGGGTCGAAGCGGTGCGCCTGGCGCAGCGGGTTGAAACCCCGGTACGGACGGGTGTCGTTGCCGGTGCCGGCGACCCACTGCCAGTTGCCGGAGTTGTTCGGCAGGTCACCGTCGAGCAACCAGCGATCGAACCAGCCGAGGCCGTCCCGCCAGTCCAGGCCGAGCTCCTTGGTGAGGTACCCGGCGGTGATCAGCCGGGCGCGGTTGTGCATCCAGCCTTGCGCCTGCAGTTGCCGCATGCCGGCGTCGACGATCGGCACCCCGGTGCGGCCGGTCTGCCAGGCGTCGAGGGCGTCGGCGTCGTAGCGCCACTGCTCGGCGGCCCCGCGCCGGTACGCGGTGGTCGCCAGGTCGGGGAAGGCGTTCGCAACCTGGTAGTGGAAGTCCCGCCAGCACAGTTGCCGGACGAACGGACCGGCGCCGTCCCCGGCGGCGGTGGCGACCTCCAGCGGCGACAGACAGCCGAACCGCAGGTAGGGGCTGAGCCGCGAGGTGGCGTCGCCAGCCAGGTCATCGTGGCTGTCGCCGTACCGATCGAGGCGGCTGCTGCCGTACCGGTCGAGGTCACCCAGCCAGTCGTGCAGCCGGCGCCGCCCGGCGGTCTCGCCCCCGGCGGCGGCCTGCGGCGACTCACCGTCCGGCAGGGCCGGCAGCCGTCCGACGGCGGGACCGCCGGGCAGCCGGATCCGCGCCGGATCGGCGCTTTCGGCACGCCAGTCGGCGCCGGCCCAGGCCCGGAAGTACGGCGTGAAGACCTTGTAGTGGTCGCCGTTGGTCGGGGTCAGCGCGCCCGGGTGGACGACGGTCAGCCCGGGAAAGGCGCGGTACGCGATCCGGTGCCGCTCGCATTCGTCGGACAGCCGCCGCTGCCGGTGCCGGGCGTAGTGGCTGACGTCGGCGGAGATGGCGACGCCGTCGGCGTCGACCTCGCGGGCCAGCCGGATCGTCTCGGCCACCGGGTCGCCGCGGCGGATCAGCAGGTCGCCGCCGAGCCCGCGCAGAGTCGCCCGCAGGTCGGCGAGGCTCTGGTGCAGGAACCGGTCGCGGTTGGCCGACCGGCCGGCCAACCGTGGGTCGAGGACAAACAGCGGCACCACCTGTTCGGCGGTGGCGCAGGCGGTAGCCAGCGCCGGCTGGTCGTGCACCCGCAGGTCGCGGGTGAACAGCACGACAGCGGTACGCACGGCGCTACGGTGCGGTCGGCGTGGCGGCGGTCGGCCTTGGGGCTGGCGCCGGCGTCGGCGGTGCGGGGACGTCGACCGGGCCGGGCAGGGTGACCGGGGTGCCGGCCGGGGTGAGCAGGGACCGTAACGCAACAGCGGCCCGGCGACGGTTGGGAACGGTGGCCCGGCGACGGAACACGTCGTAGCCCTGCGCGGCGATTTCGTCGAGGATGCCGCCGTACAGCGCGTACGCGGTGCGGATGCAGGCCTGCGACGCGGGTTCGAGCAGGATGACGCCGGGGGCGGCCGCCGCGTAGTGGCCCCTGGCCCGGCCGACCTCGTAGCGGATCATCTCGATGATCGGCGGAGTCGCCCGGCGCTGTCGGGCGGCGTCGACCAGGTCGGCCCGGGTGATCCCGAACCGCGCCAGGTCCTCGTCCGGCAGGTAGGTACGGCCACGGTCCAGGTCCTCGGCGACGTCCCGGATGAAGTTGGTGAGCTGGAAGGCGAAGCCGAGCTGCCGGGCCGGCTCCCGGGCGGCGGCCCGGTCGGTGCTGCCCAGGATCGGCAGCATCATGGTGCCGATCACCGCCGCCGAGCCCTCCATGTAGTCGAGCAGGTCGGTGTAACGCGGGTACGAGGTGACCGTCAGGTCCATCGTCATGCTGCGCAGGAACGCGGTGAAGTCCGCCTTGTCCAGGTCGAACACCGCGATGGTGTGCAGCACGGCGGGCAGCAGCGGATCGTCGACCGGGGCACCGTGCAGGCCGGCGAGGAACCGCTGCCCCCACTGGTCGAGTGCGGCTGCCCGGCCGGCGGGTGGCAGTTGGTCGGTGCGGTCGACGATCTCATCCGCGTACCGGGTAAATCCGTATAAAGCATGAACATGCCGGCGTTTCCACTGCGGGAGCAGCCGGGTCGCGAGATAGTAGGTGCGCCCGTGTCGTCGGTGCAGGTCACGGCAGCTCTCGTAGGCAGCGGACAGATCGACGTTCATCGGGCCTCCTCGGCTATCGACGCAAGAATCGACGCAACTTCTGGCCCTAGGGTACGCTCGATCGCGTGGCCAATCACACAGTTGCCGACACCGACCGAAGCGCGTCGGTCGACGAGCCGGCCGGGTCGGCCACCCCCGGCTCGCCCCCGGCCCGCCGCCGTGACCTGCTGACCGCAGCCGTCGACGACACGTTGATCGATTTCCTCTCCGCCGAGATCGACGCGCTCGACCGCATCGATCCGGCGCTGCGCCCGTTCGCCCAGATCGCCCGGGACACCGTGCTCGCCGGCGGCAAACGGCTGCGGCCGGTCTTCGCCCACTGGGGCTGGCGCGGGGTGGCCGGCCCGGACGCGCCGCTGGCTCCGGTGCTGCCGGCGCTGGCCGCGCTGGAGCTGCTGCACGCGTTCGCGCTGGTGCACGACGACGTGATGGACGGCTCCGCGACCCGTCGCGGCCGCCCCACCGCCCACCGTCGGTTGGCCGGGCAGCACCGGGCGGCCGGCCGCGACGGCGACCCCGACCGGTTCGGCGACGGTGCCGCCGTGCTGGTCGGTGACCTCTGTCTGGTCTGGGCCGACCGGCTGCTCGGCCAGGCCGGCGTGCCACCCCGGACCCTGCTGGACGTGCGGCGCCGCTACGACCAGATGCGGGTCGAGACGATCGCCGGGCAGTACCTGGACGTCCTCGGCGAGACCGAGGCCGACACCTGGTCGGTCGACCGGGCGCTGCGGGTGGCCCGGCACAAGACCGCCAGCTACACCGTGCTGCGGCCGCTGCACCTCGGTGCGGCCCTCGCCGGACCCGGCGCCGACCCGGCGATCCACGAGGCATACCGGCGCTACGGCATGAACGTCGGCGAGGCGTTCCAACTGCGCGACGACCTGCTCGGCGTCTTCGGTGACCCGGCCACCACCGGCAAACCCGCCGGCGACGACCTGCGGACCGGCAAGCCGACGGTGCTGCTGCTGATCGCCCGCGAGCTGGCCACCGAGGCCCAACGCGCCGAACTCACCCGGCCGCCGTCCGGCGCCGGACGGGAGTCCGGCCGGGAGATCGATCGACGGGTAGGCCGGCTGGCCGAGATCGTCGTCGAGACCGGCGCCGCCGACCAGGTGGAACAGCTGATCGAGCAACGGGTACGGGACGCGGTCGACGCACTGGGCGACGCCCCGATCGACGCGGCCGCCCGTCGTGTGCTCACCGGCCTGGCGGTGACCGCCACCACTCGGCAGGCATGATGTGAGCGGCGTTCAGAAGAAGGAGGTGGTCGCGGCATGCGTACCGTGACCGGGGCGACCGAACGCGTCGTCGTGGTCGGTGCCGGGCTCGGCGGGCTCGCCTGTGCCCTGCACCTGGCCGGTGCCGGACGGCAGGTCACCCTGCTGGAACGCGAGTCGGTGCCGGGCGGGCGGGCCGGTCGGCTGGCGCTCGACGGCTACGAGTTCGACACCGGGCCGACCGTGCTGACCATGCCCGAACTGATCGCCGAGGCGCTCGGCGCGGTCGGCGAGGAGCTCTCCGACTGGTTGGAGCTGATCCCGCTCGACCCGGCCTACCGGGCGTACTATCCGGACGGATCCACCCTGGACGTCGTTACCGACACCGCCCGGATGGCGGCCGAGGTGGCCCGGGTCTGCGGCCCCCGGGAAGCCGACGGCTACCTGCGCTTCGTCGACTACGCGCGGCGGCTGTGGCAGCTGGAGCGGGCCGACTTCATCGACCGCAACCTCGACAGCCCGCCGGACCTGCTCACCGGCAACCTGCTGCGGCTGCTGGCAGCCGGAGCGTTCCGGCGGATGCAGACCAAGATCGGGCAGTTCTTCACCGACCCCCGTACCCAGCGGATCTTCTCGTTCCAGGCGATGTACGCCGGGCTGGCGCCACACGACGCGCTGGCCATCTACACCGTCATCGCCTACCTGGACTCGGTGGCCGGGGTGTCGTTCCCCCGGGGCGGCATGCACGCGGTGCCCCGGGCGCTGGCCGGCGCCGCCGAGAAACACGGCGTACGGATCCGCTACGACACCACGGTGACCCGGGTGGAGACCGCCGGTGGTCGGGCGCGCGCGGTGCTCACCGCGGACGGTGACCGGATTCCCGCCGACGTCGTGGTGCTCAACCCCGACCTGCCGGTCGCCTACGCCGAGCTGCTGCCGCCGGCCCGCCGCCGGCGGCTGCGCTACTCGCCGTCCTGCGTGGTGCTGCACCTCGGCGCCCGGCAGGGCTACCAGCAGATCGCCCACCACAACATCCACTTCGGCCGGCTGTGGAAGGGCACCTTCGACGAAGTCATCCGCCGGGGCGAGCTGATGAGCGACCCCTCGCTGCTGGTCACCAACCCGAGCCGGACCGACCCGTCGGTGGCCCCGCCCGGCGGGCACACCTACTACGTCCTCGCTCCGGTGCCCAACCTGGACAGCGGCCGGCTGGACTGGCGCGGTGACCTGCCACAGCGGTACGCCGACCAGCTGATCGCCACCCTGGCCGAGCGCGGCTACCGGGGCCTGGCTGACGGGATCGAGGTCCGCGAAGTGCTCACCCCGGCCGACTGGGCCGACGCCGGAATGGCCGCCGGGACACCGTTCGCCGCCGCGCACACCCTGTTCCAGACCGGCCCGTTCCGGCCCGGGAACCTGCACACCACCCTGGAGAACGTGGTCTTCGTCGGCTCCGGCACCCAACCGGGGGTCGGCGTGCCGATGGTGCTGATCTCCGGCAAACTGGCCGCCGGTCGGATCACCGGTGCGGGGGGTGCCCGATGACCGGGACGTCGCGGGAAAGCCATCTGGTCGAGTTGGTCGACCGGGCCGGGCGACCGGTCGGATCGGCCACCGTCGCCGCTGCCCACCAGCCGCCGGGCCAACTGCACCGGGCCTTCTCGGTGATCCTGGTCGACCCGGCCGGCCAACTGCTGCTGCAACAGCGGGCTGCGGTGAAGACCCGGTTCCCGCTGCGCTGGGCGAACACCTGCTGCGGCCATCCGCTGCCCGGCCAATCGGTGACCGAGGCGGCCAACCGCCGGCTCGGCGAGGAGGTGGGCGTCGCGCCGGTGCCGTTGACCGAGCTCGGCGTGCACACCTACCAGGCCACCGACCCGGTCACCGGCCGGACCGAGTACGAGTACGACCATGTACTGCTGGGGGAGCTCGATCCGGCCTCCCCGCTGCGGCCGGATCCGGCGGAGATCGCGCAGCTGCGCTGGATGCCGCCGGATGAGCTGCGGGTCGGCCTGACTGACGACCCGCACGCCTACGCCCCGTGGCTGGCCGGCGTGGTCGACCAGTTGTTCGCGCCGGGCCGGCGGGACCACGACGCGGCTGCGGAGCGGAACGGCGCGAACGCGGAGCGGCACGGCGGGGCTGCGGAGCGGCCAGGTGAGCGATGACGCGCTGAGCGCGGGCAGCGTGGCACGCCGGCTCGGCGTGGCGGTGACCACGCTGCGCACCTGGCACCAGCGGTACGGGCTCGGCCCGACCCGGCACGTCAAGGGGCATCATCGCCGGTACAGCCGGGAGGATCTGGCCCGGCTGGAGGTGATGCGCCGGCTCACCGCCGAAGGCGTGTCCCCGGCCGAGGCGGCGCAGTGGGCACGCGGCAACGCGGCGTCACCCACCGCTGAGCCTGGTCGGGCCGGCGGCGGGCACACCATCGCGGTCGGCACCGCCGGCCCGGCCGCCCGTGGCCTGGCCCGGGCCGCCGTACGCCTGGACGACCTGGCCATGCGGGAGATCATCGAGCGTGGGCTGCGTACCGACGGGGTGATCTCCACCTGGGACCGGGTGGTTCGCCCGGTGCTGGCCGGCGTCGGTGACCGGTACGCGGCCACTGCCGGCTTCGTCGAGGTGGAGCATCTGCTGTCCCGGTGCGTCTCCGCCGCGTTCGCGTCGGTGACCGGGCCGGCCCTGCCGGCCGCGGCGGGTCATTCTGCGGACGGCCCGCATGACGGCGGCGGCCCCGGAGCGCTCCTGGCCTGCACCGACGAGGAGCAGCACTCCCTGCCGCTGGAGGCGCTGGCCGCCGCACTCGTCGAGGTCGGCGTGGTCGCCCGGTTGCTCGGTGCCCGGGTACCGGCGACCGCGCTGGCCGCCGCGGTCGACCGGACGGGGCCGGCCGCCGTCGTGCTCTGGTCGCACACCCCGGCGACCGCAGATCTCGGGCAGCTGCGCGTGGCCCGATCCGGACGGCACCGTCCGGTGCTGGTTCTCGCGGTCGGGCCGGGCTGGCCGGTCACCGAGCTGCCGGACGGGGTCCGGCATTGCGCCGACCTGACCGACGCGGTGACGCTCTGCCGGTCCGCCGACCGAGTCGTCGCCCAGCAGCACGGCCCGTAGCTTTCTGTGGTACTGCCCGTCACAGCCGGCGGTCGGCGGCGCTCAGATCCGATGTGCGGGTTCGAGTTGAGCGGATTGATCGACTAACGTGTGCTTCGCTCGATCTCCGTCCACCCCCTCGCCCGGAGTCGACATGTCGAAACGCACCGTGTCGAAACGTGCCATGGTCGCGGCAGGCTTGGCGGTGTTCGCGCTGCTGGTCGGCAGCGAAAGCATCGCCGCGCTGCGTGGTGCCCGGCAGGCGCCGACTCAGGTGCCGGCCACCGCCGCACTCGGTGTCGCGCCGGACCGCGCTGCTCCCACCCCTGAGCCGGTGCCCTCACCCGGCCCCCGCGACCCGGTGCCGGCACCGACCGCTGAGCCCGCCGACCAGCGATCCTCGGCCACCGAGACCGGCGGCTCACCCGGGGCGTCCGCCCGGCCCGCCGTCGACGAGAGCCTGCTGCAGCGGCGTACCGGTGGCCGGCAGGTGGCGTTGACCTTTGACGACGGCCCGCACCCGAAGTGGACACCGCTGATCCTCGACGAGCTGCGGGCGGCCGGGGCGCGGGCCACCTTCTGCGTCGTCGGTGCCCAGGTACGGCGGTACCCGGCCCTGATCGCCAGGATGGTTCGGGAGGGGCACGCCCTGTGCAACCACACCTGGAGCCACGAGCTCGATCTCGGGTTGCAGCCGCCCGACGAGATCCGGGCCAACCTGCTGCGGACCATCAAGGAGATCCACAAGGTGGTACCCGGCGTGCCGATCGAGCACTTCCGGCACCCCGGCGGCCTGTGGACGCCAAAGGTGGTCACCGTGGTCGAGGAGCTGGGGATGGTCCCGCTGGACTGGGACGTCGACCCGCAGGACTGGCGTAAGCCCACCAAGGAGGAGCTGGTGTCGCAGGTCACCGACGGGGTCCGGCTCGGGTCGATCATCCTGCTGCACGACGGTGGCGGTGACCGGTCGGCCACCGTCGCCGCGCTGCCGGTCGTGGTTAAGGAGCTGAGGCAGCGGTACGGCATCACCCTGCTCGGTGCTAGCCTTTCCCCCTGATCCGTCCGGTTCGCCGATCTGGTTTGGTCCGGGGCATACTCGTCACGTATGCTTTCGCAAGCTTCCGGCGGGGCCGGATGGGAGCACTACCGTCGGAGTCGCGATGTGCGATGATGACGGGGCCGCCCTCATCGTCTAGCGGCCCAGGACGCCGCCCTTTCAAGGCGGTAGCACGGGTTCGAATCCCGTTGGGGGCACCACCGGCCGACCGACCGGCCGGAGCAAGACCGAGGTCCTGTGGAGCAGTCGGAGTGCTCGCCGCCCTGTCAAGGCGGAGGTCGCGGGTTCAAGTCCCGTCAGGACCGCGCAACGCCGATCGCCGTGCGTTTCCCACGCGCGGCGTTTCGTTTTCGGGGCCGACCCGACCGGTCCGGGTGTTCTCACCGGCAGGCGGGTATGATGTCCCGGACACCCGGCCAGGTAGCTCAGTTGGTACGAGCGTCCGACTGAAAATCGGAAGGTCGGCGGTTCGACCCCGCCCCTGGCCACAAAGCCTCTCGCCGGGCTTCAGCAGCGCCCAATCGCCTCCTGCGGTTGGGCGCTTCGCTGTCGGACGACGCGTCGTGGCTCCGTCTGCGCCGGGGACTGCCCTTGACATTCCGCGACGGGCCGTGAGACTGCCGGCATGGCCGAACACGACGGCACCGGCCCCGCCGCGGCGCCCCCGCCCGCCAATTCGCCACCCCGGCGGGTGCGGGTCGTGCTGGGCGAGGTCGGCCGGCGCGGGGACGCCGACCGGCTGCGTACCGACCTGGCTGAGCAGACGCAGATCGGCGAGGCACTGGTGCGCGGCCTGGTCCGGGCACAGTTGGCGTTGGCGATGCGGCTGGCGGTGGTGGTCATGGTCGGCCTCGGGTCGCTGCCGATGCTGTTCGCGATCGCCCCCGGCGTCGCCGAGATCAAGATCGTCGGCGTCAACCTGCCGTGGCTGCTGCTCGGGGTGGCCGCGTTCCCGTTCCTGGTGGCCGTCGGCCTGACCTACGTTCACCTCGCCGAACGCAACGAACAGGACTTCGTCGCGCTGGTCCGCCGGCCGGAACGCTGAGCGGCGCCGATGACCAACCCGTACGTGATCCCGGCGCTGGTCGTGGTCACTCTGGTAACCGTCGCGATTGGCTTCTACGGGCTGAAGCTGGCCCGGACCACGTCCGACTTCCTGGTCGCCTCGCGTACCGTCAGCCCGTCCTGGAACGCGGCGGCGATCAGCGGCGAGTACCTTTCGGCCGCGTCGTTCCTCGGTATCGCCGGCCTGATCCTCAAGTACGGCGTCGACGTGCTCTGGTATCCGGTCGGCTTCGCCGCCGGCTACCTGGCCCTGCTGCTGTTCGTCGCGGCCCCGCTGCGCCGGTCCGGGGCGTTCACCCTGCCGGACTTCTGCGAGATCCGGCTCAGCTCCCGGCGGCTGCGCCGGCTGGCCACCGTCTTCGTGATCTTCATCGGCTGGTTCTACCTGCTGCCCCAGCTGCAGGGCGCCGGGCTGACCCTGGCCACGGTCACCGGCGCGCCCTACCCGCTGGGAGCGTTGCTGGTCGGCGGGGTGGTGACCGCCAACGTGGCGCTCGGCGGCATGCGGGCGGTCACCTTCGTGCAGGCGTTCCAGTACTGGCTCAAGTTGACCGCGCTCGCCGTACCGGCGGTCTTCCTGGCCATGCAGTGGCAGTCCGACGGACGGCCGCCGGTCAGCCCACCGGACGGGTTGACCTTCACTCAGGCGACCACCGTGGTGGTCGAGCGGTCCGCGACGCTCAACTACGCCGACGGGCGGACCGAGCAGGTGACCCCGGGCACCGAGCTGACCTTCGCCGCCGGGGACCGGGTCCCCGAGGTGTCCGGGGCCGAAGCCTATTGGGGCGCCGCCTGGCTGCTGCCCGGTGACCCGGACCGAGGTGACCAGGGGCTGTTCGCCACCTATTCGCTGATCCTGGCCACCTTCCTCGGCACGATGGGGCTTCCGCACGTACTCGTGCGGTTCTACACCAACCCCGATGGTGCCGCCGCCCGCCGGACCACCCTGGTGGTGCTGGCCCTGGTCGGCCTGTTCTACCTCTTCCCCACCCTGTACGGGGTACTCGGTCGGGTTTACACGCCGCAACTGCTGATGACCGGACGCTCGGACGCGGTCGTGGTGCTGCTGCCGGAGGCGGCGCTCGGCGGCGGACTGCTCGGTCAGCTGCTCGCCGCGCTGGTCGCCGCCGGGGCGTTCGCCGCCTTCCTGTCCACCTCGTCCGGGTTGCTGACCAGCGTCGCCGGGGCCGTCTCGACCGACGTGCTGCGGCGCAACTCGGTACGCGGGTTCCGGCTGGCGGCCCTGGTCGCCGGCGCGGTACCGATGGTCCTCGCGCTGAACGTCTCCGGCCTGGACGTATCGCAGGTCGTCGGGCTGGCCTTCGCGGTGGCCGCGTCGAGCTTCTGCCCGCTGCTCGTGCTCGGCATCTGGTGGCGTGGCCTGACCGACGCCGGTGCCGCCGCCGGCATCGTCGCCGGTGGTGGCGCCGCCGTCGGCGCGGTGCTGTGGACCGTGCTGGGTCCGCCACTGACCGGCTGGCCGGCGGTCCTGGTCGCCCAGCCGGCGGCCTGGACGGTGCCGTTGGCGTTCGCGGTGATGATGCTGGTGTCGGTGGTCACCCGGCGGCGGTTGCCGGGTCAGGTGAACGCCCTCATGCTGCGACTGCACGCGCCGGAGAGCCTGCGCCCGTGACATCCTGCGTCGGTGTCGCCGTCGCCGTCGTACCCGGGTAGGAGAGCCGGATCCTCCCTCAGCGGGAGCGTATCCGGGATGCCGGTAGTTACCGTCGGACCATGACAGATGCTGCCCAGCCCGGCGGGCCGGCGCTCGTCCTGCGCGGCCTGGCCAAACGGTTCGACGACAAGGTCGCGGTCGCCGGGGTCGAGCTGGACGTCCCGGTCGGCTCCTTCTACGGCCTGCTCGGCCCGAACGGTGCCGGCAAGACCACCACGTTGTCGATGGCGGTCGGGCTGCTACGGCCGGACGCCGGCCACGCCCACGTCCTCGGCCACGACGTCTGGGCCGACCCGGTGCGGGCGAAGCAACTGCTCGGCGTACTGCCGGACGGGGTGCGGCTGTTCGACCGGCTCACCGGTGCCGAGCTGCTCGCGTACCACGGTCTGCTGCGCGGCATGGACCCGGCGGTGGTCGACCAGCGGGCCGGCGAACTGCTCGACGTGCTGGCGCTCGACGACGCCGGACGCACCCTGGTGGTCGACTATTCGGCGGGCATGAAAAAGAAGATCGGGCTGGCCTGTGCGCTGCTGCACGGACCCCGGCTGCTGGTGCTCGACGAGCCGTTCGAGGCGGTCGACCCGGTCTCCGCCGCGCTGATCCGCGACATCCTGCAGCGGTACGTCGGCGGCGGCGGCACGGTGATCTTCTCCAGCCATGTGATGGCCGTGGTCGAGCGGCTCTGCAGCCACGTGGCGATCCTCGCCGACGGAGTCATCAAGAAGGTCGGCACGTTGGACGAGGTACGGGCCGGGCGGTCGCTGGAAGAGGTCTTCGTCGACGTCGTCGGTGGTCGTACGGCCACCGGGGAGGAACTGGCATGGCTGTGACCGGGCCGGGAACCGGCGGTGCGGTCACCGGGTCGACCGCCGACGCGCCCGCCGTCGCCGGCCGGCGCCCGGTACGGGCCCGGCACTTCGTCCGCCTCAAGCTGCGGGTGATGGGCAACAACCTACGTGGCCAGGGCTGGCGGATCGCGTTGTTCATCGGCGGGATCATCGCCGGGCTGTGGTTCGCCGGCAACGGTTTCCTGATCCTCGCCGCGCCGGGGTTCGTCGACAGCGAACAGGGCATGCTGCTGGCCGCCGGGTTCGGCGGCTCCCTGCTGGTGCTCGGCTGGCTGCTGTTGCCACTGGCCTTCTTCGGCGTGGACGAGACGCTCGACCCGGCCCGGTTCGCGCTGCTGCCGCTGCCCCGGCGGACCATGGTCACCGGGCTGCTGGTCACCGGACTGATCGGCGTACCGTCGATCGCCACCGGTCTGGCCACCCTGGGGCTGGTGCTCAGCGCGGCGCTGCTCGGCGGCCCGCTGGCCGGCACGGTCCAACTGGTCGGGGTCGCCGCAGGTCTGCTGCTCTGCGTCCTGGGTAGCCGGGCGATCACCAGCGCGTTCGCCGGCATGCTGCGGTCGCGCCGGGTGCGTGACCTGGCCGCGGTGCTGCTCGCCGTGCTGGCCGCCCTGCTCGGTCCGCTGCAACTGCTGGTCATCGGCGGGCTCGGCAACGCCGACTGGGACCGGCTGGCTGAGGTGGCGGGAATCCTCGGTTGGACTCCACTGGCCGCCCCGTACACGATGGGTTTCGACGTGGTCGCCGGGCGGCTCTGGGCGGTACCGGTGAAGCTGGCGGTCACCGCCGTCGCGTTGGCCGGCCTGTACCGGTGGTGGTCGAGGTCGCTGGAGTCGGCGATGGTCGGCACCGCGAGCGGCGGCCCGGCCAGGTCGGTGGCCGCTGCGTCCGGAACCCCGGTGAGCCAGTTGTTCCCGCGGCTGCTTGCCCGGACCCCCCGCGACCGGTACGGCGCACTGGTCGCCCGGGAGGTGCGCTACTGGTGGCGGGACATGCGGCGGCGGGCAAACCTGATCACCGTCGCCGTGGTCGGGGTGTTCATCCCGGCGCTGATCAACGCCGGCGGTTTCAGCGCCTTCACCTACGATCCGGACGGTTCGGTGGGCACCGGACCGTCCGCGTCGGCGACCAGCGTCAGCATCTCGATGCTCTTCGTCGGCGCGCTCGCCGCCGTGACCCTGGCCAACCAGTTCGGATTCGACGGCAGCGCGTACGCGGCGAACGTGATCGCCGGGGTGCCGGGTCGGCTGGAGCTGCGTGCCCGGGTGGTCGGGTTCTCGGTCTACATCGGGCCGCTGCTGGTGGCGATCTCGGCCGGCTTCGGGTTGTTCCTGCGCGAACCGGGCTGGATCCCGGTCGCCGCCGGGACGCTGTTCGCCGCGTACGGTGCCGGGCTGGCG
Organism: Micromonospora sp. LOL_014; assembly: GCF_048060245.1. Taxonomy (NCBI): domain Bacteria; kingdom Bacillati; phylum Actinomycetota; class Actinomycetes; order Micromonosporales; family Micromonosporaceae; genus Micromonospora; species Micromonospora sp. LOL_014. The sequence goes on from NZ_JBHMIP010000039.1 coordinate 16,306, forward strand.
GTCAACCTGATCGTCTCGGTGGTCGGTGCCTACTCGCTGCCGGAGACGTCGAATCCGTTCGCGCTGAACAGCGGTGCCGGCGTGGCGAAGAGCATGCTGGCGCTGGTGGCGATGGTCGCGTCGGCGGCGGCCGCGGTGCCGATCGTGCTGGCCACCGCGCTGCTCGGCGAGGTCTGGTACTGGTTCGCCCTGCCGGTCGGCGTCGGATACGGCCTGGGTGCGGTGGCCCTGGGCCTGTACATCACCGGTGACCTGCTGGACCGACGGATGCCGGAGCTGGTCGCCACGGTGACGCCGCGCCGGTGACTCCCGACTGGGTCACAATGTTTCACGTGAATCATCCCGAGCCCGGTGCCGAGATCCACTATCGCGACCCGTTCGCCACGGCGAGTGAGGACCGTTCGCCCGCGCGGCGGCTACGTGGCCGGCTGGCCGTCCCGGTAACGCTGTGGACGGCCGGTGGTGGGTCGGCTCCACTCGCCGGATTGACCGTGTCGTCAACGGTGCTGGCCGACGGTGACCCGCCGCGACTGCTCGGGCTGCTCGACGAGGAGTCGCAGCTGTGGGAGGTGCTCCGCGAGTCGGGCAGGTTCGCGATGGTTCCGCTGGGTCCGGCGCATCGGCAGCTCGCGGACCGGTTCGCTGGGCTGATGCCGGCGCCGGGCGGACCGTTCAAGGCAGCGGACTGGCAGTTCACCGAGTACGGCCCGGTCCTGGCGGGGGCAAGCGGGTGGGCGGGCTGCCGGCTCGACGACGCCCGACCGTACGGGTGGGCGATGCTGGTGGAGGCGACTGTCGAGTCGGTCACGGTCGGCGACGAAGGCGACGCCGGGCCGCTGATCCACTACCGCGGCCGGTACCGCGAACTCGGCGAGCCGCGCGGCCGGTAGCTCGGTCCGGGCCGACCCGGGTGGCAACCGCTGGCCGGCCGGGGCGCTACCACTAGGCTCGGGAGCATGCTGCCTGTTCCCCGATTCGGCGACGGCCATCGAGTGTTGGTCACCGGAGGTGCTGGTTTCGTCGGAAGCCACCTCGTCGACCGGTTGGTCGCGCGTGGTTGTGCGGTGGTGGCGGTGGACAACTTCGTCACCGGCTCCAAGGAGAACGTCGCCCACCTCACCGACGAACCTCGGTTCACCCTCGTCGAGGCGGACATTTCGGACGGATTGCCGGATCATCACCCGGCGTTGCGTCAGCGGTTTGACGCGATCATGCACCTTGCCTCGCCAGCCAGCCCGACGGACTTCGCCACGCTGCCGATCGAGATCCTCCGGGTCGGCTCCCTCGCCACGTTGCACCTGCTGGACCGGGCGGTCGCCGACCGGGCCCGGTTCATCATGGCGTCGACCTCCGAGGCGTACGGCGACCCGTTGGTGCACCCGCAACCGGAGACCTACTGGGGCAACGTCAACCCGATCGGGGTGCGCAGCGTCTACGACGAGGCCAAGCGGTTCGCCGAATCGGCGACGATGGCGTACCACCGGTACCGCGGGCTGGACGCCGGCATTGTGCGGATCTTCAATACGTACGGGCCCCGGATGCGGCCGGACGACGGCCGGGCCATCCCCACCTTCATCAGCCAGGCGCTGCGCGGCGAGCCGATCACCGTGCACGGCACCGGCGGGCAGACCAGGTCGATCTGCTACGTGGCGGACCTGGTGACCGGGATCGTCGCACTGCTCGACTCCACCGAGACCGGGCCGATCAACTGCGGCACCGAGCATGAGTTGACCATGCGGGAGCTGGCCGAGCGGATCGTCCAACTGGTGGGCAGCTCGTCGACGATCAACCTGGTCGCCCGCTCCTCGGACGACCCGGAGATGCGCCGTCCGGACCTGACCCTGGCCCGCACCAGGCTCGGTTACCAGCCGACGGTCGATCCGCAGGACGGGCTGCGCCGCACCATCGCCTACTTCCGCCAGCGACTCGGCTGATCGGCGGCGACTCGGCTGATCGGCGGCGGCCCGGCAGTCGAGTCATCGGCGGGCGAGCGCCCGGTACGTACGCTGGAGGCATGCCAGCCAGCAACCAGCACGGTGACCGGTCAGTCAGCAGCCGCCCCGGTGGCCGGGCCGTCCCCGGCCGGACGACCGGTCCGGCCGGCACCGCCTACGGGTCCTCGAGCGGCCGGGCGCAGGTGCCGGTCGGCGGTCGTGCCGGCAACCAGTACGGTGGCCCGCCACGCCGGCTGCGGCCCCGCTGGGGGCGCATCGCCCTGGTCGGCGGGGTGGCGTTGGTGGTGCTGGCGCTGCTCGCCAGCGGTGGGCTCTGGGCGTACGCCCGTGGGCTGGACCAGGATCTGGGGCGGACCGATCCGTTCTCGCAGATCACCGAGGGGCGGCCGCCGGCCGCAGTCGACGGCGCGCTGAACATCCTGCTGATCGGCACCGACTCGCGGGATCCGGACGCCCCGGTCGACCAGGCCGGCAAGTGGCGGGCGGACACGATCATCGTGATGCACATCCCGTCGTCACACGACCGTGCCTATCTGGTGTCGATCCCGCGTGACCTGTACGTGCCGGTCCCGTCGGACGCCGCTGCGGCCTGCGAGACCGGCGAACGTGCCAAGATCAACGCCGCGTTCGCCTGGGGCGGGCTGCCGCTGGCGGTACGCACCGTGGAGTGTTTCACCGACGTGCGGATCAAACATGTGATGTCGATCGACTTCGCTGGTTTCGTCGAGGTCACCGACGCGCTCGGCGGGGTCGACCTGACCGTCGAGCAGGACACGACGTCGATCCACAAGCCGTACCGGCAGTTCAGTGAGGGCGTCAATCACATGAACGGCACCGAGGCGCTGGACTGGGTCCGCCAACGCAAACAGTTTCCGGATGGTGACTTCGCGCGTATGCGTCACCAACAAGAGTTCCTCCGCGCACTGATGGACAAGGCTGTGAGTTCCGGCACACTGTCGAACCCGGTCAAACTGAATGCGTTTCTCAAGGCGACGACCCAGGCGGTGACGGTCGACCAGGGCTTCTCCCTGGTCGACATGGCGCTGCAGTTCCGCAAGCTCAGGGGAGAGAACCTGCACTTTCTGACCAGTCCGCACAACGGCAGCGAGACGATCAACGGCGAATCGGTGGTGGTCTCCGACCGGGAGAAAGCGTTGTCGATGTACCGGGCGATGGCGGCCGATCAGATGACCGCCTGGGTCCAGGCCAACGTCACGCCCAGTCCGGGTGCCAGTGACTGACAGCCCTGATCCGGTGACTGAGTGGATATTGCCGGTCGTCACCGGGTGACCGGTCAATCCGACACAAATCTGAAACCCGAGCAGGGTCGATAAGTCGACCAAGTTTCCGTACAGTGGGCTCGCCCTATTGTCACGCCCCCCAGGAGCAGGCATGCCGGTTCAGACCCGCCGACGTTCGACGTCGACCGAGTCGGGGAACCCGCTCGCCACCCGCGGCGCGGCCGGACGTCGGTCGAGCGGCCGGTCGGGTCCGGGCTCCGGCCGCAGCGGCTCGGGCCGGCGGCCCCGCCGCAAGGACCCGGTCTGGGCTCGCACGATGGTCGTGCTGGGTGCGCTGCTGATGATGCTCAGCGGCACCACGATCGTCGGCAGCAAGTGGCTGATCGCCCAGGCGACCAGCGGGATCGAGCAGTCGGACCTGCTCGGCGTCGCCGGCAAGACCGACGCTGAGGGCGGCGACAGCCTCGAAGGCCCGATCGACATGTTGCTGCTCGGCATCGACCACCGGGCCAGCTGGGCGGAGTCGGACACCCGGGCCGACACGATCATTATCCTGCACATCCCCGCTACTCACGACCAGGCCTACCTGATCTCCGTCCCCCGGGACACCGAGGTCGAGATTCCGCCGTTCGACAAGAGCGGGTGGCCGGGCGGGGTCGGCAAGGCCACCGAGGCGTTCTTCCACGGCGCACAGAACGGTGCCGGGCACAAGGGCGGTGCCCAGCTGATGGCAGAAACGATCAAGAACCTCACCGGGGTCAGCTTCGACGGCGCCGCGATCATCAATTTCAGCGGCTTCAAGTCGGTCATCGACAGCCTCGGCAGCGTCCGGCTCTGCGTCGATGAGGACACCCCGTCGATCCACATGACCCTGGTCGACGGCCAGCCGATGTGGAACTCCGACGCCGACAAGGTCAGCGGGGAGAAGCAGCAGGTCGTGCACAAGAAGGGCTGCCGCGAGATGCAGGGCTGGGAGGCGCTGGACTTCTCCCGGCAGCGATACGGGCTGGACAACGGCGACTACGACCGGCAGAAGAACCAGCAGAAGCTGATCAAGGCCATGGCCAAGAAGGCGATGTCCAACGGGGTGATGACCAACCCGCTCAAGCTGAACGAGCTGATCGACGCGGCCGGCAAGGCGTTCGTGCTGGACACCGGCAAGGTGCCGCTGCCGGACTTCGTCTTCACCCTGCGTGGGGTGGCCGCCAACGACCTGGTCATGCTGCGGACCAACGGTGGCAGCTTCAACGGCAACGACGCCGGCCGGGAGAACATCGATCCGCTCAGCCAGGAGATGTTCCAGGCGGTCAAGAACGACAACCTCGCCGAGTTCATCCTCGCCAACCCGTCGGTACTGGCGGGCCAGGAATAGACTGTTCGGCATGCATGGGCCACCGATCCCCACCGTTGACGTCCCCGACGTATCCGCCGACGCGTACCTGCTGGACGTCCGCGAGCCCGAGGAATGGGCGGCCGGGCACGCGCCGGGCGCCCACCACCTGCCGATGATGGAGATCCCGCACCGGTTGGCCGACGTCCCGCAGGAGGGCGACGTGGTGGTGGTGTGCCGGTCCGGCGGCCGGTCCGGGCAGGTCGTCGCCTACCTCAACCAGCACGGCTGGGACAACGTCCGCAACCTCACCGGCGGCATGCAGGACTGGGCGGCGCACTCCCGACCGATGGTGAGCGAGTCCGGCGAAGCGCCCCGGGTCCTCTGATCGGCGGCGCGGCGCTGGCGGCCCGGCACTGCCCAAATCCGCCGGCACCGGGCAGACTCGAAGCATGCCGGAACGCCCCGACTATCCGAGTCTGATCGCTGGACACACCGTCGTCCTCGATAGGATCAACAGCGGTGAGTCGGGGCTGCCGATCCTGCACCACCTGCTGCGACTCGCGCAGCGTGCGCTCGGCGCCGCCGGGACCTCGTTCGCCGAGTACGGACCACACAGGGGTCGGATCATCGCCGCCACCGGTGCCGCCGAATGGTCGGTCGGCCGACCCGTCGACCTCGACGAACCCGCCACCGCCCGGCTGCTCACCGGACCGCGGACCGTCGAGTTCCCGGTGACGGCGCTCGCCGCCGGCCCGGCCGACCAGATCGCCGGCCGAGGCCTGCATCGGATGCTGATCGCGCGCGCCGAGATCGGCGGGGTGCTGATCGGCAGCCTGCACGCCTACTACCCGGATCCGGACCGGAGCGCCGGCCCTGACCATCACACGCTGATCGCCTACCTGGCGTCCTGCATCGCCAACATGTACGGCGACCAGACCGGGCTGCCGGTGCACGGCGACGGGCCAGTGGTCGCCGCGCTCGCCGACGGACTGGCCATCGTCGATGACGAATCCTGCGTGCGGCTGTGGAACCCGGCGGCTGAGCGACTCACCGGCAGCACCGCACAGGACCGGCTGCACCGACCGATCCCGTTCCCGGTGCCGCCCCCCGGACAGGTCGTGGACCATCAGCAGCCGGACGGCCGGTGGCTGCGGATCACCTCCGGGGAGCTACCGGGCTTCGCCGCCTCCCGGGTGGTCACCTTCCGGGACATCACCGACCAGCACCACCGCGACCACGACGTCGACCTGTTCATCGCGGTCACCAGCCACGAGCTACGCACCCCGGTCACCGTGATCAAAGGGTACGCGGAGACCCTCAGTGATCACTGGGAGTCGTTGACCGACCGGGACCGACGGGAGGCCGCCCGGGTGCTCGGGCAGCGGGCCACCGAACTGGCCCGGCTGGTCGACCGGCTACTCTCCGCCGCCAATGACTCGGGACCGGCAGCCGGCACGCCGTCCGCCCCGTTCGATCTGGTCGAGGCACTGCGGGCCACTGTCGAGAATCTGCCCGCCGGACTGCGTCAGCGGCTCACCGTCGAGCTGCCCGACGACCTGCCGAAAGCGGTCGGAGACCGGGCGAGCCTGATCACCGTACTCACCGAACTTGCCACCAATGCCGACAAGTACTCGCCATCGGGCAGCCCGATCGAGGTCACCGCCATCGCCGACGAACGCTCGGTGGCCTTGCGGATTAGTGATCGCGGCATCGGGGTACGTCCGGAACACGTGGAACGAGCGTTCGATCGGTTCTGGCAGGGCGAGTCGGGCGACCAGCGCCGTTACCCCGGCGCCGGACTCGGCCTGTACCTGGTCCGACAGATCGTCGAGCGCCAACACGGCTGGGTGTCCCTGCGGCCCCGTGACGGCGGAGGTACGGTCGCCGAGGTGCGGCTGCCCCGCAGTTGAGAGGAGGCGGCGTGACCTCGGCACTGGCGGGACGGGTGTGGAGCATGCTGGTACCGCACCATGCCAGCGGTGCCCGGTTCGCCCGTCACCAGCTCGCCCGGACGTTGGCCGACCGGATCCGCCCCGACTTCCTGTCCGACGTGATGACGGTCGTGGCCGAACTGGTCGGCAACGCCGTACGGCACGCCCGGCCGCTTCCGGACGGAACGATCCGGGTGACCTGGCAACTGATTCCGCGCCGGCACAGCCGCACGGTCCTGCTGCGGGTGACCGACGGCGGGTCCGAGGACGTTCCGCAGGCCCGGACCGCCTCGTCGGGTGCGCTCAACGGCCGTGGCCTGGGCATCGTCGCCGCCCTGGCTCGCCGGTGGGGGGTAGAGCCCGCCGGCTCCGGCCGTTGCGTCTGGGCAGAGATCGGCGAGCCGGATTCGGGCTGAGCCGGGCCGGGGGCAGATTCCAGCGGTCGCAGACCCGGGGGCCGGGCGGATCCCCCGGTGGCGGGCCGGTTCCTCTAGGCTGTCTGGCCGTGGGCAAGCGCCGAAAGCAGGACCGGGCCGCCAGTGGCGGCAAGCGGGAGAAGATCCGCGACGTATTCGTGCCCCGGCCGTTCGCCGGGCTGGCCGACGAGCCGGACTGGGTCGCGCTGCGCGAACTCGTCCCAGCGGCCACCGCGCCGTTGATCCTCGAAGCCGAGCTGGCCGGCAAGTACGCCGACCGGACGGTGACGCTGGCCACCGTGCTGCCGATGGCGGCCCCGGCCGTCGTCCGAGCCGACGGCCAGATCATGATCGGGCTGCAGCGGCACGCCCAGTCCGGGGACGTCTCTCGCGACCTGGCGGCGGCGTTGCTGGCCGCGCTGGAGACCGCGCCGGGCGACACGGTGCCGGTGCCGCCGCTGCCCGGCCCCGGCCCCCGGCTGCAGGACGTGCTCGCCGACGGGGCGCTGACGGTCCAGGTGCACGACAGCTTCGCGTTCTGGGTGGAGCCCGAAACGGCCGCCAACCCGGCGGTGCAGGCCTCCCTGGAACGGGCCGACGCGTCCATCTATCCGACGACCCGGATGGCGGCGGCGCCCGCCGCGTACTGGTGCCGGGTGGGGGAGCGGGCGCACGTGCGCTGGGTACTGCCCGGAGACGAGGACCGGACGCTGGACACGCTGGCCCGGCTGAGCGCCGCCGGTGACCTGCCGATCGGGCCGCAGACCCGGTTCGCCGGGATGTTCCGGGCACACGGGCTGCTGGTGCCGGTGTGGGACCTGCCGTCCGGGCCGGAGGCCGCCGAGTGGGAGCAGCCGTTGGCCGAGTTCGCCGAGCGGCTCGCGGCGGCGGCCAGCGTCACCGATCCGCTCGACGCCGCCGCCCGCCGGTCCCGGCAGGGGCTGCTGGGCCGGCAGCTCACGCTGCGCTGACCCGGCGGCCGGTCAGTCGGGCCGGAGCGGATCCCGGACCAGGGGTGCCGACATGCACCGTGGGCCGCCCCGGCCGGACCCGAGTTCGGCGCTGGGGATCGTCACCACCTCGATCCCGGCCCGGCGCAGCTGCGTGTTGGTCGCCGTGTTCCGCTCGTACGCCACACACACCCCGGGAGCCAGCGCCAGGGTGTTGTTTCCGTCGTCCCACTGCTCCCGTTCTGCGGTGACCGGGTCCAGCCCGGTGCCGACCAGCCGGAGCCGGTCGATGTCCATCGCGTCGGCGGCAGCCCGCAGGAACGGCGCGGGTCCAGCGACCTGCAGGTCGCCCGAGGCGGTACGGATCACCGTGTACGCGGCGAGCTCCTCGGCCATCGGCGGGTACATCAGCACCGCGTCCACGTCAACCAGCGTGCAGATGGTGTCCAGGTGCATGGTCGCCCGTCGTTGGGTGATCGGCACCACCAGGACGGTGTGGGCCAGCCCGTCGCCGAGCACCCGCCGGGCCAGTCGCTCCACCCCGGCGGGTGTGGTCCGTTCGCCGACGCCGACGGCCAGCACGCCAGGGGCGAGCAGCAGCACGTCGCCGCCTTCGACGTGTTCCTGGTCCGGCCGGTGGATCAGCTCGGTCCCGGCGAACCGCGGGTGGTGCCGGTAGATCAGGTCGGTGAGCCGGCCCTCCCGGCGGCGGGCAGGCATCGCCAGGCTGGTCACCGCCACCCGGTCGCGGATCCAGACCGATGAATCGCGAGTGAACAGCAGATTGGGCAGCGGGTCGATGATGAAGTCGTGCTCGCGCAGCAGGGCATGCACCAGCCCGGCCGGCCGGTCGTCGCGGCGGGGAAGTTCGCCACGGGCCAGGCCGGCGACGAGCACCCGGGCCAGTCCGGCCGGGTCGAGGTAGGCGAGCTGCTCGGCGACCCGGTCGCGCAGGGTTTCGCCCAACCGGCGGCCGGCCAGTACGGTCGCCACGGCCTCGGCGCGGGCCGGGGCGGCGGCGAGCGTCTCAGTGAGCAGTTGTTCGAGGTAGAGCACCTCGACACCGCGCTCGCGCAGCACGGCGGCGAACGTGTCGTGCTCGGCCTGGGCGCCGGCGACCCAGGGGATCGCGTCGAAGAGCAGGGCACCGGTGTTGCGGGGGGTCAGCCGGGCCAGCTCGCTGCCCGGACGGTGCAGCATGACCACCCGGAGGTGGCCTACCTCACTGTCGACGTAGTGCGTCACACTCGCAGCCTATGGCAGTCGTTTGGCACCATCTGTTGAAAGAGTCGTGGGGTGAATAGGGCATTCATCCCTACTCACTCCGGCCTGGTGTCTTGCTTTAGTACCGGTGTCGCCACGTACGGTAGTTGGTAGTCCATCGTCCAGGGGACCTTTGCCGGAGGTCGTGATGACTGTCTTCCATGAGCGCCGCGTGCTGCCCGCCCAGCGGGCGCTGCCCCGACCGGATGAACGGGCGATGGAGGAGTCCGCACCTGGCACGTTGGAGGCCATCCGGCCGTCGCCGATGGAGTGGGCCCGACGCCGTCGGGCCGAGCGTGGCGCCAAGCGGATCGAGGCGGCCGGTGCCCGTGCGCTGAACCGTCTTGATCAGCTCGGCCCGTCCTGGCACGTGGTGAACTGGCCGCGTACCGACAGCCCGGACCGGGTGCTCGGGCTGGAGACCGCCGGCCGCGAGGAACGTGCCGGGTTCCTGGCCATCGGGCCCAGCGGGCTCTTCGCGGTCACCGTCGTCGACCACGGCCGCAGCCGGGTCCTGGTCGCCGGTGACGTGGTGCAGATCAACGGCAAGCGACCGACGTACGTCGCCGAGGCCCGCCGGGACGCCAAGCGGGCGAGCAAGGCGATGTCCGCCGCGGTCGGGCACACCATCCCGGTCGCTCCGGTGCTCACCTTCGTCGGTTCCGGGGTGATCAGCGTGTACGGGCTGCCCAAGGAGTGCATGGTCACCACCCATCGGGAGCTGGATCGGCTGCTCATCGCCGGGGGCACCCGGATCAGTTCGGCCACCGCCGAGAAGCTGTACCAGGTGGCCCGGCACCCGGAGACCTGGCTGAACGCTCCGTACCGCTCGGCGACCGACTACCGGTGGTACGGGGCCGGCCGTTCAGCCGCTGACAAGCCGACCAGCCGGCGGTAGCCTTCGGGGCGAAGGCGCTGACGACCTCACTACGGCGTACGTCCCGCTGCCGACCAGCTTGTGACGACTGCACCCGTTCACCCCGGTCTGTCCGATCCTGAGCCTGCTCGGCATCAGTCGACGGACCCGGCAGAGACCGGATAGCGTTGCTGTTGTCCGGTTGAGTCAGGGGAGGCGCGGGTGGCGCACGTCGAGCTCTCGATCTCGGAACCGCTGGTCCCTCAGGCCCGCGAGCCGATCGAGCCGATGCGCGTGGACAACTTTCAGCTGTGGGCGGCCACCGCCGCTACCGCGCTGGAGCCGTGTCTCGTCCTGCGCCAGGACCTGACCGTCGCCGCGATCTCCCGGTCCTGCTGCGACTTGCTGGGCCTCGGCGAACCCGGCCGGGTCGAAGGCCGGCCGCTGCTGGCCGGCCTGCGGCTGGTCGACTTCACCGCGCAACGCGGCGAGCTCGACGAGACCGAGATCGACAAGATCCCGCCGCTGCTCGCGCTCAGCTCCGGGCGGCTCGCCCGCGGCCTGCTGCGAGTCGACAGTGACGCGGCCACTGCCCAGGGCGACGGCACGGTGGACGCGATCGCCACCCCGGTGTGGACCGGCAAGAAGGTGACCGGGTCGCTGACCTTCTTCGCACCGATCACCACCGCGTACTCGGCCGGATGACCGGCCCGCCGGTCGACGCCTCTGCCGTACGCTGCCCTCATGCTCGACCTGGACTTGCTGCCAGCGGAGTACGCCGTCTGCCGCCTACCGGCCGGGTCCTCGCTGCCGGCCGAATACCTGGCCGGCCCCACCGCCGGGGTCGTCTCGGTCACCTGGACCGAGGACGAGGTGTCGGTGATCTGCCGCACCGACCGGGTGCCGCCCGGTGCCAAAGTCGAGACGCCGTGGCGCTGCCTGCGGGTGGTCGGCCCACTGGACCTCGCGCTGACCGGGGTCCTCGCGTCGCTCGTCGGTCCGCTGGCTGAAGCCCGGGTCAACATCGTGGCATTCTCGACCTTCGACACGGACTATCTGCTGGTGCCGACCGTCCGGCTGTCCGAAGCTCTGGCCACGCTGACCGGCAGCGGCCACCGGGTCGCCGGCGCAGCCGTACCATGAGTTGGTGCTGTCCGCACGTCGACGGTCCCGGGCCGGCAGCCGGCACCCCGGCCGGCGCGCCGGCTTCGGACTGCTGCTGATCAGCGCGGCACTGCTCGGCGTATCGATGGTCGCCGGTTGCGGTCGGCCGCCCGGGGTCGACGCCTCAACGGCGGACGCGGCGCCGGCGCCGGCACTGACCGGCACATCGCCGCCGACCGCACCGCCAGGTACGCCCACGCCGACGCCGGCCAACCCGCCGTCGGCCACCCCGAGCAGCTCCCCGACGGCCGACGGCTTCCCGGTGGCCGTCGCCGTCGACTGCGCCGGGCGGCCCACCGCCGCCCAGGTGGTGGCGCTGCTGCGCCGCACCGACGGGCTGCTACCAGCCGGCGCCCAGGTCAGCGTGCCGGTGGCACCCCGGTGCGCCGGCAGTTGGCAGTACACGGTGGTGCAGATCCCGTCCCGGGAGCCGTTGCAGGTGGTCACCGAAGGGTCGCCGACCTCGTTCACGTTGGTCACCGCCGGTACGGACGTCTGCGTCATCCCGGTCCGGGTCGTCGCGCCGGCCGGGATCCGTACCCTCGCCTGCGAGTCGGTGCCGATCCCGCCGACCACTCCGTAAGCTGGCCGGCATGTCCGTCCCTGCGCCGACCCGATTCGCCTTCCTCGGCCCCGAGGGCACCTTCGCTGAGCAGGCCCTGCTGACCATCCCGGCGGCCCGGCAGGGCGAGCGGGTCGTGGCCCGCAGCGTGCCGGAGGCGCTCGACGCGGTCCGGGCCGGCAACGTCGACGCGGCCCTGGTGCCGCTGGAGAACTCGGTCGGCGGAGCGGTCGGCGTCACCTTCGACGAGTTGACCAACGGCAAGCCGCTCGTGATCACCCAGGAGGTGGTGCTGCCGGTCGACTTCGTGCTGGCCGCACCCGCCGGCACCACGTTGGAACAGGTCCGCACCGTCGCCGCCCACCCGCAGGCGTCCACCCAGTGCCGGTCCTGGCTCCGCCGGCAGGTGCCGAACGCCGCCGTGGTCGACGTACTGTCCAACGGCGCGGCGGCCGTCGGCGCGGCGGCCGGTGAATACGACGCGGCGATCTGCGCGCCGATCGGCGCCAGCGGCCACCGACTGACCGTGCTGGCCGACAAGATCGCCGACCACGTTGACGCGGTGACCCGGTTCGTCCTGGTCCGGCGCCCCGGACCGCCGCCGGCCCCGACCGGCGACGACATCACCACCCTGGCGGTCTACATCGCCCACGACCGGGTCGGCGCCCTGCTCGCGGTGCTGATGGAGCTGGCCGTCCGGGAGGTCAATCTCACCCGGATCGAGTCCCGGCCGACCGGGGAGGCACTCGGCCGGTACGCCTTCTTCCTGGACTGCTCCGGGCACGTCGCCGACGACCGGCTCGGCGACGCGCTGCGCGGGCTCCGCCGGGTCTGCGCCGACGTACGGTTCCTCGGCTCCTACCCGCGGCACGACTGGCCGCCGGCGGCCGGCGCCCGCACCACGGGCGGGCCGGCCGGCCGGCACGACGACGAGTACGCGCAGGCAGCCGCCTGGCTGGCCCGGATCCGCGCCGGCCAACTGGACTGAGCCGACCGGACACCGCCAGCGGGGTCAGTCACCCGGCGCGTCCCGCGCGTCGGTCGGGCTACTGGGGGATCTGGCCGGCGCCGCGCACCGGCGGCTCCTCGGACGGCTGGACGATCACGAAGCCCTGGCCGGCGAAGCTCATCGTGAACGCCTCCCCGGTACGCCGGCCGAGCAGCGTACCGATGCCCAACTGTTCGGCCCGGTGGTAGCCGGTCTGCAGGCTGGCCGACCAGCAGACGGCGGCCTGCGGGTCGACGTAGGTCGGCTGGTCGACGGAGAGCACGACCGGAGTGCCCTTGGTGGTGATGGCCAGCCGTCCCTGCCCGGTGAAGACACAGTTGAACAGGCCGGAGGAGGAGGCGAAGCCCATTCCCTGGACCATCCGGATGTCGTACTGCAGCGTGGAGTCGAAGGCCAGCACGCTGGAGCCGTTGATGGACAGCGCGTCGCCCGGCTCCAGATCGATCAGGTGCACGTCGGCGGCCTCGTTGGCGAGGAACACGTCACCCTGGCCGGTCAGCTTCATCAGCGGTACGCCTTCGCCGGTGAGCTTCTGCTTGATGAAGTTGCCGAGACCGCCGGAGCCGAGCGCCTGGAACTGCACGTGGCCCTGGTAGGCGACCATCGAACCGGTCCGGGCCATCGCTTCGCCGTTGAGCTCGATCTTCAGCAGTTTGGAGTTCTGCAGCCGCAGCCCGGGCTGGGCGGACTCCTTCTCCAGGTGATCGGCGGAGAACAGGGCACTGCGCATGGGTTCCTCCTGGTCAGGTTGATCGACCGAAGGGTAGGTAACCCGCGCAACCGCACGTCATCGCCCGGCCGGACCATCCTTGGTCAACCCCAGCCCAGATCGTGTAGCCGTTCGTCGTCAATGCCGAAATGATGGGCGATCTCGTGCACCACGGTGATCGCGATCTCGTCGACCACGTCGGCCTCGGTCGCGCAGATCCGCAGGATCGGGTGCCGGAAGATGAGAATCCGGTCCGGCAGTACGCCGGCGTAGTCCCAGCCCCGACTGGTGAGGGCGTGTCCCTCGTACAGACCGAGCAGCTCCGGCTCGCCCGGCGGGGTCTCGTCCTCGACCAGGATCACCACGTTGCTCATCAGCCGCAGCAGCTCCGCTGGGACCTCGTCCAGCGCCTCCCCGACCAACTCCTCGAAGCGCTCGCGGCTCATGTCGACCGGCATCGGTCCATTCTGCCGCACACCGGCTCCCCGGGGCGTTTTCCGGGCCTGCCGGGTATCGATCACCGGGCTTGCTTCGGTATCGATCCCGGGCTCGTCCAGACACCGGCGAACGTGAGATCGGTCGACGGCGCCGGACAAGCCCAGGATCGTCAGGGTGGCGTCGTGGGCGGGCGGTCAGACGGAGAGGCTGGCGTTCAGGGTGATCTCGGCACCCGGCGACAGCAGGCGGGAGATCGGGCAGTTCGCCTTCGCCGCCTCGGCCAGCTTCTGGAAGGTCTCCGGGTCGACACCGGGTACCTCGCCCACCGTCTCCAGGTCGATCCGGGTGACGGTCATCCCGGCGTCCGTCTTGTCCAGGTGCACACTTGCGGTGGTCTGCACCGACGTCGGGGTGAACCCGGCGTCCGCCAGACCCTTCGAGAACGCCATCGAGAAGCAGCCGGCGTGGGCGGCACCGATCAGCTCCTCGGGGTTGGTGCCCTCGCCCTCATCGAAGCGGGACCGGAACGAGTAGTTTCCTTCGTACCCGCCTTTCCCGGTGCGGATAGTGCCAGAACCCTCGGTCAGATTGCCCTGCCAGCGGGCAGATGCGGTACGGATAGGCATGGGCATGACGCTAGCTCACCTCGATGCCCGACGCGACGATGCCCGTGCAAGGTCACCGAGGAGGCTCGGACCCGATGCCCGACGACGGCCGCCGTACCGGCGCGGAACCCGCCCTGCCCCGCCCGCCGGCCGACCAGCCGGCGGTGATCGAGCTCGGCGGCGACGACACCCCGCTGGCCGACGGCCCAGGTCCTGGGTCCGAACCGAGCCCTGGCCCCGGCAGGTGGACCGTCGTCGCTGAGCGGCTGTCCGGCGCGACCGCCGCGACCGTCGACCGGGCCCGTGCCGCTGCCGTAACCCGGTTCGGCTCGGCTGGCCGCGGCAACCTGCCGAGCCTGCTGCTCGCCGCCGTCGGGGTGCTCGCCGCAGCCGGCTCGCTCGGCGGCGTGTGGCTGACCTTCGAGATCCCCGGAATCGACGTCGGAAACGGCGGTCCCTATGCCGCCGCCGTGCGGCTCGCCGAACTCAGTGCTTTCGGCACCGGGTACCTGCTCGGTCTGCTGGCGTTGCTGGTCTGTGCAGCCCTGACACTGTTCGGCTCCCACCGCAACCGCCCCGACACCCGGATCGCCGGGCTGACCATCGGTGCCGGGATGGTCGCCCTGCTGGTCACGGTGATGCTGAACGGCGACGAGCTGATCCGATCGTCGTTGCAGGTTCCCGCCGAGATGGAGGTGCTGGTCAGCCGTGGTACGGCGGTGACCGCCGGCCTGGTCGGCGTCGGCGCGTTGCTGCTGGCGCTGTACCTGGCCGGGCGGACCGCGGCCGGCCGTAGCGGGACCACTGGGAGTGGCGGTGCCGACATCGAAGGCGGTGCCGACCATGGTCGGGGGCTCGACGGGAGCGAACGACCCGCGACCGGCGACCCGGCGGGTCCGGCGCCCGCCCCGACCGACCTGCCGTGGCGTCGGCCGCGGGACACCGCTCCGGAACCGGGCGGGGGTGCACCCGCCGATTTGACGGTCGGGCCGACCGCCCCGTTCGTCCGGCCGGACAACCCGCCGCACCAGACACCCCACTGGTGAGGACGCACCGCTGGCGAGCCGGCCGAAAACCTGCGCGCGGGCCGACGCGGTGGGCCGGTATCGTTGACTTCCGTGATCGATCTCCGACTGCTCCGTGACGACCCGGACCTCTTCCGTGCCAGCCAGCGTGCCCGCGGCGAGTCCGAGTCCCGGGTGGACGATCTGATCGCCGCCGACGAGACGCGCCGCGCGGCGGTGCAGGCCTTCGAGGCGCTGCGCGCCGAGCAGAAGCAGCTCGGCAAGCGACTGCCCCGGGCGGAACCGGCTGAGAAGGCCGAGCTGCTGACCCGTACCAAGGAGTTGTCGGCCCAGGTGAAGGCGGCCGAGACCGCCGCCACCGAGGCCGAGCAGACGCTGCGCCGGGCGCAGTTGGCCTTCCCCAACCTGATTGAGGTCGGCGCGCCAGCCGGCGGCGAGGACGACTACGTCGTCCTGCGGGAGGTCGGTGAGCGCCCCGACATCGACGCACCCCGCGACCACCTGGCGCTCGGTGAAGCGCTCGGCGCGATCGACGTCGAACGAGGCGCGAAGGTCTCCGGCAGCCGCTTCTACTACCTGACCGGCGTCGGCGCGCTGCTGCAGCTCGGTCTGCTGCAGCTGGCCATCGCCCAGGCCGTCGAGTACGGCCTCACCCCGACGATTACCCCGGTGCTGGTCAAGCCGGAGTCGATGGAAGGCACCGGCTTCCTCGGCGAGCACGCCAGCGAGATCTACCGGCTCGAAGCCGACGACCTGTACCTGGTCGGCACCAGCGAGGTGCCGCTGGCGGCATACCACTCGAACGAGATCCTGACCCTCGACGGGCCGGTGCGCTACGCCGGCTGGTCGTCGTGCTTCCGGCGGGAAGCCGGCTCGTACGGCCGGGACGTGCGTGGCATCTTGCGGGTGCACCAGTTCGACAAGGTGGAGATGTTCTCCTTCTGCCCGCCGGAGCAGGCCCATGACGAGCACCTGCGGCTGCTCGCCTGGGAGGAGGAGATGCTGGCGAAGGTGGAGATCCCCTACCGGGTGATCGACGTCGCCGCCGGCGACCTCGGCACCAGCGCGGCCCGCAAGTACGACTGCGAGGCGTGGGTGCCGTCGCAGGGCCGCTACCGCGAGGTCACCTCCACGTCGAACTGCACCACCTTCCAGGCCCGCCGGCTGAACATCCGCTACCGCGACGCTGACGGTCGTAGCCAGCCGGTGGCCACCCTCAACGGCACCCTGGCGACGACCCGGTGGCTGATCCCGATCCTGGAGAACCACCAGCAGCCGGACGGCTCGGTACGGGTGCCGAAGGCACTGCAGCCGTACCTCGGCGGCCGCGACGTCCTGGAACCCCTGGCCACCGCCTGACGTCCCGCCCTGCCAAGGGAGCGACGGGTGCGGCGTTCACCAGTCGAGGTGCCGTTCCGGCATTTGCCGGTCGACCAGTCCGACGTCAGGTACCGGCACGGCCCCGACTCGCTACGCCAACCTGGTGTCCCGGCTGGCCGGACCATCGAGTCGACCGGACAGACAGCGCCATCTACCCGGGTACGGTGCGCAAGTTCTGGGTGCACCTGCCGGCGCATTCACAGCCGACACAGCCGGCGGCGTTGTTGGTGTTCCAGGATGGCTGGTGGTACCTGGATCCGGCCGGCGGGGTGCGGGGCGCGATCGTGCCGGACAACCTGATCCAGCACGGCGACATCCCGCCCACGGTCGGCGTCTTCGTCGACCCCGGGGTCATCACTGACGATGGTGCTGGCGTTGACGGTGCTGGTACTGGCACTGGCGGCGGTGGAGGCACCGCGTTCGGGCCGGTCCGGCGGTACCTGATCATGCTCTGACGTCGGACACCGATGCCTGGTCAGTGTGCACGCGGTCGTCGCTTGGAAGTCATGGTCAGGTCACGGTATGCGAGGTACGGTTGCTGCCCCGTCGACCGAGGAGATCATCGACCACGGAGATCGTCGACCACGGGGGGATCAAGGAGGACAGCATGCCGCGCCCCGGTCTACCCAAGTTGATCGCGACCGACCTCGACGGCACTCTGGTCCGCAGCGACGAGACCGTCTCCGCGTACACCCATGAGGTGCTCGACCGTGCCCGCGACCTCGGCATCCCGGTCGTCGGGGCGACCGGCCGCGGACCAAGGCTGATGGAGTTGACCCGCAACGACATCCGAGCCGCCGACTACTTGGTGATGGCCGGCGGCGGGCGGGTGGTCGACCAGAGCGACCCGACCGGCGTACGGGTGCTGCGCGACGAGCGGCTGCCCGCCGACGTGCTGGCCCAGCTGATCACCGAGTTGGAGGCGGCAGTCGGTCCGCTGATCGTAATGGTCGAAGCGTCCGACGAGCACGAGGCGCCGCTGTGGGGCGACTTCGACCCGCAGTGGCGCTACCCGGAGCGGTTCGAGGCTCGTACCCGGGAGCAGTGCCTGGCCACCGACGTGATCAAGGCGTTCGCCCGGACGCCGTCGCACGACGTGGACGCGCTGCTCGCCGCCGCGGTGCAGGTCGTCCCACCGACGCTGGCGACGGTCACCCAGGCCGGGCTGGGCTTCATCGAGATCTCTCCGCCCGGTGTCGACAAGGCCAGCGGTCTGGCGGTCGTCGCGGAGTCGCTCGGCGTCGACCCGGCGGACGTGCTGGTCTTCGGCGACATGCCCAACGACCTGCCGATGTTCGCCTGGGCCGGGTGGTCGCGGGTGGCGGTGTCGAACGCCCATCCGGCAGTACGCCGTGCCGCCGATGAGGTTACACTGCGTAATGATGATGACGGCGTAGCGATTTACCTCGACCGGCTACTGTCCGGAGATGGAAGTGCATCCACGTCTGGTCGCCACCGACCTCGACGGGACACTGCTGCGGCCCGATAAGTCGCTCAGTGCCCGGACCGCCGCCGCGCTCGACGAGTTCCAGCTGCGCGGCGGGCAGGTGGTGCTGGTCACCGGCCGGCCGGTGCGCTGGCTGTCGGCCGTCTACGAACAGCTACAGGCCCCGGTGCCGGCGGTCTGTGCCAACGGTGCCGTGGTCTACGAGCCGCGTACCGACACCGTGCTGCGCGCCGACCCGCTCGCCCCGGAGATCATGGCCGAGGTCGCCCGGCGACTGCGCGCCGAAGTCCCGGATGTGGTCTTCGCCGTCGAGGTGGAGGATGGCCGGTTGATGCGGCACGGCATCGACTGGCCGGCGCACTGGAACAGCGATCACCCCACCGCCCGGCAGGTCACCGACTCGACGGAGCTGCTCACCGCGCCGGCGGTGAAACTGCTGGCCCGCAGCAGCCACGATGACCCGGAAGTGTTCGTCCGGATCGTCGCCGGAGCGCTCGCCGGGCTGGCCGAGGCCACCCACTCGTCGAAGTCCGGGTTGGTGGAGATCTCAGCTGCCGGGGTCACCAAGGCGGCCGGGCTGGCCTGGCTCTGCGCCCGTTGGCAGATCGGCGCCGCCGACGTGGTCGCCTTCGGCGACATGCCGAACGACGTCCCGATGCTGACCTGGGCCGGGCAGGCGGTCGCGGTGGCGAACGCCCACCCGACGGTGCAGGAGATCGCGGACGCGGTGACGGCGTCGAACGCCGACGACGGGGTGGCTGCCTACCTGGAGCAGTTGCTGGCGCAGAGTCAGAGGTACTGGCCGGTGCGGGTGCTGCCGCCCTCGCCCGGCTGACCGGCCTGACCCGGCATGCCAGGGATCATCCCACCTGGGCCGACCGGCAGTGCCGGCCGCCCGCCGGAACGCATCTGCTCAAGCTGCAGCCGGGCTGCCATCTGCTGGGCCATCAGCGCCGCCTGGATGCCGTGGAACAGCCCTTCCAGCCAGCCGACCAACTGGGCCTGGGCGACTCGCAGTTCACTCTCACTCGGGGTGGCGCCGTCCTCGAACGGCAGCGAGATCCGGGCCAGCTCCTCGCGCAGCTCCGGTGCCAGGCCGTCCTCCAGCTCGGTGATGGAACGCCGGTGGATCTCGCGCAGCCGCTGCCGGCTCGCCTCGTCGAGCGGGGCGGCGCGGACCTCCTCCAGCAACTGTTTGATCATGCTGCCGATCCGCATCACCTTGGCCGGCTGCTCGATCAACTGCGACGGGTCTTCCGGGTCGACCGGCTCGTCGCCGGCACCGGTGGCCCCGCTGGTGCCGCCGGGGGCACCGGTGCCGGCACCGCCGGCGTTCACCGTGCCGACCGGTCGCCCGTCCGGGCCGACCACCACCACCGCGCCGGGCCGGCCAGCCGCCGGGCCGGACTCGTTGGTCTCTTCCGGGGAGCCTGACGTCTCGGTCATAGGCTCCATCTTGACGCAGCACCAGGGCCGGCCGCTCGCCGGTCCCCGATCACGCCGCCCGTAGGTCCCCCCCGATCACGCCGCCCGTCGGCGGCGTGAACCGGCAGATCACCTAGCATTGACTGGACGCAGCCGAGCGGGTAGAACGCCGAGTGGACTGTTGACCAGCTCGCCACCGTCGGCGTACTCCACCTGCGCGACCGACCGTCGTATCCATGGGAGAGGACCACCCCTGTGCCTCACATCGACCGCCGGCAAGCCCTGAAGCTGCTGGCCGCGCTCGGCGCCACCGGGCTGGCCAGTGCCTGCAGCGTCGGCGCGGGTGACGACTCGAACGACGACGACGGCCTGGTCAGCGACCGGCCAGTACGCATCGGCCTGATCGTCCCGCAGACCGGCGGTTACAAACCGATCGGCGACGAGATGCTCAACGGCTTCCAGCTCTACCTGGACACCCACCAGCAGCGGCTGGGTGGCCGCCCGGTCGACCTGGTGATCGCCGACGAGGGGGAGACCCCCGAGTCCGGGCGGGCGGCGGTCGACTCGCTGCTCCAGCAGCAGGTGCTGGCGCTCACCGGGGTGGCCAACTCGGCGGTGATGCTCGCCATCCGGGACGCCGTGGAAGAGGCCCGGGTGCCGTTGATCGGCTCGAACGCCTCGCCACGCAGCCTGCAGAGCGTCGTCTACATCTGGCGTACCTCGTACGTCGCCGACGAGCCCGGCCTCGCCCTCGGCGGTTACCTGGCCCGAGAGGTGTCCGCCAACGGCGAGGTGGCGATCGTCGCCGCCGACCAGCCCGCCGGCCGCGACGTGGTGCAGGGGTTCCGGGAAAGCTTCGGCGCCAGCGACGGGCGGATTTCCGGGGCGGTCATCTGGGCCAATGCCACCCCGAATCCAGGTCGGGACACCTTCGTCGAGCCGATCCAGGAGGTGATCCTCCGGGATCCGGAGGCGGTCTACTGCCACTTCACCGGCTCGGCGGCGGTCGAGTTCATCCGGCAATTGCGCGACGCCGGCTTCGAAGGTCCGATCTACGGTCCGGGTTTCCTCACCGAAGGCAACGTCATCGACCAGTTGGGTGAAGAGGCGAGCGGTATCGTCACCGCTCTCAACTACTCGGCCGACCTGGACAATTCGGCCAACCTGCAGTTCGCCACCGGTTACCGCAAGCGGTACGGGGCGTCGCCGACCACGTACGCGATGTCGTCCTACGACGCGGCCCAGGTGCTGGACAAGGCGATCCGGTCCGCCGGACCGAGTTTCTCGTCCCAGGAGCTGAACCTGGCGCTCGGCCGGGTGGGGCAGATCGACAGCCCGCGTGGGCCGTGGCAGTTCAACCAGCCGCGTACGCCGCAGCAGAAGTGGTACCTGCGTGAGGTGCTGCGCGACGGCCCAGTGCTGTCGAACGTGCTGATCACCGAGCTCGCCACGCTGGGCTGAGCGCCAGGCACGCGCTGGGCTGAGCTGGAGCCGTGGTCAGCCGCGTAGTTCGGCGACGCAACACTTCACGCTGCCGCCGCCCTTGTGCAGCTCGGTGAACTCGACCGGCAGCGGCTGGTAGCCGGCGGTAGCCAGCTTGTCGGCCATCCCGGTCGCCTCGCTGTTGACCACCACGTGCCGGCCGTCGCTGATCAGATTCAGCCCGAAAGCCAGCGCGTCGGACCGGTCGGCGATCACCGCCCCGGGGAACAACTGCCGGAGCACCCGCTGTGACGCGGGGGAGAAGGCCTGCGGGTAGTAGACGACAGTCTCGTCGTCGAGGGCGGCCAGCGCGGTGTCCAGGTGGTAGAAGTGCGGGTCGACCAGGCGCAACGACACGACCGGCCGGCTCAGCGTCTCCTGGAGCCGGCGGTGCGCGTCCGGGTCGGTACGGAACCCGTAGCCGGCGAGGATCGTGCCGCCGTACGCTCCCGGCAGGTAGGTGAAGTCGCCTTCGCCCTCGTTGGCCTCGGTGGGCCGCACGTACCGCCAGCCGAGCTCCTCGTAGAACTCCCGATGCGCGATGGCCTCCGCGGCCCGCTGCGGGTAGGTGAACCGGGCACCGAAAACGGTGCGGTCGACCGAGAATGCACCGTTCGCGGCGAACACCATGTCGGGCAGGTCGGCGCGGGCCGGCAGCAGCCGGACCTGGTGCCCGATACCGGTCAGCGTCTCGCGTAACCCTTCCCATTGTTTGACGGCGAGTTCGGTGTCCACCGGCAACTGCGGGTTCATCCACGGATTGATCGCGTACTCGACTGCGAAGTGCTCCGGCGGACACATCAGGTACGTCCGGGGCTGCCCGGCGGCAGCGCGCACGTGGGTCACGGGTACCAAGAGTAGGTATGCTGTCACACAGTAAAAAGTCTTGATCGTTGCGCCTGAAGGACTAAACGTTGCAGATCGACGCCGTGGACCAGCGAATCATTGCGTCGCTGGTGGCCAACGCCCGTTCGTCCTACGCGGACATCGGCGCCCGGGTGTCGTTGTCCGCCCCGGCGGTCAAACGCCGGGTCGACCGGCTGCGGGCGGCCGGGGTGATTCGCGGCTTCACCGCCGTCGTCGACCCGTCCGCCGTCGGCTGGACCACCGAGGCGTTCATCGAACTGTTCTGCACCGGGCGGACCACACCGGCCCAGATCGCGGCGGCCACCCGCCAGCACCCGGAGGTGGTCGGGGCGTACACGGTAAGTGGTGAGGCAGACGCCCTGGTGCACCTGCGGGCAGCCGACATCGCGCATCTGGAACAGGCCCTCGAACGGCTGCGGGCCGAGTCGTTCGTCACCGCCACGAAGAGCATGATCGTGCTCTCCCGGCTGGTCGACGCACCGCCGCCGGTCGCCGTGCCCGACCCGCTGGCCTGACCGGCAAGTGCCTGACCGGCAAGTGCCTGACCGGTTCAGAGGTACATGCCGGTGCGGTGGTCCCCGGTGTCGCCCCGGGACGGCTTGTCCCCGTCGCCAAAGAACCGCTTGCCACCGAACTCGCCATGCAACCGGTCGTCCAACTCGTCGGCGAGACCGGTCATCACCTGCACCGCGAGCATCAGATGGGTGGGCTGGAAGTTGCGGCCGAACACCGGTACGGACGCCCACACCGTGTCGTTGGTGCAGTACAGCCGCCCGATCGGCATCCGGTTGGTCAACTCGGACAGCTTCACGTACAACTGCTCGGTCGGCTCCACCTCGGTCAGGATCGGCGAGAAGACGTCCACCAGCGGCGGATTGTCCCGGATCCGGACGAAGACCATCGCCGAGCCGGCCCGGATCCCGATGTCGCCGTCAGCGTCCACATGCAGATGCTCCGGGGTGCTGCGCATCATCGTCGCGACCACCGTACGAACCCGCTCGTCGAGCGGCAGCGCGTCACCCGGACCGTCGTCACCGTCCCCCGGCACCGGGTCGCCGGTCGGCAGCCCGAGATGGTCGTCGAGGGACGCCGCCGGTCGGGCGGTGCCGAGCGGCTCGACCTCGATCGGCGAGTCGCTGTCGTCGCCCACCGAGTAGACGACGAAGGCCGGATGCGGGGCCCCGTAGACCTGGCGCAGCGTATGGGTGATCACGGAGGCCAGCCGAGCGACGTCCTTGGTCGTCGTGGCCAGCCCGAAGTTGTCACCGCAACCCGGCACCACTCCGGGCGGCGACCAGCCGAGCGCGACCAGTTCGGCGACGGCGTCCCGGTCCATCCGGTAGTCCGGCGGCAGTGTGGCGTTGCTCACCGCCGACGCGGTCAACCGGTCCTGCAGGCCGATCGAGACATCCACCGAGTAGATCGCGTCGCCGGTGCCGGACGCTGTCGGATCGAGCGTGAGCTCCACCTGTGCGCCGGCCGGCAGCGTCGGCAGCATGGCGGCCAGCGCGGCGGCGAAGTCCCGCCACGCCTGGGTCACCTTCTCCCGCAGGTCGGCCGTGCTCGGCTCGTCGAGCAGGAGCGGCTCGTGCGCCGCCGGCTGACTCCCGGACGCCTGATCCCCTGATGCCGGCACCTGCTCCCCCACGATGATCAACTCAGTCCCGTTGTGCGCACACCCTACCCAGACGAGCCACCACACCGGCTAGCCCCGGTTGCCGTCGGATAACCGGCACTGGCCGATCGCAGTTCGCCGTACCGCCGTTGGCCTGCGCCTTTTGGACGTAGCCGGCGGATCGCAGCACGTGAGAAGGTGGCAGCATGGCCCGTTCCGCCCCCCGAGACGACGCCGGCGACCGCGACCTGCGGGTCGACCAGCCGGCGACCAGCGCGGCCGGACTGCCGGGCGTCACCCACGCGCTGCGCGCCGGCGTCGCTCAGATGGGCGTACGCCGTACCGCGCTCACCCTGGCGCGGGTCAACCAGCCCGGCGGCTTCGACTGCCCCGGCTGCGCCTGGCCGGAGCCGGCCGCGCAGCGCCGCGCGCACGCCGAGTTCTGCGAAAACGGTGCCAAGGCGGTCGCCGAGGAGGCGACCCTGCGCCGGGTCACCCCGGAGTTCTTCGCCGAGCACCCGATCAGCGAGCTGGCCACCCGATCCGACCACTGGCTCGGCCAGCAGGGCCGGCTCACCCACCCGGTGATCCGCCGACCCGGCGCCGACCACTACACCCCGATCGGCTGGGACGACGCGTTCCGGCTGATCGGCGACGAACTGCGGGGCCTCGACTCGCCGGACCAAGCCGCGTTCTACACCTCCGGCCGCACCTCAAACGAGGCCGCCTTCCTCTACCAACTGTTCGCCCGGTCGCTGGGCACCAACAACCTGCCGGACTGCTCCAACATGTGCCACGAGTCGTCCGGGGTGGCGCTACTCAGCACCATCGGCATCGGCAAGGGCTCGGTGACCCTGGCCGACCTGCACCGGGCGAAACTGATCGTCGTCGTCGGGCAGAACCCGGGCACCAACCACCCCCGGATGCTGTCCGCGCTGGAGCGGGCCAAACGGGACGGCGCCACCATCGTCGCCGTCAACCCACTGCCTGAAGCCGGGCTGATGCGGTTCCGCAACCCGCAGCGCGCCGGCGGTCTGATCGGGGCCGGCACCCCGCTGGCCGACCACTTCCTGCAGATCCGCATCGGCGGCGATCTGGCGCTGTTCCAGGCGATCGGCGCGCTGCTGGTCGAAGCCGACGCCGTCGACACCGACTTCGTCGACAGCCACACCAGCGGGTACGCCGAGTACCGCGCCGCCCGCGCCGGGCTCGACTGGTCGGCGGTGACCGCCGCCACCGGGCTGTACAAGGCACAGATCGTCGAGGTGGCGAAGCTGTTCGCCGCCTCCGACGCGACCATCGTCTGCTGGGCGATGGGGCTGACCCAGCGGCAGGACTCCGTCGACGCGATCCGCGAGATCGTCAACGTGCAACTGCTGCGCGGCATGATCGGCAAGCCCGGGGCCGGTCTCTGCCCGGTGCGTGGACACTCCAACGTGCAGGGTGACCGCACCATGGGCATCTGGCACGAGCCGCCGGCCTGGCTGCCGGCGCTCGGCCGGCGACTCGGCGTACCGATGCCGACCGCGACCGGGCTGGACACGGTCGGCGCGATCCGGGCGATGCGCGACGGCGAGGTAGGCGTCTTCATGGCCCTCGGCGGCAACTTCGCCGCTGCCAGCCCGGACACCGACGTGACGGTCGCCGCCCTGGCGTCGTGCGCGTTGACCGTGCACGTGTCGACCAAACTGAACCGCTCGCACACCGTGCCCGGCGCGACCTCGCTGATCCTGCCCTGCCTGGGCCGCACCGAACGGGACCGGCAGGCCGGCGGCGACCAGTTCGTCACCGTCGAGGACTCGATGTCGGCGGTGCACGCCTCCCGGGGCCGGCTCGCCCCCGCCTCCGACCAACTGCTCTCCGAGGTGGCGATCGTCGCCCGGCTGGCCCGCGCCACGCTGCCCGACTCGCCGGTGCCGTGGGAGGCGTACCAGGCCGACTACCGGACGATCCGGGCGACCATCGCCGAGACGGTGCCGGGCTTCGCCGACTTCGAACGCCGGGTCGCCGAGCCGGACGGATTCGTGCTGCCGCACCCGCCCCGGGACCGGCGGACCTTCGCCACCGCGTCCGGCAAGGCCGCGTTCACGGTCAGCCCGCTGACCGTGATCGAGGTGCCGCCGGGCCGGCTGCTGCTGCAGACCATGCGCAGCCACGACCAGTACAACACCACGATCTACGGGCTCGACGACCGCTACCGCGGCATCCGGGGCGGGCGCCGGGTGGTCTTCGTCCACCCGGACGACCTGACCGCACTCGGCTTCACCGACGGCGACCAGGTCGACCTGGTGTCGGAGTGGTCGGATCAGGTCGAGCGCCGGGCCAGCGCCTTCCGGGTGGTGAGTTACCCGACGGCGCGCGGCTGCGCGGCCGCGTACTTCCCGGAGGCGAACGTGCTGGTGCCGCTGGATTCCACCGCCGCAGGGTCGAACACCCCGACGTCCAAGCAGATCGTCATCCGCCTGGAGCCGGCCTGACCTCGCCGGCACCGTAGGCACGAGCCAGGGCGGCCAGCCGGGCACCGGCCTCGACCGGGTCGGCGCCACGGCCGACGGCCAACCCCAACAGGTACGCGGTGACCGGCGCACCCGGGCGCAGCACGTTGTGCGCCACGTCGCGGGCCAGGTCCAGCACCACCGGCACCGGCACCTCGCCGGGGTCGAGCCCGAGTTCGGCGGCGGCTGACGCCACCCAGCTCGTCATCGTGTCGCTCATCGCACCCACTCCCGTGCCTGCCGGACATCCTGGTCGGTGTCGCAATCGAACCACGGCGCCGCGCCGGCGCCGGACCAGGTCACCTCGGCGACGGACAGGCCGCCGAACAGCGCCCGCATCGACGCCCCGACAAGGCCGCCGCCGCGCTGCGCGGCGAGCCGGTCGACCGCCGCACGCAGCCGCTCGGTACGCCACACACCGCAGAGCAGTTGCCGCCGGCCGGTGGCGTCGACGTAGAGCGCCCCGTCGACACCACCCGCCCGTACGGTCCACGTCAGCAGGTCCACCGCATCGGCGGTGAGCAGCGGCAGGTCGCCGGCGAGCAGCGCGACCAGGCCGGCCGGTTCGGCGAACGCGGCGGGACCGGTGCGGCCGGCGGCCTCGGCGAGTGCGGCGAGGCCGGCGGCCGTGGCGGCGACCGGACCGGCCCCGGGCGGCTCCTCGCGTACCGCCAGGACACCCGGCGGCGGGTCGGCCAGCGGGCCGACGACGACGCGCGGGTCGGCGCCCGCGACGGCGGCCAGCACCCGGTCCCGCATGGCTACCCCACCCACCGGTACGTCCGGTTTGTCGACGCCGCCCATCCGTCGGGCCGCGCCACCGGCCAGCACCACCGCCGCGAATCCGGTCACGTCGCCGACGGTACCGCGAGGTGAAACCCGTCGGTGCGGTTGACATCGAAGCCGGCCGGCCGGCGGGAAACATCCAGCCCTCGATGATCGTTGCCGGTGGTATGGATGATTCCGGGGTGAGCGGACCCGACACCGGCAGTGAGACGTCCCACGCCGGCCCGGCCCCGGGCCGGCGTGGCACGGTCCGGGTGGAACCGGGCCAGAAACGGGTCCGGGTGTACCTGCACGGCGAGGTGGTGGCCGACACGACCGCCCCGCTACTGGTCTGGGAGAAGCCCTACTACCCGACCTACTACCTGCCGGCGGCGGACGTCCGCGCGACACTCGTCGCGACCGGTGCCACCGATCGGTCGCCGAGCCGTGGCACCGCCGAGATCCTCGACGTGGTCACCGGGGACGGCCGGACCGCCGCCGGAGCCGCCCGCCGCTACCCCGACTCACCGTTGCCGCAGCTACGCGACGCGGTACGCCTGGACTGGGCGGCGATGGACGAGTGGTTGGAGGAGGACGAGCCGGTCTACACGCACCCGCGTGACCCGTACACCCGGGTCGACATTCTGGCCAGCAGCCGGCGGGTGCGGGTGGAGCTGGACGGGGTGACGCTGGCCGACTCCGGCTCCTCCCGGATCCTGTTCGAGACCGGGCTGCCGCCGCGCTACTACCTGCCCCTGACCGACCTGCGGCGGGACCTTCTGGTGCCGTCGCAGACCCGCACCCACTGCCCGTACAAAGGGACCGCCGAGTACTGGTCGGTGCGGCTCGGCGAGCGGACGTACGACGACCTGGTCTGGATCTACCGCGCGCCGTTGCCGGAGAGCCAGAAGATCGCCGGTCTGGCCTGCTTCTACAGCGAAAAGGTCGACCTGTACGTCGACGGCGTCGCCCAGCAACGGACGCGTACGCAGTTCAGCTGAAGCCGGCGCGACACCCCGCCGGCCGTACGTGCGGTGCGTGTCGTCCGGTGGTCACCTTCCCCTGCTAACTTCTGCCCGTGGCGCAGGCAGACGGATCAACCACAACGGACGGGTCCGGGACGCTCGACGGATCCGGGGCAGTCCGGCAGCCGGCGGGCGTCGTCCCACGGGTCGTCCGCAACGACTGGTCGTCGGTGGCCGTACCCGATCTGGACAGCTGGCGGCCCACGATGACGGTGAGCGTCGTCATCCCGGCCTTCAACTGCCAACCCACGCTGGATCTGACCCTGGCGTCGTTGAGCCGGCAGACGTACCCGGCAGACCTGCTCGAGGTCGTCGTGGCCGACGACGGCTCGGACCCGCCGTTGACCCTGCCCGAGGTCCGGCCGGCGCGGACGAAGATCGTCCGGGTCGGTGCCGGCGGCGAGGCCGGTTGGGGGCGGGCCGCCGCCCTGCGCTGCGGCGTCGCGCACAGCACCGGCAAGATCCTGCACTGGCTGGACGCCGACATGATCGCCTTTCCCGAGCATGTGGCGGCCCAGGTCCGCTGGCAGCATGTGCTGCCGTACGCGGTCACCCTCGGCTACAAGCGCTTCGTCGACCCGGACGGCGACGGGCGGTGGCCGTCGGCGGAGACGGTCGCGCGGACGCTGGCTCGCGGCGCGGCAGCGGACCTGTTCGGTGGCAACCCCGGTGAGCCGCACAGCTACGTCGAGCGGTACGTCAACCAGACCGACCAGCTGCGCATCGCCGACCATCATGCGTTCAAGATCCACGTCGGCGCGACCGCCGCGCTACGCCGCGACCTGTACCAGCGGGCCGGCGGGTTCGACGCGCAGCTGCGGCTGGGCGAGGACACCGAGTTCGGCTACCGGCTCGCCCAGGCGGGTGCCGTGTTCGTGCCGGAGCCGGCCGCGCGGAGCTGGCACCTGGGGCGCACCCACGTGATGCGCGCCCGCAGAGAGATCGCCCGCTGGAACCGCCCGTTCTTCGCCGACCGGATCCCGTACCCACGCAGCTGGCGCAAGGTGGGCGGGACATCCTGGTCGGTCCCGCTCGTCGAGGTGGTCACGGCAGTCGGTGACCAGCCGCTGGAACGGGTACGGGCGGCCGTCGACTCGGTGCTGCGCGGCAGCGAACACGACATCCGGGTCACTCTGGTCGGCCCATGGGATCAGCTCGACGACGCGCGGGTACGGGTGCTCACCGACCCGCTGCGCGACCTGCGACTGATCGCCGCGACCTACCGGGGTGAACCACGCGTCCGGCTGGCCACCGAGCGGCCCGGCAGCGTCTTTCCCGCGCCGTACCTGCTGGACCTGCCGGCCGCGTACGGTCTGGCACCGGACGCCCTGCGACGCCTGATCGACGTCGCCGACCGCCACCAGGCCGGTGTGGTCCGGGTTGACGTCGGCGAGCCCGGAGCGGACCCGGCGCGGGAGGCCGGCGTACGGCTGTGGCGGACTGCGGCGCTCAGCCGGGCGCGCTGGGTGCGCTCCGCCGACGAGCCGCTGTTCGACGCGGTGACCTCGGTGTACGGGCACCGCGACGTGCCTGCCGAGGAGGTCGGCGTCGTGGACCTCACCGGGTTCGAGTTGGCCGACCTGGCGAACGGCATGCCCCGGCCGTCCCGGCGTCGCCGGGCATCCGCCGCGCTGGTGCCGACCACGGTCGAGGTGGCCGGCGTACGGTCGCTGGCCAAGGCGACGGTGGTGGTCGCCTGGATGGCGGGCCGGCGGGTACGGGCTCAGTGGGCCGGGTCGGTGGTGCGGCGCAGAGCCGGCCACAGCGGGTAGCGGTAGCGGGGCAGCAACGGCATCGACACCGTGGTCGAGATCAGCCGTTGGCCCCGGGCCTGCTGGTCGATCCAGCGATCGTCCAGTTTCAGCGACACCTCGCCGGCGCGGAACCGGCTCGGGTTGCCGGAGACCGTGTGGTTGGGCCGCAGTCGCACGGTACGTCGGTCGACGAACGGCCCGCCGGCCGGCGGCGAGACGACCTCCTCCGGCAGGCCGACGAAGCGGAGCAGACCTTCGACGGTGCCCCGGGGCTCGATCATGAAGTCCTCGTACCGCAACCGTCGGTGCCGGCCGGGAAAGGCGCGGGCGGTCCGCTCGATCAGCAGGTTCCAGCCGAGCCACAGCCGGCTGCTTTCGGCCGGGCTATGGTGGTGGGTCAGGCCGGGGGTCGAGGCATCGTGGTGGGAGGTCGTCCGGGACCAGGAGTACGCCACCGCTCGCGGGTCGCGCACCACGTGCAGCAGGTACGGCTGCACGCCGGCGACACCCGACAGCATCGCGGCGTCGGCGGGCGACTTGGACGAGTCGACGATCAACGTGGCCCCGGTGACGTCCGCGACGGCACGGTAGAGCGAGGCCATCAGCCGTCGGTAGCGCTCGACGTCGGGGCCGGGCCGGGCACGCAGTAGGGCGGGCGTGTGGCGGACCCGCAGCGCGCGCCGCTGCAGCGCGTACACCTCGGCGGCCGACGGCGGGTCGTTCCCGTACGCGGCGCGGAGGATCTCCTGCCAGAGCGGGCATTCGGGGACCGGGACGCCGCAGCCGCACGGCCGGCGCTGCTGCAGCCCGCGTAGCCAGAGGTAGGTGAGCTCACCGACGGTGAAGACCGACTCGTACGAGTTGAGAATGTTGTCCAAGATGGTGGTGCCGCTGCGTCCCCACGCCGCGATGAACAGAACCTTGGTCACACCGCTCCCTCCACAGGCTGCGGCCGGAGTCTAGCCAGGGTGCGGTGCCGATCCGGTCCACTCCTCGGGCCTCGACAAGCCAGGCGCCGGGGCCGGATGCCGGGTCGGCGCCGGTGCGTCGTCCGATCGCCGAGGGTGTTCCCGACCCGTACGGATGATGACTACCCAGATTTCACCCAACGGTCGCTCACGGTCGCCATCGTCAGGCGTGATGTCCGATACCCCAGCCGTCAGTGTGGTCATCCCGACCCGCAACCGCCCGGACCTCGTGACCCGCGCCGCTCGCAGCGCCTTGGCGCAGAGCGTCGAGGAGATCGAGGTGATCGTCGTGGTTGACGGGCCCGACGCGGCGACCCGGTCCGCGCTCGACGCGGTCGCCGACGCCCGGCTGCGGGTGGTCGAGCTGCCGGCCAGCGGCGGCGCGCCGGCGGCCCGCAACGCCGGGGTACGGCAGGCCCGCGCGCCCTGGGTGGCGCTGCTCGACGACGACGACGAATGGCTGCCGCACAAGCTTGCCGCCCAGCTCGACGTGGCCCGCGTGGCGTGCGCGCCGCTGCCGATCGTCGCCAGCCGGCTGGTCAACCGGACCCCACGGGCCGAGTTCGTGATTCCCCGGCGGCTACCGGATCCGGGTGAGCCGCCGAGCGAGTACTTCACCGTCCGGCGCGGACTGTTCCACGGCGACGGCTTCATCCAGACGTCGACGATCATGGCCCCGACCGAGCTGTTCCGCCGGGTGCCGTTCGATCCGACGGTGCCCCGGATGCAGGAGCTCGACTGGTCGCTGCGCGCGCTGAGCCACGACGACGTGGCGCTCACCTTTGCCGACGAGCCGCTGGTCATCTGGCATCAGGATGAGAACCGGCCACGGATCAGCCTGGACTCGCCGTGGCAGGCACAGTTCGACTGGCTGCGGCGCAGCCGTCCGCTGATGACGCCCCGCGCGTACGCCGCGCTCACAATGAGCGTGATCAGCTCGATGGCGGCACCGACCCGCAGTGGCAAGGTCTTCGCGACACTGCTGCGTGAGGCGCGCCGGCATGGGCAGCCGGGTACGTTGGACTACCTCACGTTCACCCAGATCTGGCTGATCCCGCCGGACCTGCGCCGTACTGTGCGGGACATGATCCTCAAGCGCCGCCGCCAGGCGCAGCCCGAGCAGCCGGCGGGCATTGAAACGGACGCGCTCCAGCGGTAGCTCCGCTTCACCCACCAGCCTCCCCCAGTCAGTGGGAGAATTAGGTCATCGAGGCCGGTAAGGGAAAGATGCACCTGGCCTGCAAGGATGTGAGTGTCGAAGTCATATCCATAGCAGAAACGGGTGCACCTTCCCGGTGAGTAAGAGTACGGGATGGGCCACACGGTTGCGGGTAGCCGTGGGCGGCAAGGGTCTGGTCGGGCACGCGGGCGCGGTACTGCTACGGCAGTGCGCGGACCGGACCGGTCTGACCTCGACGTTGAACAAGGTCCTGCCGCGCGGGAGCGGGCCGGGGTGGTGGGACCGGGGCACGGTGCTGGTCTGTCTGGCGACCGCGTCGTGCTCGGCGCGACGAGCATGTCCGACATCGGGCTGCTGGCGCGTCAGGCCCTGCTGTTCGCGGATCCGCCCTCGGAATCGACCGTCCGCCGCGCCCTGGCAGGGTTGGACGAGACATCGCTGCGCCGGATCGCCACCGCGCGGGCGAAGGTCCGCGTCCGGGTGTGGGACCTCCTCGCCCGCCGCCCGCAGGGGTTTCCGTGGCTGACCGTGGCCGGGAAACCCTTGACCGGATGGGGGGTCATCGACATGGACGCCACGTTGATCACCGCACACAGCGACGAGCAGGGCGCGGCCGCCACGTTCAAGAAGGGCTACGGACACCACCCCCTCGGCGCGTGGTGCGCCAACACCACGGAAAGCCTGGCCATGCCGCTGCGCCCCGGCAACGCCGGATCGAACACCGTCAGCGACCACATCCGGGTACTCGACGACGCGATCGCCCAACTACCGGCGTCCTACCGGCGGAAGATCCTGATCCGCGTCGACGGCGCCGGCGCCACCCACGACCTCATGACACACCTGGAGCGGCTGAACCGGACACGACGCAACGTGCGCTTCACCGTCGGCTGGACCATCACCGACGCCGACGAGACCGCCATCGCCCGGCTACCCGAGACCGCGTGGACCGACAGCCTCGGCCAGGACGGCACCGCCACCACCGGACAGGCACACACCGCCGAGCTGACCGGCCTCGACCAGCGCCTCGACAACTGGAACACCGGGCTACGGCTGATCGTGCGACGCACCAGACCCTCGGCCCGGCACGCGAAGAACCGCACCGCCCTGGAACGATCCACCGGCTGGCGGTACGCGATCGTCGCCACCGACATCGGTCGCCTCGGACGGGTAGCCGGCTCGCACCAGCCACAATGGCTCGACGCCCTGCACCGCGCCCACGCCCAACCTGCGACTGAGGACACCAGATCGCCCGACGCGTCACCGGACGTCACCCGTCAGCCGCGACAGCCCCAGACCCGGGCAGCAGACGGGCGGGTGCAGAAGCCGCGGCCAGGCGGAGTAGGGTTGGCCCTTGACGGGCCGTTAGCTCAATCGGCAGAGCTGAGGACTTTTAATCCTTAGGTTCTGGGTTCGAGTCCCAGGCGGCCCACCACATGACCTGGGAAAATAGCCACCAGTCGATGGCTGATCTGTTCTTTATCCGGCCAAATTTGTCGGATATGACCCGCTATGCGGGGAGCACCCAGCGAACACCCAAGACGCCCACGACCGCGTCGGCGTCGACGGCTGCAGCCCGGACTACAGGGTGTGGTATCCAGGGCGGGGGGGGTTGGGGGAGGCCGGGCCGGGTGACCATGCTCGCCGCCGGGTGCAACCCGGCCATTCCGGGCGGCTTCATGTAGAAGTTCGTCAACTACCGGCTGCGGTTGGTCGTGGTCGGCGATGGCCGCACCGCTGGCGCGCGCCCTGTCCGCTGGCCCGGTCCTTCAGCAGTTCCAGGTACCGCTCGTCGTCGGGCGTCCGGTTCACGCGTAGAGACGCCAGCCGCTGGGTGCGGAGCCGGTTGGCGACCTGCGCGTCGACGATCGGCGCGGCGTTCGGGTCAGCGATGCCATCGGCGGCCGTGGTCATGAACAGCCGCGTGGTGAAAGAACGCCCCGCCGGTACGCGACGGGTCGGCCGTCGGTGTGCAGCCTGGGCCTGACCGCCCACAACGCCCGTGTGCCGGGCGGGGCTGGTGGACCCGAACGGTTGTGAGCCCGAGGTGCTCGACGCGGCCTGTCATATGCTGCGCTCGGGCGGCGCTGCACCATCTCCATGTCGATCTCCCGCAAGAGTCGATCGCGCCGCCCCAACCCCTTCCCGGCATCACCCCGGGTCATTGGTGCTCTGCCTGCCAGGTGAGGCAGGTGGGTCGGCGGCCTGTGGCGGCGTATTCGGCGACGGCGCGGCCGGGGTCGGGCAACGGCTCGCGGTGGCCGTGGTAGTCCGTCATCACCGCAGTCAAAGGTTATCCCCTCTATCGGTCGGTCGGGCCGTCTGGCTGGCGGCCGAGGCGTCTGGCTGTCTGGTCGATCAGCGTGTCGGTGAGGTCGTGCAGGAATGCGAGCGCCGTGTCCGTCTCCGCGGTGGGTGTCAGCGCCTGCACGTACGACATCACGACCAGGTTCTCGTCGCGGACGAGGTGAGTGATGTCGATCTGGGTGGCTCCGAGGCCGCCGCCGGTGGTGCTGCTCGCGTCCAGGTCTTCGACGGTTTCGCGAACGATATTCCGCTGTCCTCCCACCAGCCGGTGAGGTCGGCGGTGGTGGTGCCGGGTGTGGTGTCGTCCCACAGGTCGATGTAGCGGACGGCGTCCTGGTTGTACGCCTCGACCGCGCCTGGAACGTCGTCGTAGACCCGGACCTGTATTCCGCCGACGGGTTCGAAGCCGCCGAGTTTGGTGGTGAAACGCCCGTCGGTGGCGTGGGCGACGTAGATGCAGTTCGCAAACCAGTGGGTCCGTCCCACGCTGTAGGTCGTGTGGTGGTCCCGGGCGGGAGCGAGGGTGAGCCCGAATCGCCGGAACAGGTCCTCCGACCGCAGCCGGCTGCACAGGTTGAGGGGCATCTCGTCATACGGCGGTGTCGGGTCGGGCCGCGGGTCCTCGGTGTCGGTCCCGCACCCGCCGGCGACGCTCACGAGTACGGCGGCGGCCAGACACGCGGCGAGGATGCCCCGTCTACTGGTGGTGGGGTTCATCGCCGCTCCTCGGGAGGGGTGTCCAGGGTGAGGGAACAGGTGACCAGTCGGTGGTCCGATGGCGGCGGCTGGCCGGGGTCGGGTAGGTGGACGCGGTAGGTGCCGGGCAGGACGTGGGGTGTCATGGCGTCGTTGGCCAGGAGCCAGTCGATGAGCAGACCGCCGCCGGGGTCGATGCCGGGGTTGACGGTCGGCGCGATCGGCTGGGTGGGATCGGCACGCCATGCCATTTCGGCGACGGAGTGCAGGCCGCAGCCGTTGGTGCGCTGCCGGGTGGTGGCGTCCCAGTCGCCGATGAGGTGGTCGACCGCGCGGGTGTCCGGCACCCACGTGCCGTCAGAGGCCAGTTCGGAAGATTACGTCCTTTTCGGGGCGAGAGTGAATACTCCGGGTTCGTCTTCGGTCAGGACGCGGCGGTTGACCATGCGTTTGAGCTTCGCGCGGGTGCCTTCGACGTGCTTCGGTGAGGGTTCGACGCCGAGTGCGAGCAGATGCCCTTCGCCCGCATTCCGGCGGGTGCGGCGGCGAGGACTTCCAGGATCTGCTGGTAGGGGGTGCTGGCGATCGTCGGGTCGTCGGCGGTGAACTCGGTGGCGGCGAGCGTGCGCAGGGTGGTGCGGGTGGTGGCCAGGGCGGCCAGTTCGCTGTCGACGCGGCCGAGTTCGGCGGTGAGTGTGGCGATCTGGTCGCGTTGGTTGATATTTCTGTATTGGGTGGTGCGGCGGGCGTGAGGGAGTCGCCGATCACGTGATCGGCTTGCTCCGAGGGTG
>NZ_JBHMIP010000040.1:0-45000 GCF_048060245.1 Micromonospora sp. LOL_014
TCGACCAGCTCTCCTCCTTCGCCGACGAGGTCACCCGGGTCGCCCGCGAAGTCGGCACCGAGGGGGAGCTCGGCGGTCAGGCACAGGTCAAGGGCGTCTCCGGCACCTGGCGCGACCTCACCGAGAACGTCAACCAGCTGGCGTCCACCCTGACCACCCAGCTGCGGGCGATCGCGCAGGTCTCCACCTCGGTGACCCGTGGCGACATGACCCAGCACATCACCGTGCAGGCGCAGGGCGAGGTCGCCGAGCTGAAGGACAACATCAACCAGATGATCGTCACCCTGCGGGACACCACCAAGAAGAACGCCGAGCAGGGCTGGCTGGACTCGAACCTGGCGCGGATCGGTGGTCTGCTGCAGGGGCAGCGGGACCTCGGCGAGGTCTGTCGCATGATCATGAATGAGGTGACGCCGCTGGTCGACGCGCAGCTCGGCGCGTTCTTCCTCGCCGACGCCGACGACGGGGTGACCCGCCTCGGGCTCACCGCCGCGTACGGCTACGTGGCCCGGGACCACAAGATCATCTTTGGGCCGGGTGAAGGGCTGGTCGGCCAGGCCGCCGTCTCCCGCCGGACCATCCGGGTGGGCGCCGGCGCCACCGGCGCGCTCACCCTGCGGTCCGGGCTGCTCAGCATCCCGCCCCGGGACCATGTGGTGCTGCCAGTGCTGTTCGAAGGCGAGATGCTGGGGGTGATCGAGTTCGCCTCCGTCGCCGCCTTCTCCGAGCTGCACCTGGCGTTCCTGGAGCGGCTGGTCGCCACGATCGGCATCGCGGTCAACACCATCCAGGCGAACAAGCGCACCGAGGAGCTGCTCGCCCAGTCGCAGCGGCTGGCCAACGAGATGCAGGCCCAGTCGGCCGAACTGCAGCGCACCAACGCCGAACTGGAGGACAAGGCCCGCCTGCTGTCCGAACAGAAGGGCAACATCGAGACCAAGAACCGGGAGATCGAACTGGCCCGGATCGGTCTGGAGGAGAAGGCCCAGCAGCTGTCCCGGGCCTCGGCGTACAAGTCGGAGTTCCTGGCCAACATGAGCCACGAGCTGCGTACCCCGCTGAACTCGCTGCTCCTGCTGGCCCGGTTGCTGGCCGACAATCCGGACGACAACCTCACCGGCAAGCAGATCGAGTTCGCCAAGACCATCCACAGTGCCGGCTCCGATCTGCTGTCACTCATCGACGACATCCTCGACCTGTCGAAGATCGAGGCCGGCCGGATGGACGTGCAGCCGGCCGAGGTGCCGTTCGGCGAGATCCGGTCGTACGTCGAGCAGGCGTTCGCGCCGCAGGTCGACGAGAAAGGGCTGGAACTGCGCGTCGAGGTGGCACCGGACCTGCCGCCGGCGGTCGTCACCGACGCGCAGCGGCTGCAGCAGATCCTGCGCAACCTGCTCTCCAACGCGGTGAAGTTCACCGATGCCGGGTCGGTGACGCTGCAGATCGCCTCCGCCCCGCCGGACCTGACCTTCGAACAACCCGCACTGTCCACCGCCGACCAGGTAGTCGCCTTCACGGTGATCGACACCGGAATCGGCATCTCCGACGACAAGCTCTCGCTGATCTTCGAGGCGTTCCAGCAGGCGGACGGAACGACCAGCAGACGCTACGGCGGCACCGGCCTCGGCCTGTCGATCAGTCGCGACCTGGCCCGGCTGATCGGCGGCGCGATCTCCGTCTCGTCGGTGCCGGGCGAAGGATCCACCTTCACGCTGTACGTTCCCGACGTGCTCAACACCGACGCGGTGCTGCCGCCGGCACCGTTGCCGGCCGCGGCGCCGATCCGCACCGCGCTGCCACCGCTGACCCGGCCGATCGAGGTGGACCGCCCCGAACCGCCGACCACCCGGCGGCTGGACGGGGCCACCGTACTGATCATCGACGACGACGTTCGCAACGTCTTCGCGCTGACCAGCGCGCTGGAGCTGCACGGGATGACCGTGATCTACGCGGACAACGGGGTCGACGGCGTACGTAAACTCGCCGAACGCCCCGAAGTGAACATCGTGCTGATGGACGCGATGATGCCGGACCAGGACGGTTACGAGACGACCCGGATCATCCGCCGCAATGAACGCTTCGCGGACCTGCCGGTGGTCTTCCTGACCGCCAAGGCGATGCCGGGTGACCGGGAGTCCGCGCTGCAGGCCGGGGCGACGGACTACATCACCAAACCGGTCGACCTGGACGAACTGATCACCCTGATGGTGACCTGGATCAACGCGGCTGAGGAGTTGAACTCGTGACTGCCGGATCGGCGAAGGTACTGCTGGTGGACGACCGGCGGGACAACCTGCTCGCCCTGGAGGCGATCCTGCAGGGGATGCCGGTGCAGGCCGTGGCTGTGGAGAGCGGCGAGGACGCGCTGAAGAAGCTGCTGGTGGACGACTTCGCGGTGATCCTGCTGGACGCGCAGATGCCGGAGATGGACGGATTCGAGACGGCCAACCACATCAAGCGTCGCGAACGCACCCGGCACGTACCGATCCTGTTCCTGACCGCCGCGGACCGCGATGCCCAACTCGCCCTGCGCGGGTACGCCGTCGGCGCGGTCGACTACCTGATCAAGCCCTTCGACCCATGGGTGCTGCGGGCCAAGGTCGGCGTCTTCGTCGACCTCTGGGTGAAGAACCGCCAACTCGCCACCCAGGCGGACCTGGTCCGGCAGCGGGACGAACAGGTACGGCAACTGCGTGCGGCGATCGACCGGGCAGCCGCCCGGCTGCGCGACGACGAGGTGAATCCGGCCGAGGTCGCCGACGAGTTGGAGACGGCCCGCTGGGGCGGCTGACCGCAGCGCCGGGCTGGCCGCCCCCGGCTGACCGCGACGCCGGGTCAGCCGGCCCGAGTCAGCCGGCGCCGTTACGGATGGTGAGCGCCGACCGCAGCCCGGTGATGTTCAACACCCGGTGCAGGAACTCGCCGACGTTGGTGAGCAGCAGCAGACTCTGCGCGTGGCTGGCCTTGCGGGTGAGCACCACCAGGGTGCCCAGCCCCTGCGAGTCGCAGAAGGTGACACCGGCCATGTCCAGCACGATCCGGGCCGGCGCGTCACCGAGCAGATCGTTGACGGTGGTGGACAACTGGGCGGCGGTGAGCATGTCGATCTCACCGACGAGGCGTAGTACAGCCTCGTCGGGAGTGCGCCGCAACGCGATCGACAACTCCGCCCGTTCCACCCGGCCAGCGTATCGCGACAGCGCGAACCCGGCCCTGGTACGGCGGTCGCCGCAACCCGGCCGCTGGGCAGGGTCGGATGTGCGGTCGCCTGGTGACGCTGCCACAATGGCAGGGCCGTGACTGCCACCGAAACTGCCGACGCCTGCCCGTACCCGGCGCACGCGCCCGCATCCCAGGCCCTGTTCGACCGCGCCACCAAGATCATCCCTGGCGGGGTCAACTCGCCCGTGCGCGCCTTCCGGGCGGTCGGCGGGACACCCAGATTCATGGCCCGGGGGTCCGGCCCGTGGCTGTTCGACGCCGACGACCGACGTTACCTCGACCTGGTCTGCTCCTGGGGACCGCTGATCCTCGGCCACGCCCACCCCGAGGTGGTCGCCGCGCTCAGCGCAGCCGCCGCGCACGGCACCAGCTTCGGTACGCCGACGCCCGGCGAGGTGGAGCTGGCCGCCGAGATCGTCGACCGTACCCCGGTCGACCAGCTCCGGCTGGTCAACTCCGGCACCGAGGCGACGATGTCGACGATCCGGCTGGCCCGGGGGCACACCGGTCGGCCCCGGATCGTCAAGTTCGCCGGCTGCTACCACGGCCACGTCGACGCACTGCTCGCCGCCGCCGGTAGCGGGGTGGCCACCCTCGGGCTGCCCGACTCGCCCGGGGTGACCGGTGCCGCCGCCAGCGAGACGATCGTGCTGCCCTACAACGACGTGGCGGCGGTGGAGGCGACCTTCGCCGAGCACGGCGACCAGATCGCCGCGATCATCACCGAAGCGGCCGCCGGCAACATGGGTGTGGTGCCGCCGGCCCCCGGCTTCAACGCCGCGCTGGCCCGGATCGCCCACGCGCACGGCGCGCTACTGATCGTCGACGAGGTGATGACCGGGTTCCGGGTCGCCCGGGGCGGCTGGGCCGAGCTGGAGCCGGTCGACGCCGACCTCTACACGTACGGCAAGGTGATGGGTGGCGGTCTGCCGGCCGCAGCGTTCGGTGGCCGGGCCGAGATCATGCGGCAGTTGGCCCCGGCCGGCCCGGTCTACCAGGCCGGCACGCTCTCCGGGAACCCACTGGCCTGCGCCGCCGGGCTGGCCACGCTCCGGCTGGCCGACACCGACCTGTACCGGCGGCTGGCCGACACCGCGACCCGGGTCGCCGAGCTGGCCACCGGGGCGCTCACCGCCGCCGGAGTGCCGCACCGGCTCTCCACCGCCGGCACCATGTTCTCCATCTTCTTCACCGACGCCGAGGTCACCGACTACGCTGGCGCCCGCCGGCAGGACGTCGACGCGTACCGCGCCTTCTTCCACGCGATGCTCGCGCACGGCGTCTACCTGCCCCCCAGTGCGTTCGAGGCATGGTTCGTCTCGGCGGCGATCGACGACGCCGCCCTGGAGCAGCTCGCGGCGGCGCTGCCGGCCGGGGCCGCAGCAGCGGCTGCGGCGGAGGACGGCGCGCTGCGGGCACCGACGCTGGGGGACAACGGATGAAACGGACGGTCGTCCACGTACTGCGGCACGGCGAGGTCCACAACCCGGAGAAGATTCTGTACGGCCGACTGCCCGGTTTCCGGCTCTCCGAACTCGGCGTGCAGATGGCCAAGGCGGCCAGCCAGGCCCTCGCCGACCGGGACGTGGTGCACGTGGTCGCCAGTCCGTTGGAACGCGCCCAGGAGACCGCCGAGCCGATCGCGGCCCAGTTCCGGTTGCCGGTCTCGGTCGACGAACGGCTGATCGAGTCGGCAAACTGGTTCGAGGGCCGGCGGGTCTCCCCCGGCGACGGGTCGTTCCGTGACCCGCGTAACTGGTGGGTGCTGCGCGATCCGGTCACCCCGTCGTGGGGCGAGGCCTACACCGCTATCGCCGAGCGGATGTTCGCTGCGGTGCACGCCGCCCGGGTCGCCGCCGAGGGCCACGAGGCGGTCTGCGTCTCCCACCAGCTGCCGATCTGGACGCTGCGCCGCTACCTGGAACGCAAGCGGCTCTGGCACGACCCGCGCCGCCGGCAGTGCGGCCTGGCCAGCCTGACCGCGATCCACTTCGAGGACGCGAAGGTGGTCGGCATCGGCTACTCCGAGCCGGCCGCCCACCTGATCGCCATGTCGCCGTCGGCGCGGACGGCCAAGGGGGCCTGAGATGCGGTCGGCACGTCGTGGGCTGATCGCGCCTGGCTGTCGGCCTGCCGCCCGGCTCGCCCGGTCTGCCGTGCTTCTCGCCGGTACGCTGGCCGCCGCGCTCGTTCTGACCGGCTGTGCGGCCAGCGACTGGGCGACCGACTGCGAGACCGACCCGCAGGGCGTGATCCGGTGCACCGGTGACGACCGGCCGGCAGCGCCGGAGCTGGACGCCGAGCTGCTCGACGGCTCCGCGTTCGATCCGGCGGCGTACCGGGGCCAGGTCGTGGTGGTCAACTTCTGGGGCTCCTGGTGCCCGCCCTGCCGGGCCGAGGCCGCCGACCTGGAGGCCACCTACCAGGCGACCCGGGACCGGGGGGTGCGGTTCCTCGGCATCAACGTCCGCGACGAACGGGACAAGGCCCGCGCCTTCGAGGCGGGCCGGGTGACGTACCCGAGCCTGTTCGACCCGGCCAGCCGG
The DNA here is from genome assembly GCF_048060245.1 of Micromonospora sp. LOL_014. Lineage (NCBI taxonomy): Bacteria > Bacillati > Actinomycetota > Actinomycetes > Micromonosporales > Micromonosporaceae > Micromonospora > Micromonospora sp. LOL_014. Next base: position 5,769 of record NZ_JBHMIP010000040.1, read on the forward strand.
CTCGCCCTGGACTTCAACATCCCGCCGAACAGCATCCCCGCGACGATGATCATCGACCGGAGCGGCCGGATCGCCACCGTCGTCCGCGCCGAGATCCGCCAGGACAACCTGCAGCCGCTGGTCGAACAGGTCGCCGCCGAGGCGACCGGCGACGATGCCGAGGCGACCGGCGACGATGCCGAGGCGACCGGCGGCGGCGCCGGCGCCGAGCCGGACCCGGCCGATGGGTGAGACGTTCGCCGAGATCGCCCGGGGCGGTCCGGTGCTGCTGGCTCTCGGCCTGGCCGCGCTGGCCGGGCTGGTCAGTTTCCTCTCCCCGTGCATCCTGCCGCTTGCCCCCGGCTACCTGTCGTACGTCACCGGACTGGCCGGCTCCGACCTCGACGCCACCGGCGGCCGCAGCGGCAGCGCTGCCAGCGCGAGTGCTGGCAGTTCCTTCGGCGGCCGGGTGCTGGCCGGGACCCTGCTGTTCATCAGTGGCTTCACCGTGGTCTTCACCCTCACCGCGATCCTGATGGCCAGCGTCGGCCGCCACCTGTTCGTCTACCAGCGGCCGGTGGAGATCGGCGTCGGGCTGCTGATCGTCCTGTTCGGGCTGGCCTTCCTCGGTCTGGTGCCCGGCCTGCAACGCGAGGTGCGGGTACGCCGGCTGCCGGAGGCCGGCCTGGTCGGCGCCCCGGTGTTCGGCGCGGTCTTCGCGCTGTCCTGGACGCCGTGCGTCGGCCCCACCCTCGGCGCGGTGATGGGGATGGCGACGGTCAGTGGCCAGACCGATCGGGCGGTCGCGCTCGCCGTGGCGTACTGCCTCGGGCTCGGTCTGCCGTTCGTCGTCTTCGGTCTGGCGTTCCGCCGGCTGCTCGGCGTGTTCACGGTGATCCGGCGCAACAGCCGCTGGGTCACCCGGGTCGGCGGGGCGATGCTGATCCTGGTCGGGTCGGCGCTGGTCACCGGCGCCTGGACCGACTTCGTCATCTGGTTCCAGGCCACCGTGGGGGCCGGCGAGGTCGGCATCTGATGTCCCGGCCGAATCCGGCGCTGGCCCTGCTGCGCAACTCGTGGCGGCAGCTGACCAGCATGCGGACCGCGTTGATCCTGCTCTTCCTGCTGGCGGTGGCGGCGATCCCCGGCTCGCTGCTGCCGCAACGCGACGTCAACATCGAAAACGTCGACGCGTACTTCGCGGCGAACCCGCGGCTGGCCCCGGTGCTGGACCGGCTCGGCATGTTCGACGTGTTCGCCTCGACCTGGTTCGCGGCGATCTACCTGCTGCTGTTCACCTCCCTGGTCGGCTGCATCGTGCCCCGGCTGCGCGAGCATGTACGGGCGTTGCGGGCCGCGCCGCCGGCCGCCCCGCGCCGGCTCGACCGGTTACCGCAGCACGCCCGCTGGACCACCGCCGGCGACACCACGGCCGGCGACGCACCCGCCGCCGCGCGGGACGCGATCGCCACCGAACTGCGCCGCCGCCGCTGGCGGGTCACCGTCACCGACGACAGTGTCGCCGCCGAGAAGGGCCACCTGAAGGAAACCGGCAACCTGGTCTTCCACCTGTCGCTGATCGGCATCCTGCTCGGGGTCGCCGTCGGGAGCTGGTTCGGCTGGAACGGCAACCGGCTGCTGGTCGCCGGGCCGGACACCGCGTTCTGCAACACCGTGCAGCAGTACGACGAGTACCGACTCGGCCCCCGGATCTCCGACGGTGACCTGCCCCGGTTCTGTCTGGAGCTGACCGACTTCACCGCCACCTTCCTGGAGACCGGACAGCCGGACAGCTACTCCGCCGAGGTAGAGGTCGACGCCGACGGCGGGGCCGCCCGGACCGAGGCGTTCTCGGTGAACTCCCCGCTGCGCCTCGACGGCGCCAACGTCTACCTGCTCGGGCACGGCTACGTGCCGGTGCTGCGCTACACCGACCGCTACGGACAATCGCAGACCGTCTCCGCGCCGTTCCTGGCCGTCGACGGGATGCTGACCAGCGAAGGCGTCGCCAGCTTCCCGGACGCCAACGTCGACCCGGCGAACGGCGAACGGGATCCGCAGCTGCAGGTGGCCTTCGAAGGGCTCTTCCTGCCGTCCGCCCCGCAGCAGCCGCCGTACGTCCGCTCCACTCACCCGGAGCTGCGCGACCCGGCGGTGATGCTGTGGGCGTACCGGGGCAACCTCGGCCTGGACGCCGGCATCCCCGGCTCGGTCTACCAGATCGACCAGCGGCAGGTGGAGGCCGGCAGGCTGCTACCGGTCGGTGATCCGCAGCTGCTGCGGGTCGGCGAGACCATGACCCTGGACGACGGCACCACCATCGAGTTTCTCGACATTTCGCAGTACGTGACCCTGTCGGTCCGGCACGATCCCGGCAGCGGCCTGCTGCTGGCCAGCTCGACGGCGCTGCTGCTCGGGCTGATGCCGGCACTGTTCGGCCGGCGACGCCGGGTGTGGTTCCGGGTCACACCGACCGGCCCCGACGCAGCGTCAACGACGCCCGGTAGTAGCTTGATCGAGGCCGGTGGGCTGCCGCGCACCGACCACCCCGGGTTCGGCGACGAGTTCCGGGAGCTCATCCGGGCACTCGGCGGCGACGCCGGGCCACGGGAAGGACGGCACTGATGTCAGCACTGTCGGATCAACTCCTGGTGGTGGCGATCTTCGCGTATCTGCTCGCGATGATCTGCCACGCGGTCGAAGCCGGGTTCGGCACCCGGCGTACCGCCGCCGCGACGGTGCCCGACCGCGAGCTCGCCGCCGTCGCGGCCGCCGGGACCGGCGGCGGACCCACTCAGCCGACGCCTGGATCCGACCTGACCGGTCCGGCCGTCTACAAGACCACGGGTACGGGCGGCGAGCGGACCGGCTGGCCGGCGGTCGGACTCGCCGGCTGGTTCGCCGTCGGCGCCACCGTGCTGGGTGCCCTGTTCCACCTGGCCTGTCTGGTCACCCGGGGGGTCGCCGCCGAGCGGCTGCCGTGGGGCAACATGTACGAGTACGTGCTGGCGATCACCTTCGTCGGGGTGGCCGCCTGGCTGGTGCTGGTCCACCGCCGGCCGTCGCTGCGGCTGCTCGGCCTGTTCGTCGCGCTCGTCATGGTCGCCCTGCTCGGCCTGGCCGGCCTGGTGTTCTACACCCCGATCACACCGCTGGTGCCGGCCCTGCAGTCCTACTGGTACGCCATCCACGTCTCCACGATCATGGCGTCGTCCGGACTGCTGCTGCTCGGGTCGATCCCGGCCGCCATGTTCCTGCTCCGGTCCGGCTACGAGCAGGGGCGGCGAGGCTTCCCCTACCTGCTGGCCAAGCGGGTGCCGGCGGCGGTGTCGCTGGAACGGCTCACCTTCGGGCTGCACGCCATCGGCTTCCCAGTGTTCACCTTCGCGGTGATCGCCGGGGCGATCTGGGCCGAACACGCCTGGAGCCGGGCCTGGGCCTGGGACCCGAAGGAAACCTGGGCGTTCATCTCCTGGGTGATCTACGCCGGCTACCTGCACGCCCGGGCGACCCCGAGCGTACAGCGGACCACGGTCACCTGGATCGCGATCCTCGGCTTCCTCACCATGCTGATGAACCTGTTCGGGGTCAACTACTTCTTCGAGAGCCTGCACTCCTACGCCTGACCGGCACCGGCCGAGTCCGGACGCGGCGCGAATCACCGCCCCGGGTGGTGGCAGCGGCCACCGGGTAGGCCAGACTTGGCGGCATGGCGGCTCCAGGTTTCCCGTACCAGGATCTGAAGGACTTCGTCGCGGCGCTGGAGACGGCCGGCGAGCTGCGGCGGGTCGACGTACCGGTGGATCCGACGCTGGAGATCAGCGAAGTCGTCACCCGGACCGTGCGGGCCGGCGGCCCGGCGCTGCTGTTCGACCGGCCCACCCGGGGCGAGATGCCGGTGGCGATCAACCTGTTCGGCACCGAACGGCGCACCGCGATGGCGCTCGGCGTCGAGAACCTGAACGAGATCGGCGACCGGATCGGTGCGATGATCAAGCCCGACCTACCGGTCGGCTGGTCGGGCATCCGCGACGGACTCGGCAAGGTCATGCAGCTCACCTCGCTGCCGCCGCGCAAGGTCAGGACCGCGCCCTGCCAGGAGGTCGTCTACACCGGCGCGGACGTCGACCTGAACCGGCTGCCCGGGCTGCAGGTCTGGCCCGGCGACGGCGGCATCTTCCACAACTACGGGCTGACCCACACCAAGCACCCGGAGACCGGCAAGCGCAACCTGGGCCTCTACCGGCTGCAGCAGCACTCGCCGACCACGCTCGGCATGCACTGGCAGATCCACAAGGACTCCACCGCCCATCACGCGGTCGCCGAGCGGCGCGGCGAGCGGCTTCCGGTGGCGGTGGCGATCGGCTGCGACCCGGTGGTCAGCTACTCGGCGTCAGCGCCACTGCCCGGCGACATCGACGAATACCTGTTCGCCGGATTCCTGCGCGGCCAGCGGGTCGAGATGGTCGACTGCAGGACCGTACCGTTGCAGGTGCCGGCGCACGCCCAGATCGTGCTGGAGGGCTACCTGGAGCCGGGCGAGCGGCTGCCGGAGGGCCCGTTCGGCGACCACACCGGCTTCTACACCCCGGTCGAACCGTTCCCGGTGCTGCACATCGAATGCATGACCACCCAGCGGGACCCGCTCTACCACTCGATCATCACCTCGAAGCCGCCGCAGGAGGACCACGGGCTCGGCAAGGCCACCGAACGGATCTTCCTGCCGCTGCTGCGGATGCTGATCCCGGACATCGTCGACTACGACCTGCCGGCCGCCGGGGTGTTCCACAACTGCGTGATCGTGTCGATCCGCAAGCGCTACCCGAAGCACGCCCAGAAGATCATGTCGGCGATCTGGGGGGCCCACCTGCTGTCGCTGTCGAAGCTGATCGTCGTGGTCGACGACGACTGCGACGTGCACGACTACCACGAGGTCGCGTTCCGCGCCTTCGGCAACGTCGACTACGCCCGCGACCTGCTGCTCACCGAAGGTCCGGTGGACCACCTCGACCACTCGTCGTACCAGCAGTTCTGGGGTGGCAAGGCCGGCGTCGACGCGACCCGCAAACTGCCCACTGAGGGCTACACCCGGGGCTGGCCGCAGGAGATGACCATGTCACCGGAGATCGTCTCGCTGGTGGACAAGCGCTGGCGGGAGTACGGGATCTCGTGAGCGCCGCAGCCACCGCCGGGCCGACCGGCGCGCCCGCCGCCCCGGTCGGCAAGATCCGAGCCTTCCTGCGGCTCGTCGCGATCGAGCACTCCGTCTTCGCGCTGCCGTTCGCGTACCTGTCCGCGCTGACCGTGATGGCCCGCCTGGACGGCGGCGTCCGCTGGCTCGACCTGCTGCTGATCACCGTCGCGATGGTCGGGGCCCGGACGTTCGCCATGGCCGCGAACCGGATCATCGACCGGCACATCGACGCGCGCAATCCGCGTACCGCGGGGCGGGAACTGGTGAGCGGGGCGGTGAGCGTCCGGACGGCCTGGACCGGCGCGGTGGTCGCGCTGGTGGTCTTCCTCGGCGCCGCCGCCGCGCTGAACCCGCTCTGCCTCGCGCTCGCCCCGCTGGCGGCGGTCCCACTGGTGGTCTACCCGTACGCCAAGCGGTTCACCGACTGGCCGCACGCGGTGCTCGGGCTGGCCCAGCTGATCGGCCCGGTCGGTGCCTGGCTGGCGGTCACCGGCACCTTCGCCGGTGCCGGGCCGGCGATCCTGCTCGGCGCGGCGGTCGGGCTGTGGATCGGCGGGTTCGACCTGATCTACGCCTGCCAGGACGCCGAGGTCGACCGTGAGATCGGGGTACGCAGCGTGCCCGCCCGGTACGGTCGACGCTTCGCGCTGCACGCCTCGACGGTGGCGCACCTGGTGACGTTCGCCCTGTTCGGGTGGTTCGGCGTGCTGGTCGGCTTCGGCTGGCCGTGGTGGATCGGGCTGGCGTTGACCGCGGTGGCGTTCGGCTACCAGCATCTGGTGGTGACGCCGACCGACCTGTCCCGGGTCAACCGGGCGTTCTTCACCGCCAACGGCTTCGTCGGCATCGCGTTGTTCGCGTTCGCCCTGGTCGACCTGGTGGTACGGCTCGGCCTGCGCTGACCGTTGACCGCCCCGGCCGTCAGCGCCGCTGCCGGTAGCGGGCGCTCTCGAACGACCAGTCGATGGTGCCGCGCACGGCGTACCCGACCCCGGCCAGCAGGCCGTGCGCCGCCCGGTCGTGGTCCGGCCCGAACGGCGGCACCTCGGCTTGGCGTGCGCCGAACGCCGCCATCTCGGCCCGCCACCGGTGCGCGACGATGACCAGCGCGTCGCCGATCGGCACCCGCCGCGTCTCGGCGACCGCCACCACCAGGTTGTGACCGCCGGCGGTGGTCAGGTCGCGGGACAGTGAGAAGAGGTCGTTGTACCAGGAGAGCAAATCGTTGCCGGCGACTCGGACATCGCGCACCCGGGGGTGGTGGAAGACGGCGTCCGGCACCAGGTCGCCGGTCGCGTACTCGATCAAGGTGTACGCCACGTGCGCCGCCGATGTCGCCCGACGCAGCTCGATGTACTCGTCCAGGCCGGGCCGGTGACCAGTTGCCTTGTTCACCGCCTCGCGTACCGCTCCGTCGAGGTGCTCCGCCACCGCCTCGATGAACCGCCGGCACCACCAGTCGGGCATCGACTGACGCACGACCCGCCATGGACCGACCAGCATTCGGCGCAGCGGCCCGGCAAACGCCTGATCGGGACGCGGCTCGGGGTCGAGACGCGGCTCGGGGTTCGCGCCCAGCACCGCCAGCACCTCGTCGGCGAGTCGGCGCAACCTCCCCTCCTGCGGCTCCGCGACCCCGTCGAACTCGTCGTCGAGCAGGAAGAACCAGGCGAACATGGCGGCCAGCACACGCAGCCGGCCCACCGGCACGCTCGGATAGAGCCGGGCGGCGTACCGCCCGATTCGGGCCCCGGCGAGCCGACGATGGGTGGCGGTGCCCGGCGGCAGGCCGCACCGCTGCAGCCAGCCGGGCAGCCAGGAGTCGGCCTGCGCCGCGTACGGGGACAGCACTGTGGGCAGCGGGCACGCGGCGCGCAGCTCCACGAGCAGCTCGCCGAGCAGTTCGGCGGCCGGCTCGTCGAGGCAGGAAGAGCCGTACGGGATGTCGGGGCGGGGCGGCGACGGGGTGAATTTGCGGGAGTCCATGGGCTGCCTGCGAAGTTGCTGCCAATGTGTCCGTAAGGCGGGTCGTCTTACCCTATGGGGTGACCGGGCACCGGCGACAGCCCGCGACCAGCCACGCGAACAGGGATCTCGATGAGAAGACCATGGGTGATCGGCGTCTCCGGGGCGTCCGGTACGCCGTACCCGGCCGCGGTGCTCCGCGCACTGCTCGACGCCGGCCATCCGGTCGACCTGGTGGTGTCCCGCGCGGCCCGGCTCACCCTGCTCGACGAGACGGGCGCGCCGCTGCGGGACAGCCACTGGCGCGCCGACCTGGCCCGCTGGCTCGGCCGTGGGCTGGACGACGCGGACGTACGGTTCTGGCCGGCGGGTGATCTCGCCGCCGGGCCGAGCAGCGGCTCGTACCAGGCGCGCGGCATGGTGGTCGTGCCGGCCAGCACGGCGGCCTGCGCCGGCATCGCCATCGGGCTGTCAAAGGATCTGTTGCAGCGGGCCGCCGAGGTCAACCTCAAGGAACGGCGGCCGGTCGTGCTGGTCCCCCGGGAGACCCCGGTGACCCGCAGTCACCTGGAGCACCTGCTCGCCCTGCATGATGCGGGGGCGGTGGTGCTGCCGGCCAGTCCCGGCTTCTATGGTGCGGGTGCCGACGCCACCGCCGCCCAGTTGGTCGATTTCGTCGCCGGCAAGGTGCTGGACGCGCTCGGCGTACCGCATGACCTGTTCCGGCGGTGGTCCGGCGAGTTGGGCGCGGACCGGCCGTGACCACCGGCTCAGTACGGCCGGCGTCAGTACGGCCCGGCTGCTCCTGATCCGTTCTCGGTGTGCCGGGGCCGAGTGGTCTCCGCGCTTTCCGCCTGCATCTCCTCCAGCACGCCTTCGCCTTCGAGTAGCGCACGCACCTCGGACTCCCGGAACCGACGATGGCCTCCGGGAGTTCGGATACTGCCGATCCGGCCGGCCGCTGCCCATCGTGTGACGGTCTTCGGGTCGACACGGAACAGCGCGGCCACCTCGCCCGGCGTCAGCAGACGATCTCCAGTGTCCACGGTCCCCTCCTCGCGTCCACGACGGCTCTGGCGTGGCCAGTCAGCCCCCCGATGGACCGTGTGCCAGATGCCGTAGTGCCAGACGTACGGCCATTAGAGCACCGGCCGACCGCCGTGTCCGGGAAATGAGCAGAGCTACCCGACTGGGCAGTTGCCCGGTAGGATTAGCGCCCTATATTGTAATTCACCCCAGCTCGTCGACCAGCGGGCCACCCGGGCGGGCGACAGGCACTAGGGTCTACATCCCGTGGACGCCATCGACCTCCGGCTCGTCGATTTGCTGCGCGGCAACGCGCGGCTCTCCTACGCCGAACTCGCCCGCCAGGTCGGACTCTCCGCCCCCGCCGTACACGAACGGATCGGCAAGCTCGAAACCTCCGGCGTGCTGCGCGGCTACCGGGCCGACGCACAGCCGGAATCGGTCGGGCTCGGCGTCACCGCCCTGATCGGACTGGTCGAAGACTCAGGTGCCGACACCGAGGCGGTGCTCGACGCGCTGCGCAACATGCCGGAGATCGAATCCTGCTACTTCATGGCCGGCACCGAGTCGTTTCTCTGCCTCGCCCGGGTCGGCACCATCGCCGAGCTGGAACAGCTCATCATGCGGCTGAACCGGACACCGGGCATCGCCAACACCCGGACCAGCGTCACGCTGTCCACCAAATGGGAGAACCGGCCCCGCCCCCTGACCGGGTGATTCGACAACATCACTTGTTACCGTCTGCGAATGAACGAACTGGACCGGTACGACGACGCCGGCCGGGCCTGGGTGACCGACGCGATCGCCAAGGTCGAGGCGGACGCCAACCGGTCCGCCGACACCCACCTGCTGCCGTTCCCACTCCCCCCGTCCTGGGGCATCGACCTCTACCTCAAGGACGAGTCGGTGCACCCGACCGGCTCGCTCAAGCACCGGCTGGCCCGCTCGTTGTTCCTCTACGGCCTGTGCAACGGGTGGATCGGTCCGCAGACCACGATCGTCGAGGCGTCGTCCGGCTCCACCGCCATCTCCGAGGCGTACTTCGCCCGGATGCTCGGCCTGCCGTTCGTCGCGGTGATGCCCGCCGGCACCTCGGCCGAGAAGATCGCCCAGATCGAGTTCCACGGTGCCCGCCCCCACCTGGTCCGCGACCCGGCCGCTGTAGTGATCGAGGCACGGTGGCTCGCCGAAGACCTCGGCGGGCACTTCATGGACCAGTTCACCTACGCCGAACGGGCCACCGACTGGCGGGGCAACAACAACATCGCCGAGTCGATCTTCGCCCAGCTCGCGCTGGAACGGCACCCGGTCCCGCACTGGATCGTGGTCGGTGCCGGCACCGGCGGCACCAGCGCCACCGTCGGCCGGTACGTCCGCTACCAGCGGCACCGCACCAAGATCTGCGTCGTCGACCCGGAAAACTCCGCTTTCTACCCGGCATGGTGCAGCGGTGACTGGTCGACCTCGACCGGCCGGGGGTCGATGATCGAGGGGATCGGTCGGCCGACCGTCGAAGCGTCCTTCCAGCCGTCCGTGGTGGACCGGATGATCCAGGTCCCGGACGCCGCCTCACTGGCCGCCATGCGTATCGCCAGCGACCTGCTGGGTCGGCGGGTCGGCGGGTCGACCGGCACCAACCTGTGGGGCGCGTTCGCGCTGATCGCGCAGATGCGGGCCGCCGGCGAGCAGGGCTCGGTGGTGACGCTGCTGTGCGACAGCGGCGAACGGTACGCCGCAAGCTACTACTCGGCCGACTGGCTGACCCGGCACGGGCTCGATCTGACCCCGTACCAAGCCGTGGCCGAACACTTCCTGCGTACCGGCGAATGGCCGACCGACGTGTGTTGATCGGGATCAGGCGCGCTGCGCGAGCCCCGGGTAGTGCAGCACGAACCCGTCCGGATCCACCGTCACGTCGGCAGTGAAGCTGTCGCTGCGGTACCGGACCCGGTCAGCGCCGAGCACCGTGTAGGTCTGCTCCATCGGCATCACCTCCAGGCTCGGCACCCGGACCCAGGCCGCGACCAGCCGGTGCTCCTGCCCGGCCGGCTGCTCCGACAACCGCAACCGGCGGATCGGCAGGGTGTTGAACAGCGGCGCCGCGTCCAGATCGACGTCGAGGGCCGCGTCGAGCCGGCCCGGTTCCTCGGTGCCGGGCAGGCCGACCGGGCTGCGCCCGGCCGCCCGCAAAGCACGGTCCAGGTCACCCTGTTCGGCGGTGCTCACCCGCCACCGGCCAAGCGCCCGTTCCATCCGTACGGTCCGCAGCCAGCCGGCACCCTCGACAGTGACGGTGAGCCGGACGGCGGCCCACTGTTCGTCGGTGGCGAGTTCGTAGTGGCAGCTGTACGGCAGCGGCGCCGCCGCCACCGCCACCCCGCGAGCGGTCAGCCCGCGCTGGTCGTCGAAGAGGACCTGATCGGCACCGCCGGTGTCCGTCCGCGTCCAGACGATCGATTTCGGCAACGTCGGCATGTTCCCGACCGTACCGGCCCGACGAGCCGCTGCGGAGCGGGTCGCCGGCGCCGGTCACGCACGCGGGTCAGTAGCTGCGGCTCGGCCGCCGGTCGGTGAAGCGCCGGTCACCACCGCCGCGCCGTCGGTCACCACCGGCCCGGTCGGCACCGCCCCGGGCACCCCGCTCGCCGTCGCCTCGGAAGCGGTCAGCCCCGTCCGCCCGGGAGCGGTCGCCCCGCCCCCGGAAGCGGTCGGGGCGGTCCGGCCGGAACCGGTCCCCCCGCGCGCGAGACTGCCGGGGCGGCTCCGGCTCGTTCACGATCGGTACGCCGCTCGGCTCGGTTGCTCCGGTCAGCTCGGACAACGCGGCGTCGCCGCGGCGTACCCGGGTCTGGGCCGGCTCCACCCCGGCCTTTTCCAGCATGGCCAGGGTGCTGCGCCGCTGCTTCGGCAGCACCAGGGTGGCGACCGCGCCGGACTCGCCGGCCCGCGCGGTCCGCCCCGCCCGGTGCAGGTAGTCCTTGGGGTCCTTCGGCGGGTCGACGTGCACCACCAGCGAGACCCCGTCGACGTGGATGCCCCGGGCAGCCACGTCCGTGGCGACCAGGACGTTCGTCCGCCCTTCCTTGAACTCGGCGAGGGTACGGGTGCGTACCCGCTGGGTCTTGCCGCCGTGCAGGGCACCGGCCCGCACCCCAACCGACGCCAGCTGGTCCACCAGCCGGTCCACGCCCAGCTGGGTACGGGCGAACATCATGGTCCGTCCGGAGCGCGCGGCGATCGAAGCGGCCACGGCGAACTTGTCGCTCGGCGGGATCAGCAGCAGATGATGGTCCATGGTGGTCACGGCGGCGGTGGCCGGCGCGGTGGAATGGGTGACCGGATCGGTCATGAACCGCTGGACCAGTGTGTCGACGTCGTTGTCCAAGGTGGCCGAGAAGAGCAGCCGCTGAGCATCCGCCGGAGTCTTGGCCAACAGCTCGGTGACCTCCGGCAGGAAGCCCATGTCGGCCATCTGGTCCGCCTCGTCCAGGACGGTGATCTCGATGTCGTCCAGCTGGCAGACGCCGCGCTGGATCAGGTCACCGAGCCGCCCCGGGGTGGCCACGATGATCTCCACACCGCGACGCAGCGAATCGATCTGCCGGTCGTACGGGACGCCGCCGACCGCCGTCTTGAGGAAGACCCCGACCGCCCGGCCCAGCGGGAACAACGCGTCGTTGACCTGCATCGCCAGCTCGCGGGTGGGGACCAGAATCAGGGCTCGGGGCCGCAGTGGGCGGGCCCGGCGGCCGTCGGCGATCCGAGCCAGCAACGGCAGGCCGAACGCGAGGGTCTTGCCGGAGCCGGTCTGGCCCCGGCCGAGCACGTCCCGGCCGGCCAACGCGTCGGGCACGGTGGCGCGCTGGATCTCGAACGGAGTGGTGATGCCCTCCCGGGCGAGTGTCCGGACCAGTTGCCGGGGCAGCCCGAGCGCCGCGAAGTCAGGCTCCTCGGCCGCCGGCCCGGCGGCCGTGACCACGACGACCGGATCAGCGGTCTGGCTGGTCGCCGGCTCCGCCGGCAGGCCAGCGGCTTCGGGCACGGTGTCGAGAACGGAGGGGAACGTGCTGGGATCAGCGAAGGTGGTCAAGAAAACCTCTCAGAGCGGGGCGGATCTTCGCGAATGGCCCGTTCCGGTGTGCACCGTTGAATCGCCCGCAAGATCGCCCATGAGCACGCGGTAGCGCGCCGGGTTGATGATCGAGTGACAAGTGTACGGGTTTGCCGCGCTGCTGCCACCTGACCCGTCCGACCGGTGGGCCGACTCACCTCAGCCGATCCGGCGTCAACCGCCCAGCAGCCCGTCGAAGATGTTGGTGAAGATGTTACCCACGACGAGCACCGCGATGATGCCGATCACCACCATCACGGTCAGACCGACCACCATGGCCAGCACCACCTTGGTGGTACTGCGGTCCTCCCGCTCGGGCAGGTCCGCCCAGCCCTGGGCCAGGATGTGGCCGGTCAGCGAGCCGGAGTTCTCCACGGCGGGGTTGAACACCACGCCGCCGGGTGCGCCGGACATGCCGCCGGGTGCCCCCATCGGCAGACCCATCGTCGGATTGGCCGCTGGCCGGTTGGCAGCACCGGGTTGGGAAGGTACGCCGGGAGCACCGGCCGGGGGAGGTCCGGGCGTGTCGCTGTCGGGCCGGCGGGCCCCGTACACCCGCCCGGCGGTCGGGGCCGGGGTGCTGCGTGCCCACTGCCCGTATGCCGGCGGAGGCTCCGGCGGCGCCACCGGTTCCGGCGGCACCGGTGGCTGGTGCCAGGGCGTCGGCGGTGACTCACGCCACGGCGTCGGTGGAACCGCCGGTGGGATCGTGTAACCGCCGGCCGCCTGGGTCATCTGGTACGCGGTCCTGGCTGGCGGCGGGAACGGCGGCGGAGTCGGGCCCGGTGGGTTCGGACCCGGGCCCGGTGGGTACGGGCCTGGCACCGGATCGGGTGAGGTCGGCCGTGGCGGCAACGGCGGAGCCGGGGCCGGGGCGGGTTCCGGCTCGGGTGAGGTCGACCCGGACGGCGGTTCCGCAGGTGCGGGCGGCTGCACTGGGTCGGGGGGTAGGGCCGGATCGCTGGGCGAGGGCTCCTCGGTACGACGCGCACCGTAGACCCGGGTCCCGCCGGTCGGCACCCGGAGCGCCCCGACGTCGCTGGCGGAGAACCGTTGCGCTCCGGCCACCGTGGCGCGGGCACGGGCCGACGCAGCCTCCCCGCCGGCCGCCGGAGGCGACGACACCGCGGCGGGTGGCTCGGTCGCGGCGGCTGCGGACGCCGACGCGGCATGGTCGGCCGGCGGCTGGTCAGTTGCGGCCGGCGGCTGGTCGGTCGTGGCCGGCGGCTGGTCGGTCGTGGCCGGCGGCTGGTCAGTCGTGGCCGGCGGCTGCCAGGGCAAGGCAAACGCCGACCATGCGGACGCCGGCGACGCGGACGCGGACGGCCCGGCCGCCGACGACGACGGGGAAGACGTACCAGGCACGACCGGGACGTCGGCACTGGAGCCGGTGCCGACCGACGACGCCCACAGCGCCCCGGCCGGTGGTGGCGGTGGCGGACTGAACGGAGCCGGCAACTCCTCTGCCGGTGGCGGCGCCGATCCGGACCGGTCGACCTGGTCGGGCACCCGCCGCTGACCACCGTCGACCTGGTCCACCGACGACCAGGGCCGAGCTTCGTCCATCACTGCCTCCCGTGCCAGCTCACCGGAACACCTCCGGCCGGTGAGGAGTCCGCCGGTTTACCGTGCCATACCGATGCACCTCGGCGCAGCCGGAGTATCGGCGTACCGACCGTGGCCGTCTGTCCGGTCCTGGGCGCAACGGTCCGACCGGAGGACGTACGGTCAGCCTTCCAGCGGGCCTGCGCTCGGCGTGCCGGCCGACGTAGCCGACGCGCTCGGGCCGGCCGAAGCGGGACTCGACTCGCTCGGGGTACTGGTCGGCGTCCCGGAGCCGCTCGCGTCCGGATCCGGGGTTCCGGAGCCGCTCGCGTCCGGATCCGGAGTCCCAGAGCCGGTCGGCGACGGGCTGGGGTCACTCGGCGTCGGCATCGGACCGGGCGTGGACGGGCTGGTCGACGGTGACGGGGAAGGCGACGGCGAATCCGTGGGGTCCGGCGACGGCGAATCCGTGGGGTCCGGCGACGGCGAGTCGGACGGGTCGGGCGACGGGTCCGGCGATGGCGTGGGCGTCGGAGTCGGGGTGGGCGACGGGTCCGGCGATGGCGTGGGCGTCGGAGTCGGGGTGGGCGACGGGGTCGGTGCGACCTCGCGGATCACCCGGGTCGCGGCGTAGAACCGGGACCACCAGACGGTGGAGACCTTGACCACGTCTCCGGTGGTCGGCGCGTGCACCATCTTGCCGTTGCCGACGTACATCCCGACGTGGTGCACCGTCGTCCAACTGGACCCGGAGGCGAAGAAAATCAGGTCACCGGGTAGCAGTGCCGACCGGTCCACCTTGTTGTGCCGGGTCGCGTAGTACTGGTCCTTGGCCACCCGGGGCAGGCTGAAGTAGTCGGCGCCGGGCGACCGGTACGCCGCCCACATCAGGCCGGAACAGTCGTAGCGGTGCGGCCCCTCGGCCCCCCACAGGTACGGCTTGCCGAGCTGCTTGAGGGCGAACTCCAGGGCGGCGACGGCACGGGGGTGGGCGGCGGCACCGTCGATCCCGTCGATGCCCTGCCCGATCTCCTGCTCGGCGGCCTCCCGCTGGCGTTCGATCGCCACCAGCTGCTCGGTGTTCTGCTCTTTCAACGCGAGCAGCGCGGTCTCCCGTTGCTTGAACGTGCCCTCGGTGCTGCCGAACTCGCTGCGCAGCGCGTCGACCAGGGCCAGCGCCGCCGTGTAGGTCTGGTACGCCTCCTGCTCGGCGGCTGCGGCGAGCGAGACGTCCCGGTTGGCGGCGTCGGTGCCGACGCCGGGCTGCTGGCCCCGTTGCAGCCGGGACAGGGCACCGAGTCCGTGCAGGTCACCGCGGTACTCGCCGGGCGGCATCGCGGCGGCGTCCTTCAGCGCGTACGACGCCGCGATGTCCGCGTCCCGCTGCGCCTCGATCAGCGCGGTTCGCGCCTCGCGCAGCGACTGCTCGGCGGCGGCCAGTGCGGTCTCCGCCGCGGTCTGCTCCTGTTCGAGCTCGAGCAACTGCTGACCGAGCAGCGCGACCTCGGTCTCACCGGCGTAGATCTGCGCGGCGAGCGGGCCCTCCACCGGGGTGGGTGTGATGGCCGGCGCGTTGGTCGTCGGGCCGGTGCCGGGCAGCTGCAGGCCGCCGGCGGGCACCGGCCGGCTGCCGGTGTCCGGCACGGTCGCCGGCTGGGCGTACACCGGGGAGGCGAGGGCGACTGCGGTGACGGCACCGAGCAGGCCGGCCCACAGGGCCGGACTCAGCCGGACCGGAACGGCACCGACCATCACGAACCGGCGTTGCCGTCGTGCTCCGTCGCGCCGCTGGCCCACCGCCGCGCCCCTGCTTCTTCGTGCCATGCCTGCCCGCTCGCTCCCGTACGGCGCGTTTGTCCGGTGCTGATGCGCCGGAACCGAGTCGCGTCGCCTGGTGTCGCCTGTCCCACATCGGTCTTACCGCACGGGGCTGCTGATGTCGATGAGTCGTGAGGTAACGAGAAGCTGAGAGGTTGCCGGCCTGGGCATGACGCAGGTCGCTGTGCCGCCGGGCGACGAGCCGACCGACGGTCCCGGGACGTACCCTCGAACGCGGATCACGACTGATGGTCGTCGACGGCGGGTCGTCGGCGTGGCCGGCCGGGAAGGGGCGTGGCGGACGTGGACGCTGGTCGCAAGCGTGAGCTCGAAGAGAAGGTGTACGCCGGGGAGCGGCTGGACCACACCGACGGGGTGGACCTGTACGCCAGCGACGACCTGGCCTGGCTGGGCCGGCTGGCGCACCACCGGCGGACCGAGCTCAACGGCGACCGGGTGATGTTCAACGTCAACCGGCACCTCAACCTGACCAACGTGTGCAGCGCCTCCTGCGCATACTGCTCGTTCCAGCGCAAGCCGGGCGAGAAGGACGCGTACACGATGCGCATCGACGAGGCCGTTCGTAAGGCCAAGGAGATGGAGGACGAGCAGCTCACCGAGCTGCACATCGTCAACGGCCTGCACCCGACCCTGCCCTGGCGGTACTACCCGAAGGTGCTGCGCGAGCTGAAGGCGGCGTTGCCGAACGTCAAGCTCAAGGCGTTCACCGCGACCGAGGTGCAGTGGTTTGAAAAGATCAGCGGGCTGCCGGCGGACGAGATCCTCGACGAGCTGATGGACGCCGGTCTGGAGTCGCTGACCGGTGGCGGCGCGGAGATCTTCGACTGGGAGGTCCGCCAGCACATCGTCGACCACGCCTGCCACTGGGAGGACTGGTCACGGATTCACCGGCTGGCGCACAGCAAGGGGCTGCGGACGCCGTCAACGATGTTGTACGGGCACATCGAGGAACCCCGGCACCGGGTGGACCACGTGCTGCGGCTGCGCGAGTTGCAGGACGAGACCGGCGGTTTCACCGTCTTCATCCCGCTGCGCTACCAGCACGACTTTGTCGACTCGGCGGACGGCAAGATCCGGAACCGGATCCAGGAGCGCACCACGATGGCGGCACCGGCCGAGTCGTTGAAGACCTTTGCGGTGTCCCGGCTGCTGTTCGACAACGTGCCGCACGTCAAGTGTTTTTGGGTGATGCACGGGCTGTCCGTGGCGCAGTTGTCGCTCAACTTCGGCGTCGACGACCTGGACGGGTCGGTGGTCGAGTACAAGATCACCCACGACGCGGACTCCTACGGCACACCGAACACCATGCACCGCGAGGACCTGCTGCACCTGATCTGGGACGCCGGCTTCCAGCCGGTCGAGCGGGACACCCGCTACCAGGTGGTACGCGAGTACGACCGGCCGCCGGCGCTGGCCGAACGGCGGGCCGAGCCGCAGCAGATCTGGGCCTGACTGGACTCGTTCAGCAAGGCGCGGAGGCAGCCGGACCGGTCTGACTCCGCCGACAGGTGTCGACCCGCCCCGGCGCGGGTAGGACACTGCGGTGAGTCAGCCGCGTGGCATCCTGCCCCGCCTCCGTGGCGTGTGGGGCAGCTTCTGGGCGGTGCCGGCGGCGATCGCGACCGGCGCGGTGCTCGGCGCGATCCTGCTCACCGCCCTGGATCTGCGGCTGCGGCTGGACGGCTTTCTGCCGAGCGGGCCGGAGGGCGCGAGATCGCTGCTGTCCTCGGTGATCACCGCGATGATCTCGTTCACCGCGCTGGTGTTCTCCATCACGGTGGTCGCGGTCCAGCTGGCTTCCAGCCAGTACTCACCCCGGGTGCTGCGGACGTTCCTGCGCGACCGGGTCACCCAGGCCACCCTCGGCACCTTCGTCGCGACGTTCCTGTTCGCGATGGTGGTCCTCGCCGCGCTACCGGGCCGTTCCGAGGCCCGGTTGCCGGCGCTGTCGCTGGCCGTGTCGATGGCCCTGGTGCTGGGCAGCACCGGGATGTTCATCTACTACCTGCACCACATGACCGCGCTGATGCGGGTCTCGCACATGATGCGGCGATCGGGGTACAGAGCAGGCGCAGCATCGACCGGTGGGCGCCCCGGCCGACCGATCCGGACGGTTCCCCGGACGGACCGATCGTCGACGTGCTGGCGGCACCGGATACCGGGGTGATCGTCGAAGTCGACACCACAATGCTGGCGCGGCTCGCCCGCCGATACGGCTGCGCTTTCACGGTCGAGCGGATCCCCGGTGACTTCGTCGTGGCCGGCATGCCGCTGGTCGCCGTACACGCCGTCGGTGACACCCCGCCGGGCCCGGTCGACGCGAAGCTGGCCGAGCAGGCCGTCGAGGTCGGCGTCGAACGGATCCCCGGCCAGGACGTCGGCTTCGGGCTCCGGCAGCTCGCCGACATCGCCGAACGAGCGCTCTCGCCCGGCATCAACGACGCCACCACCGCCGTCCGGGCCCTGCAGGAGGCGCACGACCTGCTGCGCCGGCTGGCCGACCGGCCGGACCGGCCGAGGATCGTCCAGGACGACGACGGGACGGTCCGGGTCCACGTCCGCCGGCAGTCGTTCGCCAGCCACCTCGATCACCGACGTCCGACAGGCAGCCACTGACCAGCCGAGGGTCATCGAGCTGATCGACAGCATTCTCGCCGACCTGACCACGGCGGCCCGGCCCGAACACCGGCCGGACATCCAGCGGTGCCAGGCGGCGTCACCGGCCGCCGACGCCCCGGGAAGTCGCTGAGGAGTACCAGCGGCGACCGGCGGTGGCGGTCACCCCGTGCACCAGGGTGCTGGCCGCGATTACCAGCGTCCCGGCCGTCCACAGCCGGAAATCCGTCGCCCCCTCGGCGAAGCTGTAGGTCAGGTAGAACAACGCGGACACGCCGATCGGGCCGAACCAGCCGAGAAACACCGTGTCCCGCCACGACACGCCCAGCGCCCAGCGCCGGGCGCAGGGCCAGCACCACCGGCAGCCGGCGAGGCAGCCGACCGCCACGCCGACCAGGACCGCACCGCCGACGCCCCAGGCCGCCTCGGCCACCTGCTGTCCGGCCGGCCGGCGGCGGCCAGGCCAGACCGGCGCTGACCACCGCCATCCCGGCCATGCCCAGGGTCAGCAGCACCCCGACCGGGCGGGTCACCGTCAGGTACCCGGTGGCGGGAAACCGCAGCGCCACCGCCATTAGCGACACGGCCAGCAGGATCCGGCTGGCCTCCCGGAGCAGGCCGATGGTGTCGTGGTGGGACGGATCGATCAGCCCGGACACCGGGCCGACCAGGACGCCGAGCAGCAACGCGAGCAGCGGTTCGCTGACCGGTGCGCGGCGGATGGCGCTCGACCAGAAGGCCAGCAGTACGGCGAGCACGCCGACCAGGGCATAGCTCAGGTGCAGCGGATGCATCCGGACACCTTCACCGCAGCGGTAGGCGGCTCAAACCTGGCGGCGTCGACCCTTGGTGCCCCGTACCACCGGGGGTCGGCTGCCATCTTGGCCGGCTATCCGGGTGGCGGCCCGGCAAACCTGGTCCGGGTGCGGCACCGGCCCAGGCGTACCCTCGTCCTGGTCATGATGGAATCGAAGAGCGACAGTCTTCCGCGCCGGGACGCCGCGGGTCGGGTGGTCGCGTTGCCGGATCTGCTCGGCGTGGTCGGCGCCGGCCTGGTGATCGGCCTGGTCGTGCTGCTGCTGTTCGACGGCGTGTTCACGCTGATCGGCGACGGTCGGCTCGGCCAGTCGAACGGCTGGTTGGCGGTGATCCTGCCGGCGTGGCTGTTCGCCGACGACTTTCGGGCCTGGGCCGGCGGCTCCGTCCGGTTCGTCGCCGCCGCCGTGGCGACCGGGGTCGGGGTCGCCTCCGGGCTGCTCGCCGCCGGGATCGCGGCCGACCTGCCGCCGACGGCCGGCGGCGGGATCGGGGCAGCGGTCTTCGCCCTGGTGTACGCGGCGGTCTGGTTCCATGGCGTCCGGTGGCTGGACGGCCGGTGAGGAGAGGCATGAGCCCTGCGGTGAAGTACACGCTCGGCCGGATCGGGCTGTTCGTGATCGTCGTGCTGGCCCTCTGGCCGGTCGACATCAACGTCTTTCTGAAACTTATGATCGCGGTCATTTTCTCGGCCGCGTTGTCCTGGTTTCTGATGCGCGGTTGGCGGGACGAGATGGCGCAGCAGATCGCCGAGTCCGCCGAGCGTCGCCGGTCTGAGAAGGAACGGCTGCGGTCCGCTCTGGCCGGCGAGGACCAGACCGACGGTACGGCCGGCAAGCCCCAGGAGGATTCCTAGCATTCGCCCACCGGCCCCGGTAGATCTGGCACTGCGTGGGTCACTCAAAGCAGACCTTCAACCAACGGGTGACCGTACGGCCGGCCCCAGCCCAGGGCCGGTCGCCCGCGAGACAGTCGGGTAGCTCCCTAGCCGGGCAGTTGTGCTTCGATCGCGGCGACCACCGCGTCGTCGGTCGGCTCGACCCGGGGCCGGAACCGGCCGACCACCCGGCCGACCGGCGCGATCAGGAACTTCTCGAAGTTCCACTGGATGTCACCGGCCGCACCGTCGGCATCGGCGGTTTCGGTCAACTCGGCGTAGACCGGGTGCCGGCCGGGCCCGTTGACCTCGATTTTGGCGAACATCGGGAACGTCACCCCGTACGTCGCCGAGCAGAACTCCTGGATCTCCTCGGCGCTGCCCGGCTCCTGGCCACCGAACTGGTTGCACGGGAAGCCGACCACCGAGAAGCCCCGGTCGGCGTACCGCTCGTGCAGTTGTTCCAGGCCGGCGTACTGCGGGGTCAGCCCGCACTTCGACGCCACGTTGACCACCAACAGTGCCTTGCCGGCGAAGTCCCGCAACGAGCCGGGCTGCCCGGCCAGGGTGGTGAGCGGAATGTCGTAGATCCCCACGTCTCGATCCTCTCTCCCGCCCAGTGCGCTCGCACCGGCCGGCCGTCGTACAGGTAGGCGACGTGTCCGTGATCGGCCGCCGCGAGTGCACACCGCACCCGCCTGCCAACATAAGCTGCGGCCGCCCTCCGACCGCCTCGGGGCAGACGAGCCCGCGCCCGGTTCCGGCGCGGTGGACTGCCGGGAAATCGGCAGCGACGCGACGGTCAGCCGCGCCGCCACTTCTGGTTGGCCCCGCCGTGGCACTCGTAGATGATCAGGCGAGCACCGTCGGCGGTGTTCCAGTCGACCACGTCGACGCACTTGTTGGCCTGCGGGTTGACCAGGTCACCGGCGCTGGAGAGCACCCACTGCTGGGCCGGGTTGCCGCTGCAGGTCGCGAGCTGCACCACGGCACCGTTGGCGGTCGAGCCCCAGGCGACGTCCATGCAGAGGCCCAGTGCCCGGATGGTGCCGTCGCCGGGGAAGGTCCAGTTCTGCGCGTTGGTGCCGTTGCACCGGTACAACTGCAGGTGCTGGCCGTCGACTCCGTTGGAGTTCGGTACGTCGATGCACTTGCCGGCGAGCCCGATGATCCGGCTGGTCTGGCCGCCACCGGTGGTGGTCAACGACAGCCGTAGCGGGACAGGATCTCGTTGACCGGCTGGTAGACGGTGGTGCCGCCGGAGCTGCAGGTGCCACCGGCGCCGGAGGTGACGCCCTGCGCCTGGGTGCCGGCGAGGAACGAGCCGCCGGAGTCACCGGGCTGCGCGCAGGCGCTGCTGGAGACCAGTCCGTAGACGAGCTGGCCCGAGTAGTTGACGGTGACGTTCTTGGCGGTGATGGTGCCGCACCGCCAGCCGGTGGTCCGGCCGGACCGGCAGACGGCGGCACCGACGGCCGCCTCCTGGGAGCCGGTGACGTTGACCGTGCCGCCGCCGTAGTTGTTCACCCACGGCCGGGGCACCCAGTTGGCGTTGGTCTGCACCCAGGCCAGGTCGTCGCCGGGGAACGACGACCCCCGGAAGGTGCCCTGCGCGACCCCGCTGCCGGCGGTGGAGGCACCGACGCCGCCGCAGTGGCTGGCGGTGACGAATCCACCGGCGACGGCGAAGCCGACCGAGCAGAGCACGCTGTTGTTGATCACGTACTGGTCACCGCCCCGGATGTCGTACACCGGGCGGTAGGCGTCGTCGCTGCCTACCACTGAGGTGGCGGTGGTGGGCAGCCCGGCGGCGTGGGCGAAGCTGGCGGCCGCCGCGACGTCGGCGGCCTCGATAGTCACCGTATTGGTGACCGGGTCGACGTACCAGGAGTGCACCGCGGAGTCGGCGCTGGCGGCCCGCCGGTCGAGTCCGGCGGCGAGCCGGTCCAGCTCGGCGAGGCTGCGGGTGACGGTCCGAGGCTCGGCACCGGCCGCGCGGACCCGGGCGGCCTGCGCCGGATCGGCGGCGTGCACCAGGGCAACCACGGCCGGGCACGCGCTACACGCTGCCGGGCACCCCGTGCTGCGCCGGCCCGACTCCGGTCGTCGCGGTCAGCCACGCGGTCGTCGACGCACTCGGGAACGCGCTAGCTAGCTGGGAAATGTGCGCCAGTGAGGTGTTACGGAGCCGACGGCACAGATCCTCCTCCCCGGCAAGTGGATCACCGACGCCACGATGTGAGGCTGAGATACCTCATCCGCCGGCCGAAAGGTATCTCAGCCTCACATGATCTTGATGATCCCCGGCTTGGTGGGTGTAGGGGGCGGGGCCGGTCAGGGTGAGCCGTGCGGGACGACCCGGTAGCCGAGTTGCTGGCCGTAGGTCATCAGTGGGCGCAGGGTCGGGACCAGTTCGGTGGCCTGCGTGGACCAGTGGTGTCCCCGGTTGCTGTCGAGTCGGCGGTGACGGGCAGATGTCGGCGTCGTCTGCCGTTGTCGCCGCGACTCGCGGCGCAGGTGGTACAGCCGCTTGGACGCCGTGGACCGGCCGGAGCGCCAGTCGAGCCAGCGCAGCCACCAGTCACGGATCATCTCGGTGATCATTTCTCTCCCTTGATCAATTGGTCGATGGTCGGGTTTCTATGCGCCGTGGCAGTCGGTGAAGTCCGTGGCGCTGGACGAAGATCTCCCGCCGGTCGGCGGCGTTGCCGTGGCGGTCGATGACGTACCCGGTGAGCCAGATCCACCCGTCGTAGGTCCACTTCCGGTCGACGGCGATGACCCGGAGTCGGATGGCGCGGTCGTCGGCGAACTGGACGCTGGCTTCCCGGCCGATGATCAGCACGTCGCCGGGCTTCGGCTCCGGCGTGGCGAGTTACCGGCTACCCACCAGGCCGATCCGCCATCGGGTACGTCGTACGCCCGCAGTCCGGGCATCACCTGGACTTGACCTTGAACGACCACAACCCGGCACAGAAGCCGAGTAGCGCCGCGCTGAACAACGCTCCCACTTCCATCATCGACATCCCCTCCTGTGGGATCGACACGGCATCAGCGCCACCACCCAATGAACCGCCAGTACAGGTACCCGGACCTGTGCAGCGGCAGGTCGGTCATGGCGTCTATCAGGCACGTGGCCATGTAGACCGACAGCGACACCCGTGCGCCGGTGTACTCGGCGAGGAGCTCCTGGCGGCGCGCGTCGCACGGCCATGGAAGTCCGCACTTCGCACACATCCAGTGGGGACGATCCGGAGTGTGCGTGCTCACCGGGATTCCTTCGGCCAGTGCCCCCGGTTGACAGGGACGTGTTGAGACATGCCCGCCCCCCGCATCTGCGCGGTGTGGCTCGTGCGTACAGTTTGCGCGCGCACTTTTGTGGAGTCAAGGATTGGCAGCCATCCAGGATTGACGAAATATGGATGGCCGAGATCGAGGCGTCAGGAGCAGAATGTGGGCATGACGAGCCCGACCTTCGTACGGTTCCAGCTCGGCGTGCAGCTCCGCCGAGCACGCGAGGAAGCCAACGTGACCACCGAGAAGGCAGCTGACACCATCGAAGTCTCGGCAAGCACCCTGCGCCGCATCGAGCAGGGCAGGGTCGGGCTGAAGGGTCCGGCGCTGAACGCCCTACTGGACCTGTACGGCGTGGCCGACGCCGAGCTGCGCGAGACCCTGCTGTCGATGGCGCGGAGCGGCAAGCAACGCGGCTGGTGGGCGAAGTACGGAGACCTGCCGAACTCGTACCGGCAGTACATCGGACTGGAGTCCGCCGCGACGACGATCCAGAACTTCGAGACGCTCGTGGTGCCTGGCCTGCTGCAGACCGTCGACTACACCCGTGCGATCGCCGCCGCCGCCGTTGAGCAGCCCACGCCGCAGGCCGTAGAGGAACGGGTCGCGGTCCGCGTGGAGCGACAGAAGCTACTCACCGAGGAGAGGCTTCGTTTGGTCGCGGTCATCGACGAGGCAGTGCTGCACCGCCGGATCGGCGGACCGGAGATCATGACCAACCAGCTGACAGCGCTGCTCGAAGCCCAGGACCGGTGGAACGTGATCATTCAGGTCATCCCGTTCGGCGAGGGCGCATACGCCTCGATGCTGTCGAGCTTCCACATCCTCAGCTTCGACGAAGGGCCAGGGGTGGTCTACATCGAAGGGCTGACCGGAGACCTCTACGCTGAAGGTGAGGATGTGCAGAGGTGCGCCAAGGTCTTCGACGACCTGCGGGCATCTGCCCTGTCACCCGCAGCATCGACCGAGATGATCAAGGACCTCCGGGATAGGGAGACACCATGAAGGCACTCGACAACCAGTGGCGCACGAGCAGCCGCAGCGGCCACAACGGTGCCTGCGTGGAGGCGAGGTACGTCGACCAGGCCACCGAGGTGCGTGACAGCACGGACCAGGCTGGGCCGGTGCTGTCCTTCACCCCGACCCAGTGGACCGGCTTCGTCCAGGACATCAAGACCGGCAGGTTCGAAGCCTGACACCCGTCCGACCGATTCTCCTGACCGCCGCAGGCGGGTGCACCCTGGTCCATGCCGTCGGCATCCTGACGGACAGTCCGGTCTGGCGCTATGCCGAGGTGCTGGCGATCGGTCTGCTCGTCGCCTACGCCGTGGTCAGCGGGCTGCCGACGCCGCGCTGGACGGTGCCGGCGGCGCTCGCCGTACTGATGCTGGACGCCGCCCGGACGATGCCTGCCGACCAGGCCGCAGGCTACGGCTGGCAGGTGCTGCGGCCGGATACCGCCGGCGTCGACCGGTTCGCTGGCGTCGAGGCGGGCCTCGCCATCTGCTGGGCGTCGCTGACCGCGGTGGCGATACTGCTCGCGGTGTGGCACCGCCACCCCCGGCGGCGCCGGACAGCGGTCGCCACAGCACTGGCAGCCGCGGTGATCACCGGGTACACGGTGATCCGGATCTCTGCCATCTGGCTGACCTTGGCGGCGGACCACCGTGACCACCCGACCGGGGCGGACCTGGCCGGCTCGGTGATCGCCGTGAGCCTGGCGGTGCTGCCGCCGTTGGGGCTCGGGTTGGCCGCGCTGGCGCTCGCCACGGCGCTGGCCGGGCACCGCCGGTGGCTGGCCTCGGCCGGCGCGGCGCTACTCGCCGTCACCGCGCTGCCCCAGGTGGACGCGGCCATCCGAGCTGTGCCGCTGCCCCTGTACGCGGGCGACCAGCTCGCCTGGTCCGCCGCCTACGCCGTCGGGTCCACCTGGTGGACGCCATCGGCTGTCCCGGCACTCACCGCGTTGCTGGAGCTGACCGCGTACCTGCTGCTTGTGACGGGCTTGACCGGTCTCCACCCGCCGACATCCGCTCCACGGGCCGAGGCAGGCCAGTAGCGGCGGTGAGCCCTCGGGGCCACTGCCGCACTGACCGCCGGCCGGATGGCGGGCACCTATGCTCCACAAACGAAAACCGTTATCATCGCCATGCCGGTTCCCGAGCGAGGAGGCGTCGATGGCGCATGTGTTGCTGGTGGAGAGCTGGGTCGGTGCGATGGCCCACCTGCTGCCCAGGGCCGTGCTGGAGGCCGGGCACCGGTTCTCCTTCCTGACCCGCGACCTGCACCACTACCTGCGCGGCGCGCCGGCCGGAGGTGCGCATCCGCTGCTCGCCGCCCACAATGTGCTGACCGCTGAGACCAACGACCTGCCCGGACTGCTGGAGCACGCGGAACAGCTGCACCGGGCGCTGCGCTTCGACGGCGTACTTACCTCCTGCGACTACTACCTCGACACCGCCGCCCAACTTGCCGCCCACCTGCGGCTGCCGGGCGCGGACCCGGCCGCGGTACGGCGGGCGTACCGCAAGGACCTCGCCCGGGCGGCGATGGACGCCGTCGACGTGCCGCAACCCCGGTACGCGCTCGGGCAGAGCTGGTCCGATGTCGCACGGGCCGCCCGGGAGCTGGGCTTCCCGCTGGTGGTCAAACCGGTCGACCTCTGCGCCGGCATGTACGTGCGCGAAGTCGCCGACGAGGCCGGGCTGCGGACGGCGTTCGACGCCCTCACCGGTTTCCCGGTCAACGCCCGGCACCAGCCCCGGGTGCCGACGGTGCTGCTGGAGCAGCTGCTGTCCGGCCCGGAGGTGAGCGTGGAGACGGTCACCGTGGACGGGGACACGACAGTCGTCGGGGTGACCGACAAGAGCCTCGGTGGCGCCTCGGGGTTCGTCGAGACCGGACACATGTTCCCGGCGCCGCTCGACCCGGCGACCACCCGCCGGGCCGGTGCGGTGGCGGTGGCTGCGCTGGCGGCGGTCGGGCTGGACCGCGGGGTCGCCCACACCGAACTGCGGTTGACCCCGGCCGGGCCCCGGGTGGTCGAGGTCAACCCCCGGCCGGCCGGCAACCAGATCACCGAACTGGTGCGCCGGGTCACCGGCATCGACCTGCCCATGGTGTACGCGCAACTGGCGCTCGGCGAGACCCCCGACCTCACACCCGCCGACACCGGCGTACGCAGCGCGGCGATCGCGTTCGTCCTACCGCCGCGCCCCGGCGTCGTCGCCCGGGTCGACGGTACCGGGGCCTGGCAGGCGGACCCACGGGTGGTCGACTGGTCGGTGAAGCCCGCCGGCCACCGGGCCGGTGACAGCGGCAGCAACAACGACTACCTGGGCCACGTGATGGTGGTCGACACGGCCGGGGCCGACGCGCGCACCATCGCCGACGGCCTGGCCGCACAGGTACGCGTCGGGTACGTCGACGACGACGGCAACACCGACCGGCACCGGTCCGCCGCCGCGCCGGCCGGAGCGGCGGTATGACGGCGTCCACCGACGGCAGTCCGGCGACGTCCGTGTCGCCGACCCGACCGGCCGTGTCCCGATCGCCGACCCGGCCGGCGTACCGGTCCCTCGCCGCGCTGATCAACGCGGTACGGGCCGGACGCCACGGTGTGGACCCGACCCGCTGCCAGGTCAGTGTGGGGTTCGTGACCAGGCAGGGCGCGCGGCACTCGAACCGGCTGCGCAGCTACCGCAACCAGGTGCTGAGCCTGCGGGTCGACGCGGCGGTCGGCTCCTGCGCGGTCGAGCACGGCGAGCTGCCCGACGAGGTCGTCTACGACTGTGTCGGCGCCACGGTCGCCGACCTGCTCGCGCATCCGTTGCTCCCGGTGCGGGTGGCCGCACTCGACGCGTACCTGATGGCGCAGCGCCCGCACGCGGAGGCAGCCGACACGGTGGTCACCGTGCCCGCCGGCGGCTCGCTGGCCAAGTCGCAGGCCCGGGCCGCCGCCGTGGTCGACCTGCTGCCGCCGACCGGCGGCCCGGTCCTGGTCGTCGGGGTGGTGAACTCGCTGCTGGCCCGGCTCCGGGCCGCCGGCCGACAGTACCTGCCGTGCGACCTGGCCGGCGGCCGCACCGAATGGGACGAGCCGTGCCTGCCCGACGCGGCGGCGCTGCTGGACCGCTGCGACGCGATCCTCGCCTCGGGAATGACGCTCGGCAACGGCACCTTCGAGCCGCTGCTGGGCCACGCCGCCGCCGAGGGCAAGCCGTTCGTGGTGTTCGCGCAGACCGGTAGCGCGGTGCTGCCGTGGTTCCGCGGCGCCGGGCTGACGGCGGTGTCGGCCGAGCCGTACCCGTTCTTCTGGCTCGACGGCGGCCCGACGACCATCTACCGGTACGGGGTGTCCGGGTGAGCGCGCCGCAGCTGCTGAACCTGGTGGGGCACACCCCGCTGATCTACGTCGACGCGCCGCTGCCGCACCCGCACGGCGGCTTCTGGGCGAAGGCCGAGTCCGTCGCGCCGGGCGGGATGAAGTCCCGCGCGGCAGTGGCGATGCTGGCCGGCGCGCGGCGACGCGGCGAACTCCGCGACGGCGCGCCGGTGGTGGAGTCGACCAGCGGCACCCTCGGTATCGGGCTGGTCTTCGCCGGGCAGGCTCTCGGCCACCCGGTGGTGCTGGTCGTCGACCGGGAGCTGGAGCCGTCGATGCGGGCGCTGCTGCGCGCGTACGGGGCCCGGCTGGAGGTGGTTGAGCGGCCCCACCCGACCGGTGGCTGGCAGCAGGCCCGCCGGGAACGGCTGACGCAGGTGCTGGCGACGCTGCCCGGCGCGTACTGGCCGGACCAGTACCACAACCCGGACAACGCCGCCGGGTACGTGAGCCTCGGTGACGAGATCGCCGCCCAGGTCGACGCGGTCGACGTGCTGGTGTGCAGCGTCGGCACCGGCGGGCACAGCGCCGGGCTGACCCGGGCGCTGCGCCGGCACTGGCCGCGGCTGCGGCTGATCGGCGTGGACACGATCGGTTCGACGATCTTCGGCCAGCCGGCCCGGCGGCGGGTGATGCGCGGGCTGGGCAGCAGCATCTATCCGAACAACGTGGACTATCCGGCGTTCGACGAGGTGCACTGGCTGGGCCCGGCGGAGGCGGTTGACACCTGCCGCCGGCTGGCCCGGACGGCGTTCGTCACCGGCGGATGGTCCACCGGCGCGGTCGCCAGAGTCGCCGCCTGGGTGGCCCGCACCCAGCCGGACACCCGGGTGCTGACGGTCTTTCCGGACGGACCGCACCGCTACCTTGACTCCATCTTCGACGACGGCTGGTGCGGCCGGCACGGGCTACTCGGCCCCACCCCCGGCCATCCGGTCGAGATACCGCACCCCGGTGCGGTGGAGGTCACCCGGTGGAGCCGCTGCCGGGTGGTCAGCGACCCGCTGCGCCACGAGCGGGTGCCGGCATGAAACTGTCCTGGCACCCGTACCGGCTGGTGCTGCGCGAACCGCTGCGGATCTCCCGGTCGGTGATGGCGCACCGCGAAGCGGTCCGGCTGACCGTCACGCACGACGGGCTCACCGGTCACGGCGAGGTCGTCACCAGCCGCTACTACGGACTCGACCGAGCCGCGGTCGAACGTACCTGTGCCGGCTGGACCGACCGGCTCGCCGGCTGCGTCGATCCGGCGATGCTGCGCGACGAGCTGAGCACGTTCGACGGACCCGCCGGGGTGCTCGCGGCACTGGACACCGCCGTGCACGACCTGCTCGGCCAGGCCCGGGGGCTGCCGGTGCACCGGCTGCTGGCAGCGCCGGCGCCGACGCCGGTCGCCACGGCGTACACGATCGGGCTGGTGCCGGTCGCGGACGCGGCGGCGACCGCGCGGCGGCTGGTCGCCGCCGGGTTCGCGGTGCTGAAGGTAAAGGCCGGTGACGACGCCGACGTGGCCCGGGTGGCGGCGGTACGCGCCGAGGCGCCGACGGCCCGGCTGCTGCTCGACCCCAACGGCGGCTGGTCCGCCGAGCAGGCGGTACGGCGGCTCGACGCGCTCACCCCGTACCGGATCGACGCCGTCGAGCAGCCGACCCCGCCGGGGCGACCCGACCTGCTGGCCCGGGTGGCCGCCCGCACCGCGATCCCGGTCGTCGCCGACGAGGACGCCGAGCGCCTCGCCGACCTGGACCGGCTCACCGGCGCGGTCGCCGGGGTGAATGTCAAGCTGGCCAAGTGCGGTGGGATCGCCGCCGCCACCCGGATCGTCGAGGCGGCCCGGGAACGCGGCCTGGACATCATGCTCGGCTGCCTGGTCGCCAGCACGCTCGGCGTCGCACCGGCCGTGCACCTGGCCGGCCTCGCCCGCTGGGTCGACCTGGACGGGCACCTGCTGATCGCCGATGACCCGTGGACCGGGATCGGCGGCCACGACGGCGTGCTGCGCCTGGCGGAGACCCCCGGCCTCGGCGTGACGGAGGCGGTGCGGTGAGGGCGACCTGGACGACGCTGACCAGCTTTCCACCGGCGATCCGGCTGCTGGTGGTCAACCAGCTCGGGGTCAACGTCGGCTTCTACCTGCTGCTGCCCTACCTGGCCGGTTACCTGCGCGACGACATCGGCCTGTCGGCCACCCTGGTCGGCCTGGTCCTCGGGGTACGCAACCTGAGCCAGCAGGGACTGTTCCTGGTCGGCGGGTCGGCCGCCGACCGGCTCGGCGCACGCGGCGTGATCATCGCGGGCTGCGGGCTGCGGGCGGTCGGCTTCGCGGTGTTCGCGGTCGGCGGGTCGCTGCCCGCACTGCTGGCCGCCTCGGTGCTGACCGGGCTGGCCGGGGCGCTGTTCAACCCGGCGGTACGCGCCTACCTCGCCGAGGCCGCTCCCGAGCGCCGGGCCGAGGCGTTCGCCCTGTTCAACGTCTTCGCCAGCGCCGGTGCGCTACTCGGGCCGCTGCTCGGCAGCGCGCTGCTGCTGGTCGACTTCCGGGCCGCCGCGATCGGCGCGACGGCGGTGTTCGCCGCGCTGACCGTGGCGCAACTGCTGGTGCTGCCACCGCACCCGGTGACCCGAAGCGGGCAGAGCGTCGGCCGGGACTGGCGGGAGGCGCTGACCGACGGCCGGTTCCTGGCGTTCACGGTGGCGTTGAGCGCGCTGTTCGCCCTGCAGACCCAGCTGTACCTGGTGCTGCCGGTGCAGGCCGAGGCCGCCGCCGGCACCCCGCTGGCGGTGGCGGCACTCTTCGTCGTGTCCACGGTGGCCACCCTCGCCTGGCAGGTCCGGCTGACCGGGTGGCTGCGCCAGCGGAGCAGCCGTGGGGTGTCCATCGCGGCCGGGATGGCGGTGGCCGGCCTCAGCTTCCTGCTGCCGCTGCTGCCGGTGACCGGCCCGCCTCCGGTGCGGGCACTGCCGACGCTGGTCGCCGCGCTGGCGCTGGCGGTCGGGGTGATGATGGCGCAGCCGTTCGTGTTGGAGCTGGTGCCCGGCTTTGCCCGCGACGGGCTGACCGGCACCTACTTCGGGGTGTTCTACCTGGCCTCCGGGGTTGTGGCGGCGCTGGCCACCACCGCCGTCGGCCGGTTCATGCAGACCGGTGGCCAGCCGGACGGGGCGGCACCGGCCGTACCCGCCGGAGCGTGGCTGCTCTGCGTGGGGCTGGGCCTGGCCTGCGGCGCCGCCGTGTGGACGCTGCACCGCCGCGGCCTGCTCGCCCCACGTACGGTGCCGGCCGCCGCTGAGAAGGCGGCCCGGTGAGCGGGCCGGTGGTCGGGGGCGGACCTGTCGTGACGGGCGGCCCGGTGGTGGCGGGCGGGCCGGTGGTGGCGGGCGGCAACCTGCTCACCGACAACCCGCAGCTGTACGAGGCCCAGTTTCCCGACCCGGAGCACCGGGCGGCCAGGTTCGTGGCCGACCTGGTCGACCGGTTCGCGCCCGGCCCGCCCGGCCGGCGGCTGCTCGACCTCGGCTGCGGCACCGGCCGCGACGCCGGGTACCTCGCCGACGCCGGCTTCGACGTCACCGGGTTGGACCTGTCCACCCGGATGCTGGCCTACGCCCGCCGCCGCCACCAGCGGGTCCGGTTCGTCGAAGGTGACCTGCGTACGTTCGACCTCGACCTGCGCTTCGACGTGATTACCTGCCTGGACAGTGCGCTGCTGTACTGCCACGGCAACGCCGACCTGACCGCCGCGCTGGCCAGCTGCCGCCGGCAGCTGGCCCCCGGCGGGCTGCTCATCGCCGAGATGCGCAACGGCGCGTACTTCCTCGGCAACACCGACCTGGTCGACGGGCCCAGCATCCGGTCGGTGCGCTGGCAGGGCGTCACCTACACGTCCCGTACCACCTTGTGGATCGACGCCGCGGCGCAGCTGCTGCGCCGCCGTCGGATGTGGACCTGGCCGGGTGCTGAGCAGGAACTCGTGCAGAACTCCGCGTGGCGGCTGCTCTTCCCGCAGGAACTGCGCCATTTGCTGGAGGGCGCCGGGTTCGACATCCTCGCCCTGTTCGACGCCCCCGGCCCGCGTACCGAACCGCCCTGGCGTCCCGGCGCCGAGCTGGCGACCGGCCTACGCGGCGACCGCCTGCACCTGGTCGCCCGCCGCCGCGACGACGCGGCCTGAAATCCCCGCTGAAATCCCCTCGGAAGGAAAGAACTGACATGTCGACTGTTGCCCGACTACGCCGCCGAACATTGCTCGGCGGCGGTGCCGCCGTGACCGCCGCGCTCCTCGCCGGCTGCGGCGCCGACGCCCCCGCTGGTTCCGACACCGCCGTCAACAGCGGCACGCCGAAGCGGGGTGGCCGGCTGCGGGTCGCGTTCGCCGGTGGCGGCGCCACCGAAAGCCTCGACCCGCACCTGGCGAACCTGTTCAACGAGGCGTCCCGGGCCAAGGCGATCTTCGACAAGCTCGCCGACTACGGCCCGGACGTGTCGATCCAGCCCCGGCTCGCACTGGGCTGGGAGCCCAACGCCGATCTCACCCGCTGGCGGGTGCCGCTGCGCGAGGCCACCTTCCACGACGGACGGCCGGTGCGGGCCGCCGACGTGCTGGCCAGTTACGCCCGGATCACCGACCCGGACCGGGCCTTCCGCGCCAAGGCCAGCCTGTCCCTGATCGATCTGCGGGCGAGCCGGGCCGTCGACGACCGTACGGTGGAATTCGCGCTGACCCGTCCGTTCGCCGAATTCGGCAACGTGCTCGCCGCGTTCGGCGCGTACATCGTGCCCGAGGGCAGCGAATCGTTCGACCGGCCAATCGGCTCCGGACCGTTCACGTTCAGCAGCTTCACCCCCGGTACGTCGCTGCTGCTGGCCCGGTACCCGGACTACTGGGACGGCGCCGCGCACCTCGACGAGCTGGAGTACGTGATCGCCAACGAGGAGTCGGCGCGGGTCAACGCCCTGCTCGCCGGGCAGGTCGAGTACGCGCACGACATCAGCCCCACCACGGCCCGCAGCTACGCCGCCGACGACCGGATCGCCATCACCCGGATGGCCAACAGCGGCCTGCAGGGCTTCACCATGAAGCTGGACCGGCCCCCGTTCGACAACCGGGACCTACGGGAGGCGATGTTCCTGCTCACCGACCGGCAGCAGCTGGTCGAGACGGTCCTGTCCGGCTCCGGGCAGATCGGCAACGACCTGTTCGGCAAGGGCTACCAGTACTACGCCGACGACATCCCGCAGCGCGAACCCGACCTCGACCGGGCCCGCACGCTCATCGACCGGGCCGGCGCGCGAGGGCTGCGAATCCCGCTGGACACCGCGCCGGTGGCCGCCGGGTTCGTCGAGGCGGCCAGTGTCTTCGCCGACCAGGCCCGCGCGGTCGGGCTGAACGTCGAACCGGTGCAACGCAACAAGGACACGTACTGGCGAGAGGTGCTCGACAACGGAGTGATGGCCTGCTTCCGCTCCGGTGCCATGCCGATCGAGACCCACATCTCGCAGCGGTTGCTGAGCACCTCGACGACGAACGCCACCAAGTGGACGCGGCCCGAGTTCGACGACCTCTACGCCACCGCCGTCTCCACCGCCGACGAAGCGGGCCGGCGGCAGGCGTACGGCGAGATGCAGCGGATGCTGCACGCCGAGGGCGGGCTGCTGGTGTGGGGCTTCGCCGACTTCCTCGTCGCCACCGCGCCCCGGGTCGGCGGCGTGTCCGCCGAGGCACCCGCCAACACCCTCGACTGGGCCCGGTTCGACAAGGTGTGGCTGGCTTGAGCCTGACCCGCTACACGGTTCGGCGGCTGCTGCTCGGCGTCGGGCAGGTCGCCGGCATCACCACCATCGTGTTCGTGCTCACCGAGGCGCTGCCCGGCGACGCGGCGGTGGTGATCGCCGGTGACCAGCCCGACCCGGAGCGGATTGCGCTGATCCGCGAACAGCTCGACCTCGACCAGCCACCCTGGCAGCGGTACCTCGATTGGCTCGCCGGGCTGCTGCACGGAGACTTCGGCGTATCGCTGATCTCCCAACGGCCGGTCCTGGACATGATCGTCGGCAGCGCCGCAGCGACCGTACTGCTGGCCGCCGCGACGCTGCTCGTCCTCGTCCCGCTCGCGATCGGCCTCGGCATGCTCGCCGCCCGGCGCGAAGGCGGCCGGCTCGACCGCGCCATCAGCGCCGTCGCCGTCGGTCTCTACGCGGTACCGGAGTTCGCCCTGGCCATCCTGCTGGTCGCGGTCTTCGGCGTACGGCTGGGCTGGTTTCCGCCGACCGCCGTCGGCACCGGCCCCAACCTGCTCGCCCAGCCTGCCGTGCTGGTCCTGCCGCTGCTGGTGCTGCTGGCCCGACCGATCTGCTCACTCAGCCGGCTCACCCGCGCCGGCATGGTCGACGCGCTGCGCTCCGAGTACGTGGCCCACGCCCGACGCCTCGGCCTCGGTGCCCGTCGCCGGTGGCTGGCCCATGCGCTGCCCACCGCCGCCGCGCCGGTCGTGCAGCAGCTCGCCCGGACCACCGACTGGCTGCTCGGCGGCGTCATCGTCGTCGAGGCGGTCTTCGTCATCCCCGGTCTGGGCACCGCCCTGGTCGACGCGGTCGCCGCCCGGGACGTCCCCACCGTCCAGGGGCTGTGCGTGATCGTGGCGGTCACCACCGTGGTCGTCAACCTGGCCGCCGACCTGATCGCGTTCCGGCTCGCCCCGCGTATGGCCGGTGCCCGATGACCGGCCGGGCTCCAATTATCAGCCGGGCTCGGCGGACCGGCCGGGTTCCGCGCCTGCTCACCGGGGTCGTCCTGCTCGCCGTACCGCTGCTGCTCGCTCTCGCCGGTCCGGCCCTGGTCGATCTGGCCCTGGTCGGCACCGGCGCGGACCGGACCCGGCCGTTCGCCCAGGCAGGGCTGCTCGGCACCGACTTCGTCGGCCGGGACGTCACCGGGCAGCTCCTGCTCGGCGGCCGGTCCGTCGTCGCGGTCGCCGCCGCCGCGACCGCCCTGGCCTACCTGATCGGCGTACCCGTCGGTCTGGTCGCCGCGCTCACCCGCCGCCGCTGGCTCGACGAGGTGCTGATGCGCCCGCTGGACCTGCTCCTCGCCGTCCCGTCGCTGCTGCTGCTCATCCTGCTCGCCGCCACCGCACCCCGGGGGCCGGTGACGCTGGTGGTAGTCGTCGCCGTCATCGCCCTGCCGGAGATCGCCCGGATCACCCGCGCCGCGGCCCTGCCGCTGGCCCACGGACCCGCGATGGAAGCGATGCGGCTCTACCGGGAGACGTGGTGGCGGCGGGCGGTCGGGTACGTCGCCCGGGGCATCCGCCGGGTCCTGCTCGCCGACGCCGGGATCCGGTTCATCGGCGCCGTCTACCTCGTCGCCACCGCCAGTTTCCTGGGCATCGGCGTCGCCCCGGACGCCGCCGACTGGGCCGTCATGGTCGACCGCAACCGCGCCGGGATCTTCCTGCAGCCGTGGGCGGTCGTGGTGCCCGCCGCGCTGCTCGTCGCGCTCGCCGTCGGGGTCAACCTGGTCACCGATCAGCTGCTGGCCGCCCGGCCGGAGGTCGCGAAGTGATCCGGGTCGACGGGCTGTGCGCCGACGCCGCTGGACAGCGGCTGTTGCGCGACGTGTCGTTCACCGTGCCGGCCGGCGACGTCCTCGCCGTCGTCGGTCCGTCCGGCAGCGGCAAGACCACGCTCGGGCGGGCGCTGCTCGGCGAAGCCGGCCCCGGCGTCCGGCTGACCGGCGGCATCGAGATCGACGGTCGCCCGGTCACCCCCGACACACCGCCGACCGGCGGCACCGTCGGCTACGTTCCGCAGCAGCCAGCGGCGGCGCTGACCCCGGTACGCCGGATCGGTCCGGTGCTGCGTGAGATCGCCCGCCGGCACACCCCGGCGCCGTCGCGCCGAACGCGGCGCGCGGCCATCCGGCAGGCGGTCCGGGCGGTGCTGGCCCGGGTCGGTTTGCCGGACGACCGCGACCTGCTGCGGCGCTACCCGCACCAGCTCTCCGGCGGCCAGCAGCAGCGGCTGGTCATCGCGCACGCCCTGCTGGCCGGTGCCCGCGTCCTGGTCGCCGACGAACCGACCACCGGGCAGGACAGCCTCAACCGCCGCGACGTCGCCGCCGAACTGCGCAGTCTCGCCGGCTCCGGCGTCGCGGTCGTCCTGCTCACCCACGACCTGCACCTGGTCCGGGCGGTCGCCGACGGCGTCCTCATGCTCGACCGGGGCACCGTCGTCGCCTCCGGTCCACCGGACGCGGTCCTCCATGACACCCCAGCTCGACCAGCGCGGACCCCCGCCGCTGACCCGCCGGGCGGTGTCGGTCAGCTGCTGCGGGTCACCGGGCTCACCGCAGCGCACCACGGCAGCACCGTCCTGCACGACATCGACATGGTCATCGGCCCCGGACAGCGCCTCGCCCTGGTCGGCCGCTCCGGCAGCGGCAAGACCACCGTCGCCCGCTGCCTGGCCGGCCTGCACCCACCGAGCGGCGGCAGTATCGAACTCGACGGCCGCCGGCTCGCCGGCTCGATCGACCGCCGGCAGCGGGGCGACCTCACCACCGTGCAGTACGTCTTCCAGGATCCGCGGGCCAGTTTCCAGCCGTCCGCCGCCCTGCTCGACCAGGTCGCCCGCCCCGCCGTACGGCTGCACCGCCAACCGACCGTCGACGCGCTGCGGACCGCCCACGACCTGCTGCGTCAGGTCGGGATCGACGATGCTCTCGCCGCCCGCCGCCCCGACCGGCTCTCCGGCGGTGAACTGCAACGCGCCGCTCTGGCCCGCGCCCTGGTGGCCCGACCCCGGCTGCTGGTCTGCGACGAGATCACGTCAGGTCTCGACCGCGTCAACCAGGACCGGATCCTCGACCTGCTCGACGAAGTGTGCCGCGCCCACCGGCTCGCGCTGCTGGTCATCACGCACGACCCGGACGTGGTCGACCGGCTCGCCGACCACGTCACCGTGCTCGACCACGGCCGGGTCGTGGAACACGGTCCCGCCGCCACCGTGCTGCGCGCCGGCCGGCAGCCGCTGACCCGCGCCCTGCTCGACCCTGACCTGCCGCGACCGCGCGACCCCGACCTGCCGCGACATCTGCCGCGACCCGCAACCACGTCCAGTACCGGAGAGATGAGCACCACGTGAACGACCAGAACATCGGTCCGTACGACATCCGTACCGCCACGCCGCAGCACCTCGACGGTGCCCGCAGCGTCATGCTCGACACCTTTTACCAGGTGTTCGGCTACGGCTACCAGCCGCGGTGGCACGCCGACGTCATCGACCTCGCCGGCACCTACCTACGGCCGGAGCGGCATGCGCTGTTCGTCGCGGTCAAGGGCGACGAGGTGGTCGCCACCACCGCCGTCCGCGCCGCCGCGCCGAACAGCCCGCCGCATCCCCGCTGGCTCGTCGACCGCTACCCGGCGGCGAGCACCGCCCAACTGTTCCGGGTCTACGTACGCCCGGAACACCGCCGCAACGGGCTGGCCCGCGCACTGGTCCGACGGGCCGTCGCGTTCGCCGCCGGACACCCCGGCTACCGGGCGGTCTACCTGCACACCGACACCGGGGTCCCCGGGGCGGAGGCGTTCTGGCGGAGCGTGGCCGAGGTGGTGCACGACCCCCGCGACGGCAGCCCGCACGCCTCCCGGGTGGTGCACTTCGAGATCCCGATGCCCGTGCTGACCGCCGCGTCCCGGTAGCGATCGTTCGGCAGGTCGGAGCCGTTGGTCGAGGTCACCGTGTTCGGAGAGCCCGTCTGCCAAGGTCACGAAGGCAGCGGCCCAGTACTTCGTGTGCAGGACCAGCATCGGTACGGACACGAGCGCGTGCATGGCCGGCAGCGCGTCGGCGACCTCCGCCGCCGACAGCAGGTCGACCGGGTGCCCGAGACAGGACTGCGTCTCGTCCTCGTTCAGTCCGTACACGTCGATCGCGTCGCGCAGCGCGGCCAGAACCCGGCGGTTGAGCGCGGGCTCGTGGTAGGCGGCGTCCTCGAAGTAGGTCACCGCCCGGGTGGCAACCGCCGCATGTGCACGCGCAGCTCGGCGAGTCGGCGGTCGAGCTTC
Source organism: Micromonospora sp. LOL_014 (assembly GCF_048060245.1). Lineage (NCBI taxonomy): Bacteria > Bacillati > Actinomycetota > Actinomycetes > Micromonosporales > Micromonosporaceae > Micromonospora > Micromonospora sp. LOL_014. The sequence continues at coordinate 43,483 of NZ_JBHMIP010000040.1, forward strand.
TCGGCGGAGCGCATGGCGTTGAATCCGGAGATCAGCAACACGTCGGCCCGGCTGAGCCGGTCGCCGAACTCGCCGCTGAGCAGCATCGTGCTGTTGGCCGGGTCGTTGAGGTAGATCAGCCGGTTCGGGAACGGCGCGGTGATGTCGATCTCTCCGGCGCGGATCCGCAGACCCTGGTCGTACTGGACGATCAGGTGCGGGTGCAAGGTGTCCTCGACGCCGCTGGACAGGTACGCGCCGTCCGGTGGCAGCAGCCGACGTACGGTGTCGTCGACGCTGACCAGGTGCAAGGTCGACGGCACGCCGAGGCGGCTCATCAGGATCCCGGCCCGTACCGGTGGGTGCCGCCCAGCGCCACCGGTGCGGGAACCGGCCGGCGAAGAGCTCCAGCGCCGGGGCGGAGGCGACGTCATGTTCGCCGCCCCGAGCGACATACCCGAGGATCGACACCACGAGATCCCGCTCGCTGGTCACCGTGATCGGCGAGGTCAGCTCCGCAGCGGCGATACCGTAGTCGGCGACCAGCTGTGCCAGGACATCGGCGGTGAGCTTCAGCTCGTAGTCCGGAGCTCGGCCGGGCCGTCGAACCGCCGCCCCAGTTGCGTCATCACCCCGCCGGTGCGAAAGAATCGTTCCATGACCGAGGACTGGGAGCTCCCCTCAGGCTCTAAGATGGACACCGCCGTTCCGCACTCGGCGCGGATCTGGAACTACTGGCTCGGCGGCAAGGACCACTTCGCGGTCGACCGGGCCGCCGGCGATGAGGTCATCGCGCACATCCCGGACATCCCCATCGGAGCCAAGTCCGAGCGTGCGTTCCTCCAGCGCGTGGTCAGGTTCCTCGTCAGGGACGTCGGTATCCGCCAGTTCCTCGACGTCGGCACCGGTCTGCCCTCGGCGGACAACACCCACGAGGTCGCACAGTCCCTCGAGCCGCGCTGCCGGGTGGTCTACATCGACAACGACCCGCTCGTCATGGCACATGCGCGTGCGCTGCTGACCAGCACGCCGGAAGGCAGTTGCGACTACGTCGAAGCCGATTTGCGGCAGCCGGACGCGATCCTCGCGTCCGCGCGGCGGACGCTCGACTTCACGCAGCCGATCGGGCTCATGCTCCTCGGCGTCGTCAACCACATCCTGGACGACGACGTGGCGTACGGCTCCGTCGCGCAACTGGTGCAGGCGCTGCCCGCCGGCAGCCACCTGGTGCTCACCCATTCCACGGCGGAGATCCACGGCGAGCCGATGCTGCGCGTGATGCGGGAGACCACCGAACGCGGCGGCACGCCGATCCGCGCCAGGACCAAGGTGGAGCTCGAACGCTTCTTCGACGGGTTGGACCTGCTGGAACCCGGCGTCGTCACCTGCTCACGCTGGCGCCCTGACCCGGAGTCCGACGAGCCCGAGGTCTACCTGTTCGGCGGTGTCGGCCGCATCGGCTGAGCCACCACAGGAGGACGCGCCAGTGGTGCGCGCGACGTTCGACGATCCGAATCTGGTGTCGTGTGCCGGTCTCGT
>NZ_JBHMIP010000041.1:0-43753 GCF_048060245.1 Micromonospora sp. LOL_014
GTGGCGGCGTCGAGTGCCGTGGTCAGCTGGTCGGGATTCAGATAGGGCGCCAGGCCGGTCAACGCCCTCGCCCGTGGATGCTCGTCAGCGATTGTGGTGGCGATGTCGAGTGCCGTGGTCAGCTGGTCGGGATTCAGGTGGGGTGCCAGGCCGGTCAACGCCTCCGCTCGTACGTTTTCGTTGGTGATTGTGGTGGCGGCGTCGAGTGCCGTGGTCAGCTGGTCGGGATTCAGATAGGGCGCCAGGCCGGTCAGAGCATCGCTGCGGTGCAGTTCGTCGGCTAAACGGCGGGCGTGTCCTAATGCCCGTCGGACGTTCCATATCCGCTCTTCGACAAGAGCGCACAACAGGTCCGGGTTGATGTTATTGGTGACGGTGTGCACGCTCGCATACATCAACGCGTACCTAAACTCCAGTCCGAACCCAGCCAAGAGCGTACCTACTCCTTGCTGTTCGTTGGTAGCTGCTTCCGCAACCTGACGAGCTAGATTGATGTCTGACAGATAGTCATCGAGCGTCGACGCCCGGTCGTGTGCATCAAACCAGAGATTAATCCGTCGACTACCCGCCGCCGGGTGGTCGCAGAATAGCAATCGATGCAGGTCTTCACCGCGATCTGCTTGCACCAGGTGCCGAGCAGTATGTCGTAACGCGTATCCGCCATCTCGATCTGCCAACTCCGGCTCGACGGCGAGCTTATCCAATCCGTGGTCCAATCCGCCAAACAAATTTAGGTACGTGTCCGCCACGGCGCCATGCGCGCCGACCATTGCCGAGGCGAACTCAATCGCCACAATATGCCAATCGTCTGGATGCTCACCCATGCGAGCTGGCGCCAATTCGCCAGAGAGGAACTGCCGAAAGCTGGCATGGTAGATCGCATACTGCCGCGACATAGTTCCGTGAACTGTCAAAAATGGCCGCACCCAGTAGTCAACACACCGCCGCACTAGCCTTTTGTCACCGATGTCAGCGAATCGCGATAACATCGATACGTCGACCGGCTCGCCCACCACAGCCAGGGCTGCCAATACGGCTCGGAGCTGGGGCCAGTGCGAGGACTTCTGCCATTGATGAACCTGTCGACGGTAGAAACCCCACAGGTCATCTGGCAGGTTCTCGACATCGTCTGCGCGCCGCAAGCCATAGCGAATCTCGGCTAGCAGATATCGCAGGTATACCCATACGCCACCGCACCTCCTTGCCAGCACCTCGCAAAACTCTTGCGTAGAGATGCCCGACTCGGCCAGCCTGGCGATCATTACGTCATCTGAGGCTAGGTGCGCCAGATACCGATGCAGGTCGTGTTGGTTGCGCTGATCGGCTGCCGCGATACGCAATGTAGTCGCTGGACATGCGGCCTCACCCCGTTGGTAACCCGTCCGGTATGTCGCGACCACGAATATCCCCGGCGGCAACACCGGTGGCAGTTCCAACGGCAGCCGGCCTGACGGTGCTTCACCCAGCTCGTCAAGCCCGTCAACAACCACTACCAGTCGGCCACCCGGTCCCGGTGCGGCCTTAGCCAACAAGGAAGCGAAGCCAGGTCCTGTCACAGCCCAGTCGGGCAACATTCCACCCGGTGCTACCGACCTCGCTAGCCCTTGCGTCGTGATCAACTGTGCTGCAAGGTTCTGCATGGCGGATATGGCGCCGCCGCTAGCCTGGCGGCTGAAGTGCGCAACATAGCCTCTTGTTTGCACAAGCCAGGCCGCAAGTGCGGTCTTACCCAAGCCCGCGTCTGCCTCAATCCAGATATAGCCGCACGGCCTGCTTCCGAGAAACTGATCAAGCTGTGCAATCAGCCATTCCCTTCCAACGAAGGTGGACGCCTCCACGTCGGCGAGCACCTGTGCTGGATCGAGATGCGCCACTTCCAGCGGGATCGACGCCGCGCCGAATGACAGAGAGTCGACTACGCCCGATACGGCGAGGTTTACCCCGCCCGTGTTCTTCTGATCTATTCCGCCTGAGCGACGGATGCCCTGTGTCACTTCATCTCATTAGGCAGTCGAACGTCACCAATCACACCCGTGCTGGCCACATTCACGCCACCGGTGTTGTTCTGCGAGATGGAACCACTGCGGGCCGTCCTGAGACCAGCAGCCGGCGCACCCGCAATCGAAGTGCCCGACGGACGCCGCCACGCCAACCACGCGACCGCCAACCCGGGTACCCCGAGCGCCGTCGAGATGAAGAAGCCCACTACCGAGACCCACTGGCCCGCCCGTTCAACCCCCTGATCACGGAGGAACAGCGCGAACCCGCCCAGTGCCAACGCAGTCAGCAGCAGCCCCGCTGCCACGATCATCCTCAGTGTCCTACTCATCACACTCTCATAATCGCGAGTCGGGACAACCATCCACACCGTCCGAACAGCCAGCACCAACGTAGCCGCCAATGTTCATCAGATCCACGCCATGAGTAGGCCACCATCGAGACGATCAACAGTGGATAACTTGGCTCCCGATGCCGACCGCCGGTCCAGACAGCTGCCACGCCCAGCGATCGAACGAGCCTGCGGACCGGCGGCAACCTCCTGGTTGGTCGTGCCGCTGGAGTGCAAGTAGGCCGGATAAATCAGGGACAGCCCCAGGCAGCCAGGGCCTGCGTGACCTGGCCGGTTGGCCTAGTGCGGGCCGGTGCCCGGCGATCTTCAAGCTGACACTCCGGGCGAGGTCCTCCGACGACGCCCATTACTCGGTTGCTGTCGACAGCAGTGGTGACAGCAACCGGACCGGACGTGGGGAGTCAGGGAAGGTGAGTATCGGACCCAAGCGAGGTCAGAGACTTGCGCGGATGGGGCCGGACGTAGTGCGCAGAGCTTGCAAGCGAGAGTTTATGGCCAAGCCGTGCGCAGGCTCTGTGGCAAGTTTGACCGAGGTCGCTGACGCTGGGACCGAGCGTCTAACTGAGCGTCAATCAGGGTGATCTACCCCGGACGTCGGCGGACGGTGGCGGACGTCGGAGCACAGGTCAGCGGCTGTTCTGGGACGGGCCACGGGGCCATGATCGTTACTTGACACGGAAGAGGTCACTGGTTCAAACCCAGTATCGCCCACCAGCCGTACAAGCACGTCGCAAGCCCGTTGCCGGACATCTGGTAACGGGCTTGTTGCTGTCCGTCCTTGCCGGGGAGCGCAGGGGGAGCGTGGCCGCTTTCCAGAGGTGACGTCTTTCGTTAACCGGTTGTCCTGCTCCACACGGGCTTGGCTTGGGCGACCTCGGGAGAGGCGGGTCAGGTGGGGCGGCGCGGTCGACTTGTGCGGAAGTTCGACATGAAGATGGGCCGCACCGCCCCCCGGGTCGCCGCGTCTTGCCGACGAGTAGACCCGCTCACGCAGTCACCTATGGGAAGATCCGATCCGCGTCGTCGCGCGTCTGGGCCCGGAGAAGGGCGTCACGCAGCTGCTCGCCGCCGCCAGCGTCTGCATCGTGCCTTTCCCTGGCCGAGACGTTCGGCCTGGTCGCCCTCGAAGCAATGTCCGTCGGCACCCCCGTCATCGCCCTCGACGTCAACCACCTCCCGACGCTCATCGGCGACGGCGACGGTGGCGTCATCGTCGCGCAGACCAGCGGTCACGCAGGGCTGTGGCGCGCCGCCGACCAGCTCCTGCACGACCCGGTACGCTACAAACGCATCTCCAGGGTCGGCTACTACCGCGCGCGGGACTATCGACCCGCCCACATCGCTGGCCAACTCCTGAAGGTGGTGAGCTGATGGGCGGTCGCCCCATGCAGCCAACGCTCCCGATCCCCGCCGACACCGCAGCCGCCGTGCCGCTGCTGCTCGTCGATGGACACAACCTCCTGTGGGGAGCCACCTTCGGCTTCCCCGCACCGATCTACTCCCGCGACAAGACCCGCCTGCTCACCGGGCTGTTCGCCTTCTTCGCCCTGCTACGGGTCGCGATCCGCAACGAGATCCCCGGCGGCAGCCCCGAAGTCATCGTCGTCTGGGACGGCGAACACGGCTCGCAGGCCCGGCAGCAGGAACACGACGGGTACAAGGCCAGCCGACCCACCGACGACGACGCCCTGCTACCGCTGCGGTGGACCAAGATCACAGCACTCGCCGTCCACCAGTCCCAGCCCATCACCGAGCACTTCGGCCCCATGGCGGAAACCCTGGCCCGCCTCCACGGCGGACGCGCCGGTGTCCGGTACGCCGAAGCCTTCGCCCCCGTACCCGTCCTCGGTCGACTCCCCACCACCCCACTCGTACTAACAGGGCATTAGGGGTAATAATGTGCAAATTACCACCATTCTAGCCGGCTGCAACTTCACCAAGCGGGCAAGTTGGCATTCAAAGCGGGTCAGTCCTCCATCGCCGCGACGAGCCGTCGTAGGCCGGCGCGTTCCCGGCGGTTCTCGTGGGTGATCCACTCCTTGCCCTCGGCGGCGATGCCTTCCAGCAAATGCAGAGTGCGATCGAGGCCCGAGGCGTCGAGGGAGACCTGGGAGGCGATGCGGTCGTCGTCGCCGAGCTCCGGCATGCCTGGCCACTCGCCAGTGATCGTCAGCTCGTCGCGGGGATTGTTCGTCAGGGTCAGGGAGAGCTTCTTCTCGCCGTTGCGGGCATCGACGACGTGCGCCGCCACGACCGAGTTGTACTGGTATGTGAGGCGCTGCTGGTCGCCGAATCCCGTGGTCTCGAAGTCGAGGGTGACTGTGACCTGGCGGACGCCGTCCTTGGTGAGTAGGAAGAGGAAGAGTTTGTATCGCGAGTAGCGCCATGGTCCTTTGCTGACTCGGGCCCGCTTGCACCCGGGCACGGGTGCCTCGATGAATGCGTGCGCTATGACGTCCTGCGCGGCTAAGCGGTAGTGCCGCAGCGTGTCCTGGACAAGGGTCTTGCGATCGCAGTCGAGCCAGTGCGCCATCTCCGCGTCGGTCGGCTTCGATTCCAACTTGCGCACCCACCTGTCGTACGCCGCGCACCGGTGCTCATAGTCGTGCCGGACCCGGACCACGTCGTCCCGGTAGCGGTGGCGCTCGAGCAGGATTGCATGCCAGCCCTGGATGGCGAGGCGAGCCCCGGCCACGACGCCGGCCGTCGCGATCGCCGTCGTGAACGGTGCTTCGACGAGGGCCTGCCATAGGAGAAGTGGCCCGGCAATGACCAGGGCGAACACGGCCGCGCCGAGGGCGGCCCACGTCGGGGGTGGCACTCGCGAGTTCTCGGGATCTGTTGTGAGCTCGCCGCTGAGCCACCGCCGTTTGACGTCGCTGGCGAGGAATCTCACTAGCCAGGCGACCCGCTTGGCGTCGACCGATTGCTCGCGATACAGCTCGACCAGCTCGTTGCGCAGCGACTGCCGGATGCCCGCCGTTTCCGCCAGCCACGTCTCCCGGGCCAGGCCCTGCGGCAGGTAACGTCCGAAGTAGCGGTCGAACAGGGAGTCCATCGCTGAGGCGAACCGGTCGGACTGTGCGGGAACACGCTGTGGTGTGAAGGTGAAACGTTGGCGGACCATTCGCCGTCGATGCTGAGCGAGTTTGATCGTGAATCTCGCCCGGACCGCCACGACGGCGGCTCCAAGAGCGACCATCAGGTAGCCGGCCGAGCGGGGCCACGAGTGCGTCAAAGCGTAGTTGATCACCAATAGGCCCGTGACGAGGAGCAGTGCCGAGCCGCCGATGGCGCGCAGGAAGTCCGCCGCGCTGGTGCGGAGTGGGTGCGGCGGAACCTGCCGAGGAGGTATCGGCTTGGGCTGGAAGAACTTCCAGACGCGCTGCGTCCGGTCGTTGGCCGTCCTGTCCCGCCGCGCGGCCGCGAACGTCTTCTGCCAGGTCCAGTCCTGGTGCGGGCCGGCCAGGAAGACCTCGAGATGGTTGAGGATACTCTCCTGTAGGGACGGGTCGAGCGACTCGAACTCCTTGACCACCGCGCCGATCGCGGCCGGGTCGGGAGTCTCCGCCGTGGTCTGCGGCAGCGAGTCCAGCAGCGAGCCGACGACATCGATGCCCCGGGTCCAGGGATCTTCGGAGCGTTGTGTCGCCCAACGGCGCACCTTTGCCAGCTGCTTGAGTTCCTGGTCCGTCAGGCTCTGCACGGTACGGCCGCTCAGCAGTGCGAGCGCCAGGTAGAAATAGGTGCGGGAGTTCGTGTAGCCTCGGGCGACTGCTTTTATGATCAGCGCCCTCGCCTCGGACTGCGCGCTGATCCCCAGGTAGCGGAGGCCGACCTCGAACTGCCGCTCAGGCGGGTCGTCCTCGCTGACGTGGTACCCGCCTTCGATGTGGACCCATTGGGCCTGGAAACCCACCCGGGCATCGCCGCTCGCGATATTGGTGAACGATGCTTCCTGCGGCCCGGCGCTCATGACAGGGCCCGTAGAGCCGCTGTGAGCCCCGCGACCCGCGTGGAGAGGTCCGTCCAGTCCAGTAGCAGGCCGCGCAGCTTCCGCAGGGCGGTGGTCGCACGGCTGCGTGCCTCGTCGTCGGCCGGAGGTACCTCTGCGGCGGCGGCATCCATCTCGTGCTCCGCAGCGCGGTACGTGACCGTATCGACGTCACCCGCCTCATGGCACTTACGGAGCGCGGCGCGCAAGTCTGCGAGCTGGTCGTGGAATGTCTCCCTGCCGGGACCGCCTGGCGCGCCGTAGACGGTCGCGTGGTGAACGGTATGTGCCTGAAATCCGACGTGGGCGTTGCCCTTGGCGACGTTTCTGACAGAGCCGGACATCGGCGCATCACCTGCTTCTTTCCGAGGACGGCGAGGGGAGGAGCCATACTGCGCCCCGAGCTCCTGAGCGAGCGCGAGGGCGAAGGCCGCGGCGTTGGCGGCGGCACGCGGCTGCCAGTTCTCGCCGTCGGTGTGGACCTTGGTCCCGTCGGCGCGGTCGCTGATGCCGCGGACGACGACGGCCGGCAGAGAGCGGTTCAGGTGGGCGGCCTGGGCGACCCCGGCGGACTCCATCTCCACTGCCAACGCGTCGTTGTAGTGATCACGGATACGCGTGGCCTCGGGCGAGGACGCCGAATCGAGGACGACCTCTCCAGCGGCGATCGGGCCGAACCGCACCTGGGGCACGCCTCCGGAGAGACCCTGCGCCCAGCCCCGCTCCCGCTCAAGATGCCGGGCGAGCTGATCACAGACATGGGGGATCTCCCACACGCGAGGTCGGGTGCGGAACGCGTCGCTCTCGCTGGTGCCGCCGTGATAGGCGTACACGTGGGTGGCCACGACGACGTCGCCGAGGCCGACGGAGGGCCAGAGCGCCCCGGCCACGCCGGCGAAGATGACCGCTTCCGGATCGAACTCGGTCATGGCGCGCTCGGCGATGACAGCGGAGGGATGGTTCCCCTTGCCGACAAGGCCGAGAATGATCTCACAGGAGCCTCCGGCCACAGTTCCACGTTCGAATCGCGTGCCCATCGGATGAACGTGCGGTTCGACTTTCGTGAGACGTTCGCGGACTGCGTTGTACTCGAGGTCCAGTGCGGTGAGCACGACCACAGGTCTGGTCATCTCTCATCTCCTCCGGATGTGACGGCCGAATCCGTGCGGATCATGGGTGGGTAGAGGTTCTGGCACGGGCCAGCGCGGTAGACGCGGGCCGGGCGACCGGTGCCCGTGGCGCGCGGCGGACCGGCGGGGACCACGAAGCCCTTCGTGCCCTGGACCTTGCGGTAAAAGTTGCGGGGGTCGAGCGGCGTACCCCAGACGGCCTCGTAGACCTGCTGCAGCTCCGTGAGGGTGAAGACCTCGGGGCAGAAAGCGGTCGCGAGCCCGGTGTGCTCCAACTTGGAACGAGCACGCTCCACCCCGTCGACGACGATGCGGAGATGGTCGAAGGCAAGCGGTACCCGCGCCGCGAGTACATCGTCGGCCGGAGTCCACTCGGCGGCTGCGGCGTCGGTTCCGGCGATGGGCTCGGGAAGGCGCGGCACGACGGCGAGGTGGGCGACGGAGACTACGCGTCCACGAGGGTCACGGTCGGGGTCGCCGTATGTACCGAGCTGCTCCAGGTGCGGGATGTCGGTGAGCCCTGCCTCCTCCCGCAGCTCCCGGCGGGCGGCGCCGAGGATGTCCTCTCGCTCATCGGCGAGGAATCCACCAGGCAGCGCCGCCTGCCCAGCGAACGGCTCGACGCCGCGCCGCACGAGGAGCAGGTATAGGCGACCATCGCGCAGGGTGAGGATCACGAGATCGACAGTGAGCAGGATCCGGGGCGGTTCCCATATGTCATCGAGCACCACTCGACCATAGCTTTTTGTCGACATGACAAGAAATCATCTGACCTGTCGTATCGTCGACACTCAAAGTAACGACTTGATCATCAAGAAGTGAGCCAACGGTGGCGAGTCAGTCCGGAAACGGTCCGATCGCCGGGCGTCCGATCGGCCCGGCACCGGGGAGCGCCGAAGTGCGGCGATGCGGGCGAGCCCAGTCAGTTGACCGGTGCCTGCGGCGCCGGCTTGATCAGCCGCGCCGCAGTAGCCTTGCGGATCGCGTCGACTCGCGACACCGCGTGCAGCTTCGCGTAGATGTTCGTCAGGTGCCGTTTGACGGTGGCCTCCGTGATGCACAGCCGACCGGCGATCTGGGCGTTGCTCAGCGCTTCGGCGGTCAACCGCAGCACCTCCAACTCCCGTCCTGTCAACGGTGGCGTGGTGCGCGGTCGCTGCCGGTCGAGCCGTTCCACGGTCGCGCGGGACACCGCCAGCAGGACGTTCTGCACGGGCCGGCGCACCACGGACCGGACGGCGGCGACGAGTTCGTCCCGCAGGATCGTCTTGAGTAGGTACGCGACCGCGCCGGCCGTCAGCAGTTCGGACACGAGGTCGGGGTCGTCGTGCATGGTTACCACGACGACCCGGGTCTGTGGGGCGGACCGGCCGACCTGACGGACGACGGCGGCGGCGCCGAGGCCGGGCATCTCCACGTCAAGCAGCAGGACGTCGGGTCGTAACCGGACGCACACGGCCACCGCCTCCGGCCCGGTCGACGCCTCGCCGACGACCGTGAATTTGGCATCGGTGCAGAGCATCTCGCGGATGCCGTCACGCATCAGCGCGTGGTCGTCGGCGAGACAGACCCGGATCTGCGGCCGGTCCGGGGCGGTCAAAGCCCGCTCTTCATCAGCGGGACCCGTACCTCCACGCGGGTGCCCCTACCCGGCTCGCTGACGACGGAGAGTCGGCCCCGAAGCAGCAACGCCCGCTCCCGCATCGACGGTAGTCCGCCGCCGGCCCGGTACGGGCCACTCGAATCAAAGCCCCGGCCGTCGTCGGAGACCACGGCGCGCACCTCGGTGGCAGCTGCATTGACGGTGACGTCCAGTCGGCGTGGTGCGGCGTGGCGTAGCGCGTTGCGGACCGCCTCGCGCAGGATCAGGTAGAGCTCCTCGGTGGTATCCGGAGGCAGGGCCTTGGCGTCGCCGGTGATGCGCAGCGAGACCCGTACCGATGGTGGCGTCGTCACCTTCAGGTATTCGCGCAGCGCGCTCGCCAGGCCCTCCTCGCCGACACAACGGCGCAGTTCGGCGGACAGTTGCTGCACGGTACGCACCGCCTCGCCGAGGTACTCGACCGCGCTGTCGAGATTGGCCCGCGCACGCGCCTGGTCGTGTTCGGCGTAGTGCCGGTTCAGGTCCAGTCGGTGCAGCGTCAGGCTCATGCCGTGCAGCACCCGGTCGTGCAACTCCCGAGCTATCCGTCGCCGCTCCTCCTGCCGGGACTCCTGCAGCTTTGTCATCAGGAACGTCACGTAGGACAGGGATCCGACGGCGACTCGCGCCATGATCGCCTCATGGAACAGTTTGCTGATCCGGGTCGCGCTGATGCTGTCGGTGGGCGCGAATTCGCGACTGATGATTGGCAGGCCGACCTCGAACAACGTGATGGCGGCGCGTAGCGACTCCACCGGGTGGATGCCGTGCTCGGCCCGCTGCGCACCGATTTCGACACTGGGCAGCCGAGCCTCACCCGTCAGTGTTATCCGGAAGGTGTCCGGCAGTCTGAGCTGAGCCGCCACGTCGTCGAGGACCGATGCGACCTGGTCGGCGAGCTGTTCGGCGACCTCCGGCCGGCTGATCAACTGGTTGCCCTGCTGCCGCAGGGCCCTGGTGAACGCGCTGAGGACCTCGTCGAGGATCCCCGTGGTGTCCGTGCTTCGGGCCGCGTCCGCGTCACGCCCAGTTCTCAAGAGGCCTCCCCGCCGACTCCTGTCACGGAGACTTATGATAGCGCTCCCGACTGGAACATCCACCCCTTACGGGGTTTGAGTGTCGGGATTAGATCGTCTCTGCTCAGGCCGCTTGGTTGGTCTCCGTCTTTGATTTTGCTGGCCATAAGCTTTTCTTTAGCAATTTACCCATATAAATCAACTTGAATCCTTACCGGTTGGACCTGGTTGGCCTGTTCGTCGTGCTGCGGTGCGGACGGCGTAATCCCGTCCGACAGCCTCCGCTCCGCCCGCCCGCGTGTCGTCCGACCCGGCGGTGCGCCTGCGCCCCGGCTGCATCCGTACGCGCCGTTGGTCGAGGCGTCGCGCGTCCTTGGTCGTAGCCGGTGCCGCCACCTTCATGGAGCCTGTCGGCGGATGGGGCTCTGCCACCTTGGCCGGCCCGGAAGCCGGCCCCTACCATCGACCCATTGATGATTGTCGTTTTGGGGAGCCTGCTCGGGCCACGATCCGCCCTGTGCGGGCGGCCCGCCGACGAACCATCCGACACGAGGAAAGGAGCAGGCCGTCATGGTCACAGACGCGCCGACACCCGCCGGCCGAGAGCCGGCACCCGGCACTGTCCGGCGTGGTCGCCGGCCCGTCGGGCGGCTGGTCGTCGGGGCGTTCGTGGTCGCCGTCTGCATCGTCGTCGCGTTCGCACTCCGTGACCAGGACTGGTCGACGCTCGGCCAGCTGACCCGTCCCCGGACGGTGCCGGCGCTGGCCGCCGCCCTGGTGGTCACCTCCGGCGGCCTGCTCTGCGCCGCCCGTGCCTGGCTGCTGACCATCTCGACGACCGGCGTGCCGGTGCCGGTCACCGCCGGTGTCCGGATGTTCTTCGTCGGCCTCCTCGGAAAGTTCCTGCCCGGCCGGGTCTGGGGCCTGCTCGCCCTGCTCAAGCTCGGCGAGCGGGCCGGGGTGAGCCATCCCAGAATGGCGGGAATCTACCTGGTGAACGTGGTGGTGGTGCTGCTCAGCGGTGGGGCCGTCGGTCTGCTGGTCGCGCCGGCCCTGCTCGGGGCCCACTCCCTCTGGCTGTTCCCGGCCCTCGGCGCGCTGCTCGGGTTACTGCTCCTGCGGCCGGCGTTGATCGACCGGGTGGTCGCCGTGGCGGCCCGGCTGGCCCGTCGCCCACAGCTGGCCCGGCTGGCCCGGCCCGAGCACCTGCGGCGGTCGATCGGCTGGCAGACGGCCTCGTGGGTGCTGTTCGGGGTGCACGTCTGGCTGGTCGCCACCCTGCTGGGTGCCGCGCCGGTCAAGGCGCTGCCAGTGGCGCTGGGCGCCTTCGCAATCGCCAGTGTGGCTGGCACCCTAGCCCTGTTCGTTCCGGACGGCGTCGGGGTGCGGGACGTCCTGCTGATCGCCGCCCTCACAGTCGTGCTGTCCCTGCCGGCGGCGGTCACCACCGCCATCGCCAGCCGGGTGCTGTGCACCCTCGCCGAGATCCTCACCGCCGGGGCCGCCCTGCTCGTCACCGCGCTGCGCGACCGGCGTGCCGCGCGGGCGGCCGCCGCGTCGACGGACACCTCGGCGGAACGGTCCCCGGCCCCGGCTTCGTTCTGACCCGCCACCGCCCCGCCATCGGCGCGTACCCACTCGCCGCGATCAGAGAGCGAAAGGACCCAGCGAGATGCCACCACTGTTGTCCATCGACGACGCCGAACAGCTCAGCGTCGAGCAGGTGCACGACCTGTACCGCCAGCACGTGAACAAGGGCCAGGTCAGCCTGATGACCTCGTTCGGGTTCGGCCGGGAACTCGCCGACCGGGCCGAAGGCGCCTACATCCACACCCGCGACGGCCGGCGGATCCTCGACTTCACTGGCGGCGTCGGGGTGCTCAACCACGGCCACAACCATCCGCGCATCCTGGCCGCCCGCCGCCGGTTCGCCGAGCGGCAGCGGATGGAGGTGCACAAGACCTACTTCTCGCCGTACCTCGCCGCGCTGTCACACAACCTGGCTGCCGTCCTGCCCGGCGACCTCGACATGTCGTTCCTGCCGAACTCCGGCGCGGAGGCCGTCGAGGGCGCGGTGAAGCTGGCGTACAAGTACCACGGCGGGCGGCGCAACACGATCCTGCGCAGCGACATCAGCTTCCACGGCAAGCTACTCGGCTCCGGCAGCCTCACCGGCAGCACCCAGAACCACTTCACCTTCCCCGGGATCCCCGGGGTGGTGTCGTTCGACTACGACGATCTGGCCGCCGTGCGGGCGGCGGTGGAGGCCAGCCGCGACCGCAAGGGCCGCAGCGACGTGTACGCCATCCTCATCGAACCGTTCAGCGCCTCGACGATCCGGTGGTGCTCGGAGGAGTTCCTGCGTGGCCTTCGCGAACTGTGCACCCGCGAGGACATCGTGTTGATCTTCGACGAGATCTACACCGGCTGGGGCAAGACCGGGACCATGTTCCACTTCATGCGCTACCCCGGGCTGATCCCCGACGTGGTGACCACCTCGAAGTCCTTCGGCGGGGGCAAGTCGTCGATCTCGGCGTACGTGGCCCGGCGGCGGATCTTCACCAAGGCGTACGGCAGCCTCAACGACGCGCTGTTGCAGAGCACCAGCACCACCTACTACGGCTTCGGCGAGGAGACCGCGACCGCGATCGAGGCGATCAACGTGGCGGTCGACGAGGACTTCCCGGCCCGGGCACGGGCCATCGAGCGGGTGCTCGCGCCGGGACTCGCCAGGATCGCCAAGGAACATCCCGACGTGGTGACCGAGGTACGGGGTGCCGGTGCGCTCTGGGGCGTCTTCCTGAACAGCGCCCGCTCGCTGGACCTGGCGGCCAAGGTCGCACCGGGCGGGCTCGCCAAGGATCCGCAGTTCGGCACCAAGCTCGTCACCTGCGCGGTGATCAACGCCCTCTACCGCGACCACGACATCTACAGCTACTACACGCTCAACGGCAGAAACCCGCTGGTGGTGGGGCCACCGCTGGTCGTCGAACCCGCCGAGGTCGAGCATTTCCTCGACTGCCTTGACCGGACTCTCGCACTCGGCATGACCCGGCTGCTGGCCCGCTTCGTGGCCGAGAAGGTGTCGTCGCTGTGGTGAGCGGGGCCGCGGCCGGGACGGTGACCGTGACCGGCGGCAGTGGCATGCTCGGTGGCAACCTGGTGCGATCCCTGGCCGGCGACGGATGGCAGGTACGCAGCGTCGACCTGCGGCCACCGGCCGAACCGGTGCCCGGCGTCGACTACCTGACCGTCGACGTGCGGGACGCAGCCCGGGTCCGCGTGGCGCTGCGCGGTACGGACGTGGTGGTGCACACCGCCGCGGCGCTGCCCAGCTACCCGGAACCGGAGATCCGGTCGATCATCGTGGACGGCACCCGCAACGTGCTCGACGCCGCCCGGGCGGTCGGTGCCGACCGGGTCGTGCACATCTCCACCACCGCTGTGTACGGGCTACCCGGGCAGGTGCCCACCACCGAGGACCACCCGCGTGAACCGGTGGACCCGTACAGCCGGGCGAAGGCCGCCGCCGAGGAGGTCGGTGAGCGGTCGCGGGCCAGCGGGATGTGCGTACCGATGCTGCGACCGAAGACCTTTCTCGGCCCTGGCCGGATGGGTCTGTTCGCGATGCTGTTCGAATGGGCCGAGGAGGGCCGGAACTTTCCGGTGCTCGGCCGGGGCGGCGTGCGGATCCAGATGTTTGCCGTGGAGGACCTGGTTGACGCGGTCCGGGTCGTCCTGCACACCCCCGCCGACCACGCCAACGACACGTTCAACCTGGGCGCGGCCGAGTTCGGCACGCTGCGGGAGGACTTCCAGGCGGTGCTCGACGCGGCCGGGCACGGCGGGCGGGTGGTGCCGGTTCCGGCCCGCCCCGCCGTCGCGGTCCTGCGGCTGCTCGAGCGGCTGCGGCTGTCGCCGGTGTACGGGCGACTCGTCCACAAGCTGTGCAACGACTCGTACGTCAGCATCGACAAGGCCGGCGAGGTCCTCGGCTGGCGGCCGCAGTACTCCAACCGCGACGCGATCCTGCGCACCTACCACTGGTGGCGGGCGGCCCGCTCCGCCGGACCCGTTGCCAGCCCGTCCACCGGGCGGACCAGCCGGGATCCATGGAAACAGGGCGTCCTGAGCCTGGCCAAGGCCGTCTTCTGAACCGTCCGGTAGCTCACCCCGCGCCTCCCACACCCACCGGAGCTCGTCGTGACCATCGCCATCGACCAGCCCGTCGGCCCCGGCCCGACCCCACCGTCGCCCGGGGCCAGCCGGCCCGGCCTGCTGACCGACCTGATCACCCTGATCCGTCCGCACCAGTGGGCGAAGAACCTGCTGGTGGTTCCGCTCGCCCTGATCGATGCACCGGCGTTGGGGCCGGGACCGCTGGCCCGGGTCGGCTGGGCGGTCGTGCTGTTCACCCTCGCCTCGTCCATGGTGTACGTGGGCAACGACGTCCACGACCGGCACCGGGACCGGGCCCACCCCACCAAACGCCGCCGGCCGATCGCCGCCGGTCGGATCAGCGTCCCGGTGGCGTACGCCGTCGGCGTGGCCCTGGCGCTGCTGCTGGCCGCCGCGGTGCTGCTCGGGCCGGCCGTCGCCTGGTGGCCGATCGCCGGCTACCTGGTCCTCAACCTGGCCTACAGCCGTGGCCTGAAGCACCTGCCACTGGTCGACGTGTGCGTGGTCGCGGTCGGCTTCGTGCTGCGGGTCGTCCAAGGCCACCTGGCTGTCGGCGCACCGGTCGGCCGGTGGCTGCTGGTCGCGGTCTTCGCCCTGTGCCTGCTATTCATCCTCGGCAAGCGGCGGCACGAGGTGACCGTCTCCGGCAGCGACCACCGGCCGTCGCTACGCGGGTACTCGGTCCGGTACCTGGACCATCTGATCGTCTTCTGCGCGGTGCTGGCCGTGGTCGCCTTCCTCTTCTCCCTGCAGGAGACGGTGGCCGACCCGTACACCGATCTGGCCCTGCTCGGTTCAGTGCCGTTCGCGTTCTTCGCTGTCGCCCGCTACCTGCAGGTCCTGGTGGTGGACGGGCGTGGCGGGGAACCGACCCGGATCCTGCTGCGTGACCGGGTCATGGTCGTCAACGCCCTGCTGTGGGGCGTGCTGCTGGCCGGCACGCTGCTCGCCGCGCACTACGCCGTGCCGCTCGATCTCACCGCCCGGCTGCGCTGACCGACGGCCGGCCCCACCCTCAGCCGACTACCGCCCCAACCCGACAAGGAGCAGCAATGGCCGACCCGCTCGTGTCCGTCATCATCCCGAACTACAACTACGGCAACTCCATCGGCCAGTGCGTCGACGCGGCACTGGACCAGACGTACCGCCCGATCGAGATCATCGTGGTCGACGACCACAGCACCGACGACTCGCTGGCGATCGCCCGGCAGCGGGCCGTCACGGTGTTGCGGACCGCCCGCAACAGCGGCGTCGCGGTGGCCCGCAACATGGGGGCCGCCGCGGCCCGGGGCGAGATCCTGTTCTTCGTCGACTCGGACGTGGCGCTGCGGCCGGACGCGATCGAGACGGCGGTCGCCGAACTGCGCGCGCATCCCGAGTACGGTGCGGTCTGCGGCATCTACGAAGACGAGCCACTGATCCGCGACAGCGTGGTGGAGCAGTGCCGGGTGCTGCAGGCGTACTGCTGGCGGATGGCCTCGCTCGGCGAGGTCAGTTTCCTGTTCTCGTCGCTTACCGCGATCCCCCGGCGGGTGTTCGACGAGATCGGTCCGTTCAATCCCCGGCTGCGCCAGACCGAGGAGGTCGACTACGGGCAGCGGATGTCCACCCGCTACCAGATCCGGGTCACCGACGCAGTCCGGGGCTGGCACGACGACGACGACAAGCTGCTGCCGCTGATGCGCAAGCTGTTCCGCCGGGCGCGGCTGCGGGTGCCGTTGTTCGCCCGGCGCCGGCGCTTCGCCAAGGGCTTCGAGAGCGCCTCGCGTTCGCTCGCCGCGCTCGCCGCGCTCGGTGTGCTGGCCAGTCTGCCACTGGTCGTGCTGAGCCCATGGGCGTCGCTGGCCACCGGGGCGCTGCTCGCGGTGATGCTCGCCGGTGACGCCGCGATGTACCGCTACGTGCTGCGTCGGCGCGGCCCGGGCTTCCTGGCGGTTTTCACCGCCGTCGCGTTCGCGACCAACGTGGCCATCTCTACCGGCATCGCGGTCGGTGCCTTGCAGTGGCTGGTGTCCGGCCGGTTCCGCCGGCTGTACGACGCTCAGTGGCCGTCCACCGCCGTGCCGGCCGCCCCGACGGTGACCCGGGCGCCGGCATGAGCCACCTGATCACCGCCGCTGGCGGCGCGGCCCGGACCGCCGCGCCGCCAGCGGCGCCAGCGGCGCCAGGGGTGCCAGGGGTGCCAGGGGTGCCAGGAGACGGACCGGCCGGCGGTACGGCGGACCGCGGCCCCGGCGGCCCCCGGCATCGAGGTTGGCCACCGCGTACCCGGCTGGTGTTCGCCACCGTCGCCGGCTGGAGCCTGTTCCTCGCGGTGTTCCTGACGCTCACCGGAACGCAGTGGTGGTGGCGTCCGTTCGAACTGATGCCGCCGCTGCTGTTCGTCGCGGTGCCGTTGCTGCTGGCCCCACTGACGCTGCTGGCCCGCCCGGTCCGTGCCCGGCTCGCCCTGGTGCTCGTCGGTTGCCTGGTGCTCGGTACCGATCTGGCCGGGCTGAACGTGCATGCCCTGCCGGGCGGGCGCACCGCCGCACCCGCCCCCGCCGACGCGGTTCGGGTGTTCGCCTGGAACACCGAGTACTGGCACGACGGCGACGACCCGGAGCGGTTCTACGCCTACCTGGCCGACCAGCGGGCCGACGTCTACCTGCTCAGCGAGCACGTCGGCTGGGATCTCGCCGGGCACCGGCCGGTCCGCGTCGACTACCGTGCCGAACTGCGCGAACGGTTCCCCGGCTACCAGATCGTCGCGGTCGGCGAGCTGCTGACGATGTCCCGGTACCCGGTGGTACGTCACCACGGGCTGGACGCCACGCCGTACCTGACCGACCCAGGGCTCGGCGGTCCGCCCCCCGGCTCCGACTTCCCGGACTACTACCGGTACAAGGTCCTGCGGACCGACCTGCTGGTGGGTGGGACCGTGTTCTCGGCGTACAACGTGCACGTCCCGGTGCAGCTGGACGTCTCGATGGATCCGCGACGGGCCGAGTTCACCGCCTTCATGCGGGCGCAGGAGATCCGTCGGCAGGCCCACTACCGGGCGGTGGCGGCCGACCTCGCCGGCAACCCGGCAGCGGTGCTGCTGGCCGGCGACTTCAACGCGACGTCGGCGATGGGGGAGTTGCGTGCCCTCGGCCGCCGGCTACGGGACGCGTTGCCGGCCAGCCGGGAGATCTACCCGGTCTCCTGGCCGGACGGCGGGACCGTGTTGTGGCGGTTGGACTGGGCGTTCACCGCCGGTCCGGCCCGGGTCCACGACTACCGGATGGTGCCGGGCTGGGGGATGAGCGACCACCGGGGACAGCTCGTCACCGTCTCGGTGAGCTGAGCGGATGCCACCTAGCCGGCGATGCCGGCCGCGGCCAGCTGGCCGTCCACCTCGGTCGTACGGGCGACCGTGCCGCACCGCTCGGACAACCGGCGCGCTTCGCCGACCAGCCTGCCGGCCGCGTCCCGGTCCCTGCGGGCGAGCTCGGCGCGACCCAGCGCGCACCGAGGACCGAAGCCCGGGCGTCGCCGAGCGTAGGGCGACGGTGACGGCCTGCTGGAAGGGCCGGATCGCCGGCTGCGGGCGGCCGGCGAGCAGGTGCGTGTTGCCCAGCGCGCTCAGCGCGTACGGTGCGATCCGGCGGTCCGGGCAGCGGTCGACCACCGCCACGGCACGAGTGAGGGTGCGTAGGGCTTCGTCGAACCGGCCGGTGTCGCGTCGTAACTCGCCGAGGCCACGCAGACAGCGGGTCTCGCTGGCCCGGTGGCCCGCCGCACAGGCCAGCGCGAGTCCCCGCCGGTAGTGCTCTTCGGCCTGCGAATGCCGGCTGCCCAGCCAGGGCAGGTCACCCAGTGCGCGTAGCGTCCGTGCCTGCAGACCGATGTCGCGAATTCGTTCGGCCAGCTCGCGGGCACGATCCAGATGGTCCCGGGCTTCGGCGCTAAGACCCCGGTCGAGCCCGAGCGGTCCGGTTCGGCGATGCACAGCCTCGCCGGCCGTGGCGGCGGAGCGATCGAGGCACCGACGCTGGTCAACCGGGGCGGTTACTACCGCTACTACTACCTGTACGTCTCCGTCGACCGGTGCTGTCAGGGCGCGGCCAGACGGTACTCGCCGACAGCGACGGCGACTACCTCGCCTACCACTACTACGCGAACAACGGTGCCGCGTTGCTCGGCATCAACCGGATCGGCTACGACGCGGCTGGCTGGCCCTACCTGTGCTGACCGCCCAGCCCACGAGTGTCGGGTCGGCTCAGTCAGTCGGTCACCGACAGATCGATGGTGTGCGCGGCGTGGTTCGCCTTGGCGGCCAGGTAGCGGACGTTCGCGGCGGAGACGTGCACGCCGGTGGGGACCTGCTCGGTCACCGTGACGCCGAGCCGGGTGAGCTGCGCCGCCTTGTCCGGATTGTTGCTGAGCAGGGCCACCCGGTGCACGCCGAGCGCGAGCAGCATCTGCGCCGCGACCGTGTAGTCGCGTTCGTCCTCGCCCCGGCCCAGCGCCACGTTCGCCTCGAACGTGTCCAGCCCGGCGTCCTGCAGCGCGTAGGCGTCGAGCTTGGCGTACAGCCCGATGCCCCGACCTTCCTGCCGCAGATAGAGCAGGAAGCCGCCGTGAGCGGCGATCCGCTCCACCGCCTCCCGCAGTTGCGGGCCGCAGTCACACCGCTGACTGCCGAACACGTCGCCGGTCAGGCACTCGCTGTGCGGGCGTACCAGTGGCGGGTCGCCGCCGTCGGTGGCCTGGTCCAACGCCCGGTCCCAGTCGCCCAGGCCCAGCGCCACGTGCTCGCGCTGGTCGGTCAGACCGTCGAAGGTGAAGACCCGGGCACTGGCGATGTAGCCGTCGGCGAACCGCAGCGGCACCGTCACCTGCCGGCGGACCGTCGCCGTCGGCGCGGGACCCGTCCCGTTGGTGGCGGCGCGCTTACCGTTGACTGGAGCGTGGGGCGGCGGTTCAAGCATCGTGCGTCCTATCGGTGATGTGCTGCGCAGAGCGTCGGCACCGGTCCGGCCGGCACCGACACATGAGCCGTACGGGAGAATGTGTGCCGGCCTCGCATGCAGGCTATCTTCCGGTCGTCAAGCCGGTCGTCAAGGAGGTGCCATCAGTGGTTGAGCGACCCTACGTCCTGCTCAGCTGCGGCATGTCGATCGACGGGTATCTGGACAACGCGAGCGGGCGGCGCCTGCTGCTGTCCAACGACGCCGACTTCGACCGGGTCGACGCGGTACGTGCCGACTGCGACGCGATCCTGGTCGGGGCCGGCACAGTGCGCCGCGACGACCCTCGGTTGCTGGTCCGGTCGGCGGACCGTCGGCGTCGGCGGGTGGCCGCCGGCCACCCACCCACCCCGATGAAGGTCACCGTCACCGGCAGCGCCGACCTCGACCCGCAGGCGCGGTTCTTCACGGTCGGCGACGTCGACAAGGTCGTGTACTGCGCCACGGCGAGCCTGGGCAGCGCCCGCAGCCGGCTCGCCGGGCTCGCCACCGTCGTCGACTGCGGTGACCCGGTCGACCTGCGACGGGTCGTCGGTGACCTGCACGTCCGGGGCGTCGGCCGGTTGATGGTCGAAGGCGGCGGACGGGTGCACACCCAGTTCCTCACCGCCGGCCTGGCCGACGAACTGCACCTGGTGGTCGCCCCGATCTTCGTCGGCGACTCCCGGGCACCCCGGTTCGTCGGCGACGGCAGCTTCCCGTGGCACGCCGACCGGCGGGCGACGCTGGTCGAGGTCCGCCAGATCGGCGACGTGGCCCTGCTGCGCTACGCCCTGTCGTCCCGGTTCGGCGAGCAGTAGCCGACCAGCCCGTCCCGCCGTCACGTTGCTGGCCGTCACGTTGCTGGCCGTGGTCGCAGTCGCAGCCGCAGCAGCAGCGGCGGCCGCTGCCGGACCGCCGGCAGCCGACGCACCCAGCGGACCGCCAGCACACCGGCACCCGGCAGGCTCGCCGTCAACGCCAGCAGGCCGTACACCACCGCGACGGTCAACCCGAGGCCCGCGCCGAGCCCGGCCGCACCGAACGCCCACGCGGTCACCCCTTCCCGCGGTCCCCAGCCGCCGACGTTCAACGGCACCGCCATCGCCAACAACGCCAGCACCATCAACGGTGCCAGCTGGTGTAGCGGCGCCGTCGACCCGGCGGCGCGGGCGGCGACCAGGAAGGTGGCCAGGTGACCGGCCAGCGCGGCTACCGACAGCAACGCCACCCCCGGCCAGGTCCGTCGGGCCAGCAGACCGCTGCGCAGGTCGGCGACGGTCCGCCCGACCGCGCGGGTCCACCAGGATCCGCCCGGCCCGGCGGCTGCCGTTCGACGAACCCGTGGCCGACGGCGGCGTACCGCCACGAACAGCGCCACCACCAGCGCGGCCGCCGCGACCATGGCCGCCGCGACCTGAGCCGCAGTGACCAGCCGCGCGGGTGCCGGCACCGGCAGCGTCAGCAGCACACCCGCAGCGACCGCGAACAGCACCAGCTGACCGGCGGTCCGTTCCAGCACCACCGCGCGTACTCCCCGGCCCACGTCGGCCACCTCCCGGCCGTGCCGGACCGCGCGGTGCACGTCACCCAGCACCCCACCGGGCAGCGCGGCGTTGAGGAAAATCGCCCGGTAGTAGTCGGCGACCGCCCCGGCCAGCGGCAGCGCCAGCCCCATCCCCCGGGCGACCAGGCACCATCGCCAAGCGCTGCAGACCGTGGTCAGCAGCCCGATCCCGACCGCCAGCAGTAGCACCCGCGCGTCGATCACCCGCATTCCGTCCAGGAACGCGTTGGTGCCGAGCCGGCAGGCCAGCAGCCCCAGGATGGTCACCCCACCGGTCAGTCGTAGCCAGGCCCAAGCCTTGCCCTTCACTGTGCGTCACGGCCGGTGCCGGCCGTGCGCAACGGGCTCTCCGCCCTGTGCATTACGTGCCCCCCTCGATGAGCCTCCGCCGACAGATACGCGACGGTGCCGCCTCCGGTTCATCTGCCCGGCACCGGAAGTACGCCGTGCAGACCTCAGCTGGGCACGACCAACATGTCCCGGTGTTCCACGGTGACCCCCAGCTCACCGGCGGCGGCAGCGGCGAGCCGGCGGCGCCGGTAGCCCCCTGGCCGGGCGGCCAGCTCCGGCCGCTGTTCGTACGCCGCCGCGATCCAGCCGCCCAGCCATCGTTCGGTCAGCTTGGCCCGCTCGGGGCCGAGCAGCCACGGACTGGGCCGCACCAGCACGGTGGCCCCGTGCCGGGTGAACGCCTCGGTCGCCGCCTCCACCGCCGACGGGCCGAGTAGCGGACGACCTGCGGTGCGCCGCCGCTGATGGTCGTTGAACGCGGCCGTCAGCTCACCGTCGAGCGGGTCGGCGGGATCGAACCATACCTCACCGACCACGGTCAGGGTCAGCAACGCCGGACAGGCGACCGCCCGGACGGTTGCCGCTAGCCGGTCCACCTCGTCGGCGGTGAGCAGGTCCAACAGGGCCGACGCGGTGACCAGGTCGGCGCCGGCGAGGTCGTCGACGGTGAG
Source organism: Micromonospora sp. LOL_014 (assembly GCF_048060245.1). Classification (NCBI taxonomy): domain Bacteria; kingdom Bacillati; phylum Actinomycetota; class Actinomycetes; order Micromonosporales; family Micromonosporaceae; genus Micromonospora; species Micromonospora sp. LOL_014. The sequence continues at coordinate 21,814 of NZ_JBHMIP010000041.1, forward strand.
CGCGGTGAGGTCGTCGCGGCGTACCGTCGCGGTGACCGGTGCGCCGTCGGACGCCGCCGGGGCCATCCGGGCCTCGGCATGGCGCAGCAGTTCGCGGTCGCGGTCGTGCAGCACCCAGTGCTGGGCACCGGGCAGCTGCGGGGCCAGCCACCGGCCCATCGACCCGGTGCCGCAGCCGAGGTCGTGTATCTCGGTGCGGGCGGCGCCGGTCAGTAGCCGGCGTACCTCGGCGACCAGTTCCGCCGAGCGCGCCTGCGCGTCTGCGGGCTCCCGCAGCCCCAACCACGCCGGGCTGTACCCGGCCGACTCGATCGTCTCCATGAAGTCTCCCTCTGCTGGTTGGCGACGCCGTTACCGGGGCGGGGCTGGGTGGGGCTGGGTGGGGCGCCGCCGTCAGCGCCGACTCAGTTCGTGTAGTACCGCACCAACTGCGGCGGCAGTGTCCGCCCAGCCGGGCAGCCCGGCCCGGCGCGCGACGGCGGCCGCCCGCAACCGCTCCCGCTCGCCGCCGTCGGTCAGCCAGCGGCGTACCGCCGCACCGAGCGCCGCCGGGTCGGCGGGCGGCACCAGCCGGCCCGGTCGCTCACCAGCGTAGGTGCGACCCAGTGCCTGCGGCACCCCGCCGACGTCACTGGCCAGCACCGGGATGCCGCAGGCCAGCGCCTCGGTGACCACCATGCCGTACGTCTCGGCGTGCGACGGCAGGATCAGCAGATCGGCGTCGGCGTAGGTGCCGGCCAACGTCGTCGCCGCGCGGGGCCCGGCCAGCGTGACACGGTCCCCTATCCGGTGGTACGCGATCCGCTGCCGGACCCGGTCGACGTACGCGGCGGCGGTCAGCGCTCCCACGCAGAGACATTCCCAGTCCAGGTCGGCGACGGTGGCGAGCGCCTCGACGAGCACGTCGTGGCCTTTACGGGGGGTGACCGACGCGACGCAGAGCAGCCGTCGGCCGGTCGGGTCCCGGTTCGCCAGGGGCGCCGGTGGGACGCCCGGCACCGCCACCCGGATCCGGTCGGCGGCCAGGCCGTGGCGGGCGGCGAGTTGGCGGGCCGTCGCGTCGCTGGTGGCGATCACCGCGGCCGCCGCGCTGAGCGCCGCGCGTTCGGCCAGGTCCAGCTCGGCAGCCTCAGCCGGGTCCAGCCCGGTCTCGTCGGCGAGCGGCAGGTGAACCAGCACGGCCAGCCGCAGCCGGTCGGCGTGCGGTCCGATCACCTCCGGCACCCCACAGGCGACCAGGCCGTCGATCAGCATCACCGTGCCGTCGGCCAGGGTGGCGAGGAGGTCAGCGAGCGCGGCCCGGCTGGTCCGGTCCGGGCACGGCCAGTCACCGGGGACAGCGATCTCGCGCACCGGCCATCCGGCCGCGGCCAGACCGGTGCAGACCTGCCGGTCGTAGACATTGCCGCCGCTGGGGGCGGTCGGATCGTCCACGTTGCCGGGCAGCACCACGACGATCATCGACGTCAGAGCGCCCGCTCGTAGCTCGCCCAGGCGATGTGCGACTCGTGCAGGGTGACGCCGATCCCGGTCAGACCACGGGCACCGGCACCGAGATCGCCCGCGTGCACCCGGTCGGCCAGCCGGTCGGCGATCAACTTGGCCAGCCATTCGGTGGAGGTGTTGATCCCGGCGAACGCCGGCTCGTCGTCGAGGTTGCGGTAGTTCAACTCGGCCAGTACGGCCTTGAGCTGCTCGGTGGCCAGACCGATGTCGACGACGATGTTGTCGCTGTCGAGGTCGATGCGCTTGAAGGTGGCGTCAACGACGAAGGTGGCCCCGTGCAGCCGTTGCGCCGGGCCGAACACGTCACCGGTGAAGCTGTGGGCGACCATAATGTGGTCACGTACGGTGACGCTAAACATTTCTCATCCTCCAGTCGGGTAACGGATCACGTGGCACAAGGCCGGCAACTCGCCGGCGGCCAGCCGGGGCAGCACTCCGGGCAGGTCGGTGAAGTCGCTCTCGCCGGTCAGCAGCGTGTCGAACCTCTCGTCGGCGAGCAGGTCCAGGGCGAGAGCCAGCCGGCCGGCGTACCCGCGCCGCTCGCGCCGGGCCGGGGCTACCCGGCCGACCTGGCTGCTGCGCACGGTCAACCGGCGGGCGTGGAAGTGCTCGCCGAGCGGCACGGTGACCGGGCGATCGCCGTACCAGCTGAGGTCGACAACCGTGCCCTCGACGGCGAGCAACTCCAGCGACCGGGCCAGCCCGGCCGACGTGGCACTGGCGTGGAACACCAGGTCACATCCGTCGGTGGCGGTGTCCGGGTGGGCGAAGCCGACGCCGAGCGCGGCGGCGGTGGCGGCTCGTGCGGGGTCGATGTCGACCAGTTCGACCCGTACGCCGGGGAACCGGGCGGCGAGCGCGGCGACGGTGGCACCGACCATCCCGGCGCCGACCACGGCGATCCGGTCACCGAGCAGGGGAGCGGCGTCCCACAGAGCGTTGACCGCAGTCTCCACCGTGCCGGCGAGCACCGCCCGGCGGGCCGGCACGCTGTCCGGAACAACGGTGACCGCGTCGACCGGCACGACGTAGCGGGTCTGGTGCGGGTAGAGGCAGAAGACGGTACGGCCGACGAGCTCGTCCGGGCCCTGCTCGACCTGCCCGACGTTGAGGTACCCGTACTTGACCGGGGCGGGGAAGTCGCCGTCCTGGTACGGGGCGCGCATCGCGGCGTACTGGCTGGGTGGTACCTCGCCCCGGAAGACCAGCGTCTCGGTGCCCCGGCTTAGCCCGGTGAACCGGGTCCGCACCAGGACCTCGCCGGATGCGGGCGGTTCGACGTCGGCCGACCGGATCTCCCCGCTGCCGGGGGATCGTAACCAGAACGCTTGATCGCGCAGCGTCATCTACCCGCTCCCCTCGTCTCGTCGGTGCCTCGCCTCGCTGGCCTCGGTAACGATAGCCGGGTGCGGATCATGACAGCTGGTGACCGGCCGCCCTGGTGAGCCCGCGCGCCGGTGGACCAGTCCCCCCGCGCGTCCCGTTCTGCGGTAATCTGCCGTGTCGCTGTCCAGACCGACCGGTCCTGGACGACGAACCACCACATCGGCCACGGGGGACCGCGTGCCGATCGTCTATTTTGGAAGGTATACCATGTCGCAGACCACGGCCGTTCCGGCCACCGGGCAGAAGTCCTGGCTCGTCGCGGTGCTGCTCAGCTTCTTTCTTGGCGGATTCGGGGCGCACCGGTTCTACGTCGGCAAGATCGGTACCGGTGTGCTGATGCTGGTCACCTTCGGCGGACTCGGCCTCTGGGCGTTGATCGACTTCATCGTCATCCTGATCGGCAAGTTCACCGACAAGCAGGGCCAGCCGCTCGCCAAGTGACCGGCGAGGCTTGCGCGCCGGGGCGCCACCCGTACGGGTGGCGCCCCGGCCGCGTCATCGGACGTCGACGACGACCGCCCCGCCGCCGAGCGCGGTTGTGTCGGCGTTGATCCGGCTGTCATAGACCACGGTCCCGGTACCCGCCTCCCGGATCCGGATCCAGAACCGGTCCTTGCCCTGCTTCCGCAGCGCCTCGTCGTTCAACCCGACCATGTACTCGTAGTCGCCTGCGCCGTTGACCGTGCCCCGGCCGTTGAACCGCACCTGCGGGCCGTCCACCACGTACCCCCGGTGGCTGGTCGCGGCGAACTCCCACTCGCCGACGCGCAAGCGCAGCGCAACCGGGCCCGGCCCGGTCGCGTCCGGACCGGCCGTCGCTACGAACCCGAACTCGGCCCGCCCGGCCACCTGCTCGTCGGCGACGTACGCCCCGGCCGGTGAAGTGATCCAGCCGGAGCCGGCGACGTGCCCGCCGTCGGCCCGGTGCACCGCCAGATGGCCGCCGGCCAGGGTGTGCGCGGCATCCCGGTCGTCGATCACCGTGACCGTCGGCCGGTACACACCCGGTTCGGCGTAGCTGTGCGCCGCGACGCAGGCCGACCCGTCGATCACGCCGGCGTCGACGGTGCCGTCGCCCCAGACCACCACGCACCGGTGGGTGTCGTCCGAACCGGAGTCGGTGAACGTCGCCGTGACGCTGACCTCGGTGCCGGCGGCGACCGGCCCGGCCGCACCGGTGACGGCGATCACCGTCGGCGCGGAGTTGACCGGCCGGATCGGCGCGACGCTCTCCAGGGTCGGCACCACCGGGACGATGGAGCCGTCGGGGGCGAACTCCAACCGGTCGATGGTGGTCTCCCGGTGTGTGCCGTCGCCGTCCGGGATGGCGAACCGGTGGTACGCGATGTACCAGTCGTCGGTGCCCGGCACCCGCACCACCGAGTGGTGCCCGGTGCCCTTGATCCCCAACGACAGGTCCTTGCGCAGGATGGTGCCCCGCCGCTCGCTCCACGGCCCGAGCGGCGAGTCGCCGACGGCGTACGCCACCTGGTAGTCCTCACTGCGGGTGTCGTTCTCCGACCACATGAAGTAGTAGCGGCCGTCCCGCTTGATGACGAACGCGCCCTCGTTGTATCCGGACGGCCGGTGCGAGGTCACCTCGGCCGGGTCGAACGACACCATGTCCTCGTTGAGCTCGACCTGGTAGGCGTTGCCGTTGCCCCAGTACAGGTAGGAGCGTCCGTCGTCGTCGGTGAACACCGCCGGGTCGATCATCTGACCGGGGTACGTCCCGGCCGGCACCAGCGGCTCGCCGAGCGCGTCGCGGAACGGCCCGGTCGGGGAGTCGGCGACCGCGACACCCAGGTGCTTGCCGGTGTCGCCGGTGGCCTTTCCGCCGCTGAAGTAGAAGTACCACTTGCCGTCGCGTTCGGCGATGGTCGGTGCCCAGGCGCTGTTGTCCGCCCAGTCGACGTCGGTCTCCAGATCCAGGATCACCCCGTGGTCGGTCCAGTTGACCAGGTCCGCCGAGGAGAACACCGAGAACTTGGTGCCGCTCCAGCCGGCGAATCCGTCGGTGGTGGCGTAGAGGTAGAACCTGTCGCCGAAGACCGCGATGTTCGGGTCGGCGTACAGTCCGGGCAGCACCGGTGAGCGCATCAGGTGGGCCTCAACGGTCCAGGTCGCGGTGGAGCCGTCGGCGCCGGTGACGGTGTACGTCATCGGTGTGCTCAGGTCCCGTACGGTGCCCGACTCTGGTGCGACGGTGGCGCCGGGGGCGAGGGTGAACTCCGGTGCCAGGGCGGTCAGGTCGGTGTCCGGGTGGACCGGCAGGACGATCCGTCGGGTGTCGGCGTCGACGATGGCGTCCACCTTGAGCTGCGCCACGATGGCACCGGTGATCGCGGCCGGGGCGCCGCCCAGGGCGTACACCTCGTCGGCGGTCAACGCCCGGTTGTAGATCCGGAAATCGTCCACCTCGCCGGCGAAGTACGGGTCAGCGCCGTAAAGCGAGCGGCCGACATATCCGGCATAATCCCGGCTCGGGTCGTGCAGGTCCGACGGGCGGATCGCAACGTCGGTGGCCCGGGCGATCTCGACCCCGTCGAGGTACATCACGGCGGTACGGGTGGTCGAGCCGACGGTGACCGCCAAGTGTTTCCACTCGCCTCCGGTGAACGCTGCCGACGCCCGAAGCTGCTTCTCGGCCTGCCAGCTGCCGGTGGTTATCGCCGAGAACAGCACCCCACCGCCGTTGCGCGGCGTGCTGAACAGGTAGCGGTTGCTGTTCGGACCCAGCCCGTAGATCCACTGGTTGGCGGTGCTGGAGGCGTCCCACTTGACCCATGTCGCCACGGTGGTGCTGGAGACACCGGCGTACACCCCATTGGGGATGGTGACGTACGGCGCGGTGGTCGAGCCGCTGGCGCCGCCGCTCATCTTGAACGAACCGCCCTCGACGCCGGTGCCGAACTCCGGGGTCCGCTCGTAGCGGCCGTGCCGGCCCTGCCCGGAGGAGTCGGTGGCGACGGTGCCGCCGGTTTCATCGAACTTGTAGTGCAGCAGCAGCCCGTCGGCCGGTGGCTCCGGCCCCGGGTCAGGCCCGTAGGCGGCGAGCAGCGCGTCGTACTCGGCCTGGGTGACCGGCAGTACAGTGCCGTGGCGTGGGTGCGACGGCAGCGTGTAGTCACTCGACGGTGTCCACTCGCCGGAGGCAAGGTCGGTGGTCTCGAACGGGATGTAGCCGCGTCCGCCGAACTCGTCGATGAACAGGTACCACTTCTCCTCGGTGTTCGACTTGAAGATGGTGGGTCCCTCACCCTGGGACATCGAGCCTTGGCCGATGCAGTCGGTGAGGAAGTCCCATTCGGTGTCGCGCAACGACGTCGCCGTCTCGGCGAGGATGAACTTGCTGCACGGCGTCGACGAGGAGTTGTTGCGCTCGTCCTTGGTGAACCGGTAGTAGACGCCGTCGTGGTCGATCACCGTCGAGTCGATCACCGAGTAGCCGGGATCCACCCACACCTGCGGCTCGGAGAAGGTGTGGAAGTCCCGGGTGGTGGCGTACAGCATCTTGTTGTAGGTGCTCCCGGTGTGGTCCGGGTCGTTGGCCGCGTACAGCTTGGAAGCCCAGAAGACGACGTACGCGCCGATCGACGGGTCGTAGTACGTCTCCGGTGCCCAGGTGTTGCCGGCGGTGTCGGGGGAGACCTGGACCAGGCGCTGGTCGGTCCAGTTGACCAGGTCGGTGGATTCCCACACCATGATCGACTTGCTGCCGTGCCGCTGCGCACCGTCCCAGTTGCCGTTGCCGTGGATCCGCAGGTCGGTAGCGATCTGGTAGAACTTGTCACCCTCCGGGGAGCGGATGATGAACGGGTCGCGCAGCCCTTTTTCGCCGAGCGTCGAGGTGAGCACCGGCCGGCCGTCGTTGAGCTGCTGCCACCGCAGCGGGTCGTTGCCCTGGCTGAGGGCGAAGTAGACCTGTTCGCCGTCGGCGGTGCCCTCACCGGTGAAGTAGCTGAACAGGTAGCCCGTGCGGTCGGCTGGTGCCGGCAGTTCGGGGACGCTGGCGGTGAACTCGCGGGTGGCGCTGGCCGCGTTGCGAGTAACGGTGGCGGTCAGCGTGACAGTGGTGTCGCCGGCTCCGGCTGCCGGTCGGTTGACCACGCCGTCCGTGGCGATCACCGCCGGGTTGTCCGACGCCCAGGTCACTGTCGTGCCGTCGGCGCCTGCCGTGGGCAGGGTCAGGTTGCCGCGCACGTCGTCAACGTTGTGCACGGTCAGCGCCGTGGCGGCGTCGGCGACGATCTGCGCGTCGTCGAACTCGGCCAGTACGGTCACCTCGAAGGTCCTGGTATCGGTGGCGGTGCCCCGGCTCAGGGTGGCGGTGAGCGTGGCCTGCGCGTCGGGCTGGCCGACGGCCGGTCGGGTCACCGTACCGTCGGTGGCGACCACCGCCGGGTCGCTGGACGTCCAGTCGATGGCCGAGCCGCCCGGCCCGGTTGCCAGCAGTGGGAGGTCGGCGGTGACCCGGCTGGTGTCGCCGAGGTCCAGCTCGGCCGCGTCGTGGGCGACGACCGCGGCCGCCGCGCGTGCACCGAGCTGGGCAGCTTCGTCGGCGGTGACCGCCCGGTCGTAGATGCGGAAGTCACGCACCCGACCGGCGAGGTAGCGGTCGCCGGTGTAGACCGAACGCCCGATGTAGTTTGCGGTGGTGGTGCCGCCGCCGATCGACCCGGGGGTGATGGTGACCGCGGTGTTGCGGCCGACCTCGACCCCGTCCTCGTAGAGCACTCCGGTGGTGCCGGACTGGGTGTAGGTGAGGTGCTTCCAGACCCCGCGGGCGAGGTTGCGGGTCGGGTTCGGCCGGGTGTTCTGCTCGGTGGACCAGTTGCCGCTGGCGATCGCGGCGCGGAACTGGTCGCCGGTGGCGAACAGGTAGCCGTCGCCGGTGCCGCCGCTGGTGTTGCCTATCCCGAAGATGAAGTAGGGGGTGGCCTGCGCCGGGTCGATGAGCACGTCCATCGTCACGGTGACCGAGTCCAGGTCGCGTAGAACGTCGTCGGGCAGATCCACGTACGTGTCGGTGCCGTTGAGGCCGAGTCCTTCTTCACCGGACCAGTCGGCGGTGCCGTGCACGGTGCCGTGCCGGTCGTTGCCTGAGGCGTCGGTGGCGACGGTCCCGGCGGTGGCATCCAGTTCGTACCAGAGGACAAGTCCGTCGGTCGGTCCGGCGGCGGTGGCGGTGGTCGGGCCGGCGGCCAGCAGGCTGGCGGTGAGGGCGAGGGCGGCGAGTGATGCCAGGGCTGTTCGTCGTGGTCCGGCGGTACGCGGTCGATCCCGCTGCGGCATGACTGTCTCCTCCAGGGAGGTGTCCGATTTCTTGTTTGAGATCCGGTATCAGTTGTTGTTAGCGTTAACAAAAATTGGTGGACAGGAGCCGGGTCGTCGGTTCCGATTCGCTGCCGCGACACGGCTGTTGCGAGAGTGTTAACCGGGTCGTACCTTGTCGTCAAGGGTCGACGACCCGGCTTCCCGCCGCCGGCACCAGCGGACGGTAAGGTCGCGCGGCATGAGAACGGTCTACACGACAGCCGACTCCGACACCTTCCACCCGGCCCGACAGCGGCTGGTCGGCCAGGTCGGGAAGTGGGCGCGTCGGCAGGGGCGTGCCGGGCTCGACCCATTTGTGATCGAGACGCTGCTGGAGCACCGGTGGAGCCACGGCGACGGTCTGTTCGGACGGTGGCACCCCGACGACCTCACCGCCGCCCTGCTCGACTGGTTCCCCCGACAGGTCACCATGCACCCGGACGACTGGGACGCCGTCGTGCCGAGCGTACGGGGATTCGTCGACTTCCTGTTCGACGAAGGGCTCGCCGACCGGCACTGCGCCGACCGGGACCTGCTGCACAGGACGCTTGACGAGCTGACCGGACCGGTCGCCGAGGCGCTGGCCGACGAGCGGCGCTACGGCCCGGCGAAGTACTGGGCCACCCGGATGATGCGCGACGGCGTCGACCCGACAGACAACGCGGCCGCCCAGGCGTTCATCGCCGACGTGCACGCCGGCCGGATCCCCGTCGACCGGGACCTGCTCAACCAGATCATGGCCAACCACCTGGCCGCGTCCGACCGCGCCCAACGCCCACCGACCCTGCCACTGGTGGTCGTCCCGGACGACGCCGAGCTGCGCACGGCGGCCGAATCGTCGACGATCCTGCACCAGGTCCGGCAGTTGGTGACCTGGATGGGCCAGGGCCGTACCCTGACCCCGAACGGCAACCTTCGGCTGGCCGACGCCCGGGAACTGGTCCCGCTGCTCGGCACCGCCGACGTGATCGACCCGGCCATCGGCGACCGGGTGTTCAAGACCCGCAGCAGCGAGGAGCTGTACGGGCTCTCGGTCGTCGTCGCCTGGGCCCGGGCCGCCCGAGTGGTTCGGGTGGTCAAGGGGCGGCTCGTGCCGGTCAAGAGCGCGGCCAAGCTGCTGACCGACCCGCTCGCCCTGGCCCAGCGGCTGTACGCGGCGCTGCCCGAGATCGGGGCGGCCGTGTGCGGCAGCGGCTGGAACGAGTCGTCGATGCGGTGGCGGTTCGACGACGCCGTCGTCATCGCAGCGCTCACCGTCTACTCGTCCGCCGAACCGTTGCCGGTCCCGGCCCTGCGTGAGCTGCTGCACCAGTCGCTGGAGGAGTCGATGCTGGTGCCGAACGGCGGCACCGAGGAGCAGCAGCAGGCGTGGCGACGGCTCGCCCACGACGACGCCGACCGGCTGTTCGCGCGGCTGGCCGATCTCGGCGCGGTCCGGCTCACCGACGACGAGATCAGCCTGACGCCACTCGGCGCCGCGCTGGTCGGGTACCGTCTGCGCGAACAGGGCGTCGTGGTGCCGACCGTGGCTGAGCTGCTGGACGAGACCGCCGAGGTGGTGGTGGCGGTCGCCGCCGACAGCGATCCGGACAGCGCCGAACGACTGCTGACCGCCTGGTGCGCCCACCAGCCGCAGCGCGGTCCCGCTGAGCTGCGGGCGCTCGCCCGGCGTACCGACGACCGGATACACCAGCGTCTCGCCCGGGCCTATGCGGGGTAGCCGTGCCGGGCCGGTAGGTAGCGGGCGGCCTCTAGCATCCGGATCATGAGTTACCAACCACCGGGGCCGTCACCACCGCCACCATCGTCCGCCGGGCCGAGCCGTAGCGGGCGGACGATCGTGATCATCGTCGCGGTCGTGTTCGCCGTCGTCCTACTCTGCTGCGTCGGTGTCGCCGGGGGTGGCTTCTGGCTGTACCGGACCGTGTCGGCGGCCACCGGTCCGGCCCGCGACGCCACCACCGCCCACTTCGACGCGCTGTCCGTCGGTGACTACGCCGGTGCCTACCAACGGCTGTGCCAGGACCGGAGGGACACCCTGTCCGAGACGCAGTACGTCCAGCAGGAGTCCGCCGCCGGACAGATCGCCGGGTACGACATCATCGGTGTCACTGTGTCGACCACCAACGTGCGGACGACCGGCACCGTCACCGTCGAAGTCACCTACGACGGTGGCGCACAGCGGCAGGAGGCCGTCAGACTGGTCGAGGAGAACGGCGAATGGCGGGTCTGCCAGTGACACCCGACCACCTGCCACGACGGTGACGGAGGACGGAGCGGGATGATCGAGGCACTGCTGCCGGCCACGGCGGTCGCCCGCGAGGCGTTCGACGACAACGTCCCGGTCACCCTGTTCCCCGAGGAGTCCGCGGTGCTCGGCAACGCGGTCGACAAGCGCCGTCGTGAGTTCGGCACCGCACGCCGCTGCGCCCATGAAGCCCTCGCCGAGCTGGGCTTCCCCGGCGTACCAGTGCCGTCCGGTGCACGCCGCGAACCCCGCTGGCCGGCCGGGGTGGTCGGCAGTATCACCCACTGCGCCGGCTACCGCGCGGCGGTGGTGGCCCGGTCGGTCGACCTCACCACGGTCGGAATCGATGCCGAACCGCACGAGCCGCTGCCCGCCGGCGTCCTGAACAGCATCACCGTGCCCGACGAACTCACCTGGCTGACCGCCCGCCGGGACAGCCACCCGCAGGTGCACTGGGACCGGCTGCTGTTCTGCGCCAAGGAAGCCGTCTACAAGGCGTGGTACCCGCTGGCGGAACGCTGGCTCGGCTTCGAGCAGGCGTACGTCGAGGCGAACCCCGGCCCCGACGGCACCGTCGCCCCCGGTTCCAGCGGCGCCGCCACCGACGGGGACTTCACCGCCCGGCTGCTGGTGCCCGGCCCAGCGTTGCCCGACGGCACGCCGCTGACCGGGTTCACCGGCCGGTGGCTGGCCCGCAACGGCCTGATCGTCGCCGCGATCAGCGTCCCGGCCGGCCCCGACGCTTGACCGTCACACCGCCCCAGAACGCCAACCCGCTGATGTGGATTCTCGGCCCGCCGGGGCTGCCCAGTCCGGCGGCCCGCTGACCAAAGTCGCCCATCACGCCCACCCCGGTGATCGACACCTCGGCGTCATCCGGCACCACGATCTCGATCCCGCCCATGATCGCCCAGGCCTGGATCCGGATCACGTTCGCGTCGAGCTGCGCTTGTCGCAGGTCGAACCGGCCACCGCCCCAGAAGGCGAGCGCCCGCAACCTGCCCGGTGCCACCCACCGGCCCCGGCGGTCGACCCCGCTCATCACCGCGACCGCCCACTGCGACGGCCGCGACGGCTCCAGACCGTGATCGCCCCGCCGGGCGACCGAGTCGGACACCGCACGGGGAATGTCCCGGGTCAGCGGCTCCAACTCCGCGTACGTCCGGGCGGCGTACACCCGACCGAGTCGTTCGTCCAACTCGGGCAGATCGATCCGGCCCTCGGCGGCCGCGGCCCGCAGCACCTCCGCCACCTGCTCGCGGTCGGCGTCGGAGGCCCGCAGCCGGTCTGGGGGCAGCCGGTCAGGAAGGTCACTCACGCCCACAGCGTACCGAGCGTCGCCGGGTTCGTCGGATCAGTCAGGTAGCGCGCCAGCACCTCGGTGTGCAACGGGAACGCCAACCTGACCGGCTCGGTCACCACCAGCCACTCGGTGGCCTCCTCGGTCGCCACCGACACCGGCAACGTCTCCGCCGGTCGGGGCGGCAGCACCCCGAAGATCAGCAGGCTGGCGCCGTTCGGCACGCTGCGCACGGCGTACAGTCGCACCTGGTCGGACCGCCCGGCCAGCCCGGTCTCCTCGCGCAGCTCGCGGACCACCGCCGTCCGCCAGTCCTCGCCGTACTCGATGAAACCGCCCGGCAGAGCCAGCTCGCCGCGCGCCGGCTCGATGTCGCGGCGCTGCACCACCACCCCGATCCCCTGTGGACTCGTCACCGGCACCAGGGCAACCGCCACCGGCGTCGGGTTGCGCCACACCTGCTGCCCACAGTGGTCACAGGACCGGGGCCAGTCGGCGTCGGCCGGGTAGCGGGCACCGCACGACGAGCAGAACGAGTAGGGCACGCCAGTCACAGCGTCCGACGATACGCCGGTCGCCGGGCCGGGCCCGCTGTCACCTATCCGACCGCCGGCGGGCACCCGCCGGCCGCGCCCGGTCGGGGATCCTGACCCGCTGGGCCCGGCATCTGGACACCACCAGCGCAGCTACCTGCGCCGGTCGCTGCGCTGGTTGGACCGGCGGCGGTAGCCTGCGGCGATGCGGCACACCTTGGAGCCGAACGCCCGGACCCTGCACGGCTACCTCTCACCGGACTATCCACCGGTGCTGACCATCGACCCCGGAGACACGGTCACCTTCCGTACCCTGGACTGTTGGTGGTCGGCCGGGCCGTACGCCGGCGGCCCGCACGACCAGCGGCCCCGGCACGCGGCGCACCGGCCGGGGTTCGGCCACGCGTTGGTCGGGCCGGTCGCGGTGCGCGGCGCCCGGCCCGGGACCACCCTGTCGGTACGCGTCGACGAGGTGCTGCCGGCCGACTGGGGCACCACCCTGGCGGGCAGCGCGTTGACCCCGCACAGCGAGCGGTACGGGATCGCCGGCACCGAGACGGTGCACACCTGGCAGCTGGACCCCGCCGCCGGCACCGGACGCAACCAGCTCGGCCACACCGTGACGTTGCGGCCGTTCCTCGGGGTGCTCGGCATGCCACCGGCGCAGCCCGGCGAGCATTCGACCATTGCGCCCCGGCGTTGCGGCGGCAACCTGGACTGCAAGGACCTGGTCGCCGGCAGCACCCTGCTGCTGCCGGTCACCGTCGACGGCGCGCTGTTCTCCGTCGGCGACGGGCACGCAGCCCAGGGCGACGGCGAGATCTGCGGTACGGCGATCGAATGCCCGATGGACCGGGTCCAGCTCACCTTCGATCTGGTCGACGACCGACCGTTGACCGGCCCGGTGGCCCGGGTCGACGGCGCCTGGCTGACCCTCGGCCTGGGCGACACTCTCGATGCCGCGGCCGCCGACGCCCTCGACGCGATGATCACCCTGATGTCCCGCCGGCACGGGCTGTCCCGGGGTGACGCGGTCGCCCTGGCCAGCATCGTCGTCGACGTACGGGTGACGCAGATCGTCAACGGCGTCGTCGGCGTGCACGCCCGGCTCGCCGACGACGCCCTCCGCTGAGGGTGCCAGCCGGCTCAGCTGGGCGGTAGGAGTGATGGGCGGCGGCGGGCGGCGACGTCCTCGACCCAGCCGACAGCCAGCACCACCGCGACCAGCAGCACGGTGCCGACGCCGAGAATGGCCGCCTTGCCGGCGTAGAGTCCGGACAGCGTGAGCAGCCCACCGGCGGCGTACAGCACCGGCAGATGCCAGATGTAGATGGTCACCGCGCGGGCGTTGATCATGCGGATCAGTCGGGCCAGCCACGGCACCTGCGCCAGCCAGTCCAGCCGGGGCCGGGCCCGCATCAGCAGCAGCACCGCCGCCCAGCCCCACACCAGCGCGCCGAGCCGGTCGTCCTCGCCCCGCTCGGCCAGCCACATCATCGCGACGAGCGCCAGCGCGCCGACGCCGAGCGCGTACCACCGCAGCGGCACCCGATCCAGCAGCCCGGTGTGCCGGGCGAAGCCGATCAGCCAGCAGCTGCCGTACGCGGCCATCGACCAGACCACGTCGGTGACCGGGTTGACCGGTAGGTCGACCAGCGGCGACGTCAGCAGCACGGCGAGTGCGGGCAGGGTCAGTAGTGTGCCGACCGGCCAGCGGCGGAACGCCCACCACAGCAGCGGGGAGAGCAGCACCAGCCACAGGTAGGCGCGGATGTACCAGAGTCCGAGGGAGAACGGCCCGCCCCATTCGCTGTTCGGCGGGTTCCGCAGCGGCACCACCCACCAGGTCACGTCCAGCAGGCTGGGCCGCCAGCCGACCAGGACCATCAGCGGTACGGCGACCGCGGCGAGCGCCCACAGCGGTGGCAGCAGCCGGCGCAGCCGCGAGCCGACCACCCGCAGCGGCGTACCCCGGTCCAGCGACACGGCCGTGAGGTAGCCGGCCAGCGCGAACATCACCGGCATCGCCGGGAAGACCATTGGCAGCCAGGTCAGCCACAGCGTGTGCAGCAGGTACACCCGCAGGATCGCCAACGCCCGCAGCGCATCGATGTACGGACTGCGCTCGCCGGCGCGGGCCGGCGCGGCCGTCGGGGGAGCGACGTCGGGGTCCCGGCCACCGTCGCGGTCACCCAGGAGCCGGCTGACACGCATGAGCGCGAACGCTAGCCCGGCAACCTCGGTACCCGCGCAACGCCCGGTTGCCGGCCGGCGACAATCCGGTTAACGCCGTGCCGTTGTGCCGGTCCGATCTCAAGCGGCCGGTGATCCGGCGGAGCTGCGTCCTCGACGTCCGTCCGTCGGCAGCTTGCAGAGCGGTTCCCCGGAGGCGATGTCGTCGAGCGCGTCGTGGAGTTCGGCGATGCGGCGCTCCGCTTCGGCGACGAGCGCCCGGGTGAGGTGCTGCCATTCGGCTTCGGTGGGGTTGGCCGGCAGGGCGGCGAACAGGGCGACGATCTCCTGCACACTGAGCCCGACACGTTGGGCAACCCGGCAGATCCGCACCACGCACGGGGCGAACTTGTCGTACCGGCGCTGGTTGCCACTGGTGCGGACCGAGGTCAGCAGCCCCTGACGTTCGTAGAACCGGATGGCCGAGGCGGCGACTCCGCTGGCCGCCGCGACCTCACCGACGCTCAGGGCCGCCGGGGCGACGATGGAGTTGGGCATGGGCGCATCGTCGCTTGACTTCAACTAATGTTCAAGTTCTAGCGTCGGTGGCATGGAAACGGACAACATCATTGTCCCGAATGGACCGCTGCGGGTCGGCGTGATCGCCGGCAGCACCCGCCCTACCCGGCGGTCACCCGCTATCGCACAGTGGGTGGCATCGGACCGCAGCCAGCCGGAGCTCCGCCTGGACGTGGTCGACCTGGCCACCGCCGACCTGCCGATGCTGGGGGAGCCGCTCGCCGCCGTCTTCGGCAGCTACGAACATGAGGCCACGCGCCGCTGGGCCGCCGCGATCGCCAGCTATCAGGCGTACGTCATCGTCGTCCCCGAGTACAACGCCTCCTTCCCTGGCGTGCTGAAGAACGCCCTGGACCACCTGTACGCCGAGTGGGCCGACAAGCCGGTGGCCTTCGTCGGCTACGGAATGTCCGGCGGCGGCCGAGCGGTGCAGCAGCTGCGCCAGGTGGCCGAGGAGCTGCGGATGCGCCCGGTCGCTACGTCGCTGAACCTTTCGCCGCACCAGGTCGTCGACGGCCGGTACGCGGCGAAGGCCGTCGATGCCGAGGCCCGCGCCCGCATGCTGGCCGAGTTGGCCGGGGCGCTCAGCGTCCCGCACACCCCCGCCGCCTACGGCAGCGTCGGATGAGCGCCGACGCTCCGGCGGCGGTCCTCGACTGGCTGTCCACCCACGCCCGACCGATGCGACCGTACGGCGACACCCCGTGGCGGGACGTCGTGACCGACATCGCCGACGAGCTTTCGCTGCGCCGAGCGGACCGCGACGCGGCCGCCGCGCCGACGGTCATCGGACTCGCGCCGACGACCCGTGAGAGCGCCGAGGTCTGCGAACTGCAGGCCGACCTGCTCCAGGCACTGGTGGCGGGAGGCGTGCGTACCGTCGTCCTGCAGGACACCACCGAGATCGGCGAGCGGCTCGACCGCTGGGCCAGGGCCGGAGACCGGTCAGCGAACGGCCCCGAGGCGATCCTCGCCGACGCCTGGGGGCCGTGGCGCACCGAGTCGCTGCGCCGCGCACTGATCTGGTTGCGTGCCCACAACGCCACCCACCCGGCAGACCAGGTGGAGATCTGCGGAATCACCCGCCCGACAGCGGTGCCCACCGACTACGACTGGGTCCTCGCCCTGACGGCGGGCACCCCCGACCACGAGCAGATATCAGCGCTCCTGGCGACGATCCGGGTCGCACACGACGGCGGCGAACACGTGGAACGCGCCCACGGCAGGTGGACCGGCGCGCCCTTCGTCGACCTGGCCCGGCAGGCCCGTGCCGCGACGGCAGCCGTGCTCGCACCCGACTCCGACGCCGCGACCCGTGCGATCGCGGCGCTCGACCGCATCGTGCAATTCCACGCCACCTCCCTCAGCCAGGGCCACGACGGCGAGGACGAGGAGGCGGTCGCAGCGGACCGACTGGTCGAACACCTGCGGGCCACCGGCCGGCAAGCCGTGGTCTGGGACGGGATCGGGCATCTCGCCGCCCGGGGGACCAGCTTCGGCTCCCGACTACGTGGGCACCTCGGGTCGCGCTACCGCTGCCTGCTGACCACCTTCGGGTCCGGCCGCATCCGCGACTTCCACCTCCCGGCACCCCGCCCCGGCAGCCTGGACAAGACGCTCGACCAGGTCGGGGCCAGGCTGGGCGCGGGGTACGCGGTCGACCTGACCGGCTTCCCGAAACCCGAAGGTGTCCGGCGGTGGCTGGCCGGCCGGCACGCCGTACGGGTCATCTCTGGCATGTACCACCCCGACGAGGACGAGCGGCACTACTCCGCGCTCGACGACCTCGGTCGATCCGTGGACGTCCTGCTGCACCTGCCGACCATCAGCCCGGTCAGGTACATCGAGCATCCAGAGCCGAAGGACTGACCCGCTCAACCCTCCGGCGGCGCGGCGGTCACCCGTGCGGCGACCATCCGGGCGCAGTCCAGCGACTCCAGGTGGCTGGTGTCCACCTCGATGCCGTAGCCGACTCCCTGATGGACGATCTCGGCCTGCGACGCTGCCATTCCGACCACCCGGTCACCACGGGCGATCTCCCGCGACGCCGCGATGTCCGCAGCGCACCGCACCCCGACCCACAGCACGGTCAGACCTTCCAGATACCGGCGGGCCTGCTCCTGGAGGCGCCGCCGCCGAGGATGGCTTCGCCATGCGCACCGAACGTCACCATGGCCGGCGGTAGCCGCTCGATCAGGTCGTCGATCCCGAGACTGATCCACGGGTCGGGCAACAGATGCTTGAGGCACCGGACGATCCCGGACTTGCCGGAGCTGGAACCACCGTTGAGCACGATGAACTGCGTCGCCATGTGATCGGGTCACCTTTACCGGTCGGGCTGCGGGGTACCGTTTCGACTCTATCGAGGGTCCGGCCGCCGGCCCGACACGATCGCTCACACCCAGTGGATCAAGATGATCGTGCCGTACGCGGGCGGACCCGGCCATGGTCGCCGGTTCGGTGGCTCTGTGGACCCATGACCTCGACGACGGGCCGGTGTCCGAGATCGGGTGGATGGTGCTGCCCGAGTTCCAGGGCCGCGGGCTGGCCAGCTGCCAGGCGTATGTCATGGTCGTCCCCGAGTACAACGCCTCCTTCCCCGGGCGTGCTGAAGAACGCCCTGGACCACCTGTACGCCGAGTGGGCCGACAAGCCGGTGGCCTTCGTCGGCTACGGAATCTCCGGCGGTGGTCGCGCCGTGGCGCAGCTGCGCCAGGTGGCCGAGGAGCTGCGGATGCGTCCGGTCGCGACGTCGCTGCACCTCTCGCCGCAGCAGGTCGTCGACGGCCGGTACGCGGCGGAGGCCGGCGATGTCGAGTCCCGCGCCCGCCTACTGGCCGAACTGGCCGGGCGCTCGACGTCACCGCGCGCCCGCCGCCGAGGAAGCACCCGATCAGCGCTGAACATACATGCCGGGTGACACGCCGGCAGCCATCGCCGGTCTCCTCCATGCGGTGAATCAGCACCGACGTGAGCGATAATGGCGGCATGGCACAAGCGCGGGTGCTGTACGAGGATGGCCGGCCGTACACCGTGCCAGACTCGCTGGAGGAGCTGGCCGGACCAACCGGAGGTGTGGTCGAGCTGCCGTTGCGCCTGGACTGGTCTGAGCAGGGTCGTTACGACCTGTCCGACGATCGCCAGCGCAACCTCATGTACGAGCGGGTGATCCGGGAGTCGATGCGGGTCGAGGATCTCCGCGCCTTCGTCCATGGTCCGACCCTGGCCAGGGTGTGGCGTCAGCTGTGGCTGCCGACCAAGGTCCGGACGCTGTGGGAGTCTCGCTTCCCGAATCTCCCCAGGGCAGCCTGAGCCGTGATGGACCCGTTTCACCAGCGACTGGCTCGGGTCGCGTTGAAGGCGGCAGCCGAGTACGGATTCTGCCTGGCCGGTGGGTACGCGGTGCAGGCGCACGGCTTCGTGGACCGGGTCTCCAAGGACGTGGACCTGTTCACCACCATGGCGGCAGTGTCTGACTTCCCGGCAGCTCAGGCCGCCGTGGTGGCGGCTCTCAGTGCCGATGGTCTGGACGTCGCCGTGGAGCGGGAGGGAGCCTCGTTCGCTCGACTGGCAGTGGCGGACCCGGCCACGGGCAGCGCCAGCACGGTAGAACTTGGTGTCGACTGGCGGGCGTACCCACCGGTCCAGCTCGCGATCGGCCCGGTCCTGCATCCCGCCGACGCGGTGGCGAACAAGCTGTGTGCTCTGTTCGGTCGGGCGGAGGTCCGTGACTACATCGACGTACACGGGATCCTTCAAGATGGCCGCTTCGACACCGGCGAGCTAATGCAGATGGCGGCCGATCACGATCCAGGCTTCGACCCGTCGATCTTCGCGGAGGCGCTACGCGCGGTACGGCGATTTCCTGACTCCGCTTACGAACCGTACAAGCTCACCGCCGAACAGGTCGCCGCGCTGCACGCGCGGCTGCTTGCCTGGGCCGATGAGGTGGAAGCCGCCGCTCCTTAGCGGCGGACAGAACTCGGCGGCGGTCTGGTAAGTGTCGCGGGGGGCGGCGAGGTCAGCCTCCCTGTGGTCCGGGCAGGAGGTATCTGGCCTTGTGCCGGTGGGCGGCTTTGATCATTTCGGTCACTTCGATCGGTTCGCCGTCGGTGGTATAGACGGTGCGGAACTGGCGCAGCACGGGCATGTCGTCGGGCATCTGCAGGGCGATGAACTCGTCGATGGTGGGCATGGTGGCTTCGACGTCGTCGATGGCTGGTCCGGCGTGTTTGCCGAGTTCGGCGAGTACACGGAGCGATCCGCCCTTGGTCAGGCGGTGTTCGGTGAGCGGGGCGCCGCGTGCGAGATCCGTCCGGTAGTAGTTGGTGACCAGCTCGGCCGGGACGCCATCGAGCAGCAGCCTCCGGCGGACGACACGGGTGTCGGGTTCGATCCGGAGACTGCGATCATCATCCGGTCCGGAGGTCTGGGCCAGCATTGAAGAGCGACCTTGACGCCTTTGCGATCATCATCTGGCTCGTGCAGGGCGCAAGTGGTTACGTCACCACCGCAACATCAAGTCGCCACAGACCTCCGGCAGACGTTCGACCCAGTCACAAGGTGTCCGTTAGCCTAGATGCTAGACACGAAACTAAATGATCTAAGACGTCAGTGTACCTGCTAGCAGAGTCGGCGTTGAGATCTTTGCGACGGCCGCCGGTATTTATTGGTCTGGTTTGATCTGGATGGTCTACATGCGGAGTCCGTTCAAGCGCCGCTGGCCATGGATCGCGCTGGCTGGCGTTGGCGTGGTTGCGCTGGGTTGGAACCCGGCCGCTGAGGGTATTGCATCCTACATCAATTCAGATCTTAGTGACCGAGATGCATATAGCAGTGTTTACGCGTTGCCGGTCTCCTTGCTGTCCCTGCTGGTCGCGGTAATTGGGCTCACTTTTCAGTCGAAGCAGGCGCGAAGAGTTGAGAAAGAAGCTTTGATAAGTGCCGATCAACCAAGAGCAGGAATGACATCGCTGGCCGTTCCAGGGCTAGTCGGCGCCGACCAAATTCGCGGTCGTGACCGTGTAATCGGGGAACTTGTCCATCTATACGAACGGAACGCCGATCCTGCACTTAGAGTGCATGTACTGCACGGGATGGGTGGGGTAGGAAAAACCGCGATCGCGCAACACGTGGCAAAAGTCTTACGTCAGCGCGGCATCACTGTCTGGTTTATTTCCGCCGCCGAAGCGAGCAGCCTACACTCCGGCATGCGGGAACTTGCCATGAGCCTAGGGGCAAGTAGCTACGAGCTCGACCGAGAGTGGACTCACAACGCGCCTGATGTCTTATGGCGGCGTCTCAAGGCTTACTCGCGCCGATGGCTCATCGTAATCGACAATGCTGATGACCTAAGCGCACTTGCGCCGGTCAATCAGACCGTTGCGCAAAGGAATGGTTGGATTCGCCCGACTGGAACCCGCAATGGTGCAATTATAGTCACAAGTCGTGACGGCACTAAAAGTTCCTGGGGAAACTGGTGTCGGATGCATCAGATTGGGATCCTACCTGTTGCGGACAGTGCGCAAATGCTCATCGATATAGCGGGCAGTAATTGCGGGTCGAAAGAGCAGGCAGCGGATCTCGCAGGCAGACTTGGCGGCCTACCGCTGGCCCTACATCTCGCCGGCCGCTATCTTGCCGACGCTCGACTGGTGCCGGTATCCGGACAGATAACCACCTTCACCGACTACCATGCGGCACTTGATCGCCATGGGGTTTCTGCTGTCTTTCCGGATGGTAACGGTGTAATGACGGTAGCGCGCGCGATATCCGTCATCGCGGAGACTTGGGAATTGTCTTTGACCTCAATGGAGCGAGGTGGCAGATATAAGGCGCGAAACTTGCTTCGGCTCTTGTCAACCATGGCTGATGCGGAAATTCCGTACCACGTCTTGCTCGATCCTAGCGAAATGGCCACCTCGGACATGTTTCGGGGACTCACTCCAGGCCGGCTTCGAGAACTCCTGCAAAGCCTCAGTTCCTTCGGTCTGATTGAGCTAAAAGTTGACGGGGAAGTTCCAATGGCGACGGCGACGCGTGACCTACCACTTGGAACGCTGAGCCTGCACCCATTAATCAGGGATGTGAGTCGGCACCATCTACGGGTCGGCGGAAATATGGGCGCGGCGATCGAAGTGGCTGCGAGGCTACTGCATCGCGCCGCCATCAGATACGACGATCACACCGAACCAAAGAACTGGCCAGTGCTCAAGCTCTTGGCGCCTCATCCGCTCCACCTATTAACCTTGGCGGCAGCGGAGTCGGACCTGCGTGCAGAGGTGACCAGCGATCTTACGCAGGCAGCGAGCATGATAACTAGGTACATGGCGGCCATTGGTCTATATGCAGCCGCTGTTTCGGAGGCAAAGTTGATCCGGGATTTGGCGGTGGGAATCTTAGGCGAGGAGCATCCTGACATTCTGCAGGTCAGTGCCGATATTGCATCCTTCACCGGAGGAACTGGTGATGTTCATTCTGCGCGCGAACTGTATGCTGGACTGGTGCTCGTGAGCGATCGAGTCCTGGGAGCTGAGCGCGAAGAGAGCTTGATGTACCGAAGCAATCTTGCCTTCTTCACTGGCGTGGCGGGAGATCCGGCAGCCGCACGCAGTCAATGCCTTAAGCTACTCCCCGTGGCGAGTCGGGCGATCGGTGTCGAGGGAAATGCTGCTCGGGCGATCCGGCGGAATCTAGCTCTATTTTCCGCCGAGCTAGGGGATTTTGAAGCCGCACAACATCAGATCGAAGCTCTGAATCGATTCTATGGAAATAATGAAGATTTTTCAATGATTGTCTTCAGAGTGCGGTTTGCTTGCCGTATTGGGCGTTCGGGTGACTATTCTTCCGCGAGAGACCAGTTGGTTGAATTGCTGCCTACTCTGCGAAAGGTGTTAGGCG
>NZ_JBHMIP010000042.1:0-39662 GCF_048060245.1 Micromonospora sp. LOL_014
TGCGTTCATCCCGTTCGACGAGCGGCTGGCGGTCATCGACGACGTCATCAAGCCCGCGTACCAGTCCCTCGTCGAGGACGAGGAGGTCGACCGTGTCGGTTGACGCCCAGCCCCGCCGGTGCGGCGGTGCGTCCGCTGGCCGGTGGGGCGCCATCCCGCACCGCAGGTTGCTCGACGCGGTCGCCGCAGCGGTTCCGGCCGACCGGCTGCCCAGAGTGGAGACCGCCACCGTGACCCATCTGCTGCGGCCGGTGCCGTGGCAGCGGCGCTCCGGGCTGGTCAGTTTGGTCAGCACCGCCTACCCGGCGCTCGCCCACCGGGTGGCCACCGTGATCGACGGCGAGTTCCCCGGAGTACGGATCGCCACCACCGCCCGGATGAGCGGACGCGACGACCGGGACCGGTTCGACGTACTCGTCCCCAGCGGTCGGGCCGACGAGGTGCTCGGCTGGCTCGCGCGGCTGTGGCAGACGGCAGCTGAGCAGGTCGGACCGCACGCCCGGCCGGGTCTGCGCACGCCGGCCGCCCGGACGATGTGGCGGGCGGCGCTGCTGGTCGCCAACGGCTCCCGCCGCCGCAGCCAGGTCCGGGTCCGGGTGCCGGATCCGGCTGCGTTGACCGCGCTGACCCAGGCGGGTGACGCGCTCGGCCTGGCCGTGCACCAGCATGTACGGCGGGGCAACTCCTACTTCGTCACGGTGGATGACCCGGCCCAGTCGGTCCAGTTGCTCCGGATCGTCGGCGCCGGTCCGCACGCCGAGGCATGGGTACGCGACGCCGCCGCCTGACCGGTCGACGGTGCGGACAGGTTCGCGAGGCCCCAGCCGTGCCTCTAACCCAGAGCAGCAATGCGGTCACCCTCAGTCGCTATGATCCCGGCAGGACACAGGAGCGGGAGGTCGAATGCAACCGGTAGATCCGTACCGGCTCGTCGAGATGCTGGGATCGTGTCCGGCGGGCAGCGTCTGGTCGGCTGTGGAACCCCACGGCGAGCAGATCACCGTGGCGATCCTCGACGCCGATGTGGCCGCCGATGAACGGTGGCGGGAAGCGTTCTCCTCGGCCGCCGAGGCGCTGGCCGACCCGGCGGCGGGAGCACCGGCCTTCCGATACGCGAACTTCACCGCCCGGATCCCCTGGGTCGCCTGCGCTGCTGCCGGGCCCGGTGAAGGGGCGGAGCGGATCTTCCTCGCCCTCGGCCAGGAGTACCAACCGGCCGGACCGCAGGGCGCGGTCGGCCCGGCAGCCGAGCGACCACCGGCCCTGGCCCACCAGCCGGCGTACCCTCCGGTGCCCCGGTTCGCCCCGGCCGAACCACCGCGCCGACGCGTTCCGGGCCCGCTGCTGGCCGGGGCGGCGGTCGTGGCGGTCCTGCTGGCCGGTGCCGCCGTGATCTGGTGGCCGGAGCGGTCCGCCGAGAACCCACCACGGTCCGGAGCGAGCGCGACGCCGGGCCGGGCGGTCGACACCCCGCCGAGCGGCCCTCCGCAGGATGGCATCCCGCCGCTGGCCCCCGCGCACCAGCCCGGTTTGGAGCCACCGGTGGAGAGCTCCTGGCGGGCCGACTGGCCCCGGTTCACCCCGGAGGACACGGTCCGCACCTACACCGACCTGGCCGACGTGGGTCTGATCCTCAAGGTGCCGTGGAGCTGGGACTGCTCCCCCGTCCCCGACGACCTGGCCCCGCAGACCCGCCGCCTGCGGTGCAGCGGCACGTTCGGCGAGCAGCAGCAGGAGGTCGGTGGCGAGGTCGTGGTCCGGCCCTGTCCACAGCGGTGCACCCCGGACCGGCAGGCGAGGATGCGCCAGGCCGAGGAGGCGTGGAGTCAGCGGTGGCTGCAGGCAGGCATCGCGACCGCGTACGCCGAAATCAGCACGCTGCGGGTCGGCGGTGAGCGGCGGCACGGTCTGGTGATGGTCGCCTACTGGCGCGGCGGGCAGGACGGGTCGATCGACCGGCAGCTGGTGCTGCGGCTGACCGGCCCGGCCGACGGGGCCAGCCCACTGCGCATGATCGCGAACTATCTCCGCAGCTCGCTGCTGCTGTAGCCGGCTGGCGGCGTGCCGTCAGCCACACTCGGCTTCGATCCAGTCGGCGAGTTTCGCGGCGAACTCGGCCGCGGCGAACGACTTGGCGTGTGCCTGGATGCCGGCGGCGTCGAGCTGGTCGAGCCGACGCAGCAGCGGGACGTAGTCGTCGGCCCGGGTCGAGTCGACGAGGTGTCCGGTCGCACCGTCGACGACGGTTTCCAGCAGCCCACCACGACGCAGCCCGAGGACCGGCGTACCGCAGGCCTGGGCCTCGACCGGGATGATGCCGAAGTCCTCGTGCACCGGGAAGAGCAGCGCCCGGGCCCCCCGGTAGAGCTGCCGCAGCCGGGCCCGGTCCGGACGTACCTCGAAGGTCACCTCGGCGCCGACCCGGTCGGCGTGCCGACGCAGACTGGCCTCCTGGGGCCCGGAGCCGGCAATGACCACCGGCATCCGGGCGGCCGCGGCGATCGAGATGATCAGATCGAAGTTCTTGTACGGGATCCAGCGCCCCACCCCGAGCAGGTAGTCGCGTTGCGCGACGGGTTCGTCCGGCTGGGCGGTGGCGAAGTAGTCGACGTCGACTGGCGGATGGATGACCACCGCGTCGCGGTGCCAGAACCGCCGGATCCTGTCCCGCACCTCACGGGAGTTCGCGGCGTAGCTGGCCACGTGCCGGCTGAGCCGCACGTCCACCGTCTGCAGGGCCCGCCGGGGCAGGGCGAGCAGCCGGCCGGAGCCGCGGCCGTCGTAGGCGGGGCTCCACACGTAGCGGGCCGGCGAGTGGACGTAGCTCAGATGCCGGGTCCGCCCCGACGCACCGAGCCGTACGGTATGCGCGAAGGCGTGGCTGGACGACAGGACCACGTCGAAGTGCTCCCGGCTGAGGGTTCGCCACACCAGCGGCATCAGCGGCAGGGCGAGGGTCTTGCTGCGGCGCAGCGGTGTCCGGGCCAGCCAGGATTCCCGCAGGCCCCGGTCGGTCACCCCGGGGTCGGACCACAACACGAACCGTTGGGCGTGCGGGACGAGGTCGGCGATCCGCCGGAACACCTGCTCTGACCCGCCGGTGTCGCCGAACCACTCATGGACGAGTGCGACCGAACGGCCGGCAAGCGGTGTCGTCAACTCCGTGAACTCCCCTCGTCTGCGTCGGTGTGCCGGTCGGCTGGATCAGCGCCCGCGGCCACGGAGCACCTCGGCGACGGTACGCAGCAGCACCTTGATGTCCAGCCACAGCGACCAGTGCTCGATGTAGAAGTTGTCGAACCGGGCCCGGTCGGAGATTGGCGTGTCCCCCCGCAGACCACTGACCTGGGCCAGCCCGGTGAGTCCCACCGGTACCCGGTGGCGCATCGCGTAGCCGGGCAGCTCGGCGGAGAACTTCGCCACGAAGTACGGGCGTTCCGGCCGGGGACCGACCACGGTCATGTCGCCGCGCAGGATGTTCCACAGTTGTGGCAGCTCGTCGAGCGACGTACGTCGCATGAACCGACCGATCAGGCTGACTCGGCGGTCGTGGGCGATCGACCAGGTGGTCCGGGCCTCCTGGTCGGTCTCCGGACGCATCGACCGGAACTTGATCACGTCGAAGGTCCTACCGTGCTGGCCGATACGCTCCTGCCGGAAGAAGATCCCTCGGCCGCCATCGATGAAGGTGGCCAGCGCGCACAGGCCGAGCACCGGGCTGAGCAGGACCAGCGCCACCGAGGCGAGTGCCACGTCGGAGGCCCGTTTCACCATCCAGCGCGGCCCGGACAGGGCGATGTGCCGTACGTGGACCAGCGGGATCGCGCCGATGTGGTCGGGTTGCCGCCCGTACGATCCCGACCCCCACAGTCTGGCCACCGCCCAGAGGTCCTGGCTGGCGCACTCGGGTCGGCGCAGCAGATCCATCAGTCCGGCTTCGGGGCAGTCCGGATCGGCGATGATGAGCACGTCGCACTCGACCATGTCGATCAGCCGGCCGAGGTCGTCGAAGGTCCCGACCAGCGGCAACGACGCACCCTCGGTCTGCCGGGCGGCCGAGTCCACGCAGCCGGCGAACCGCAGGCCGTAGCTGGGGTAGCGGCGCATCAGCCGGGCCAGCTCGGCCGCGACCGGCCCGCTGCCCAGGATCAGGGCGTTGTGTTCGACCCAGCGGCGGCGGCGGGCGAAGACCACCACCGCCCGGGTGATCGAGCGTCCGATGATCAGCAGTACGGCCGAAACGGCGATCCCCCGCATCAGGTCGGCCACATACTCCACCGAGTCGTGCCGCAGCCCGGCGATGATCGCGACGGTGCCGGACGCGGTGAGCAGGCGTCCACACAGGGTCGGCAGTTCGTCGAGGAAGCTGACATGGCGTCTGGCCCGGTAGAGCCCGCTGAACGCGAAGACGGCGATGGTCAACGCCGCCATGAACAGGGTGCCCCGCCAGTACCGGTCGGAGATCAGCAGCGGAGCGAGCAACGCGGCGAGGTCCACCGGGGCGGCGATCATCCAGGCCCGTAGCGGCCGGGTGCGGCTCGACGCCCGTGAACCGGCGTACGGCAGGACCGCGGTGGCGCCAGCCGACGGGTCCGGCCCCACGTCCGGCCGTGGCCGGGGCACCAGCGGCAGCAACGGCGCTTCCACGACTTGGCCATGCCTTCCCGGTTCGGTGGAGCGGGGCTGGTGGTCGGTGCCGGAGGTCACTGCGCCGCGGCGAGGATCTCGTCGACCGCGTCGCGACGGACCGCGTCGTAGAAGGAGTCGGCCGCCTCGGTGTCGGCGAACACCACGCTCTCGTCACCGACCCGCCCGGTGCCTTCGGTCGGGCTGGTGACGAAGGTGAGGTCGTCGCCGCGCAGGTGTCGCAGGTCCATGCCGAAGTCGAGCAGGGACAACGTCTCGTCGACCGCCGCCGCGTCGGCCGTGGCCCGGATGAACGAGTTCAGCGTGGCCGGGCTGGACAGCACCCCACCGGAGGCTGCCTTCTCGAGGATGGCCTTGATGACCTGCTGCTGGTGGCGGATCCGGGCGAAGTCGCCATCGGCGAAGGCGTACCGCTCGCGGGCGTAGTCGAGGGCCGCCGCGCCGTCCATCGTCTGCGGGCCGGCGGCGAACGACCGTCGGTTGTCAGGGTTGAGGGAATGGTTGGAGGTGAACGCCTCCTCGACGTCGATCTCGACCCCGCCGAGCGCGTCGACGATCTCCCGGAATCCGGCGAAGTCCACCAGGGCGACGTTGTCCACCCGTACTCCGGTGAACTCCTCGACGGTCTGCACCATCAGCGGGATACCACCCCAGGCATACGCGGCGTTGATCTTCGCTTCCCGTCCGCCGTATGTTCCTTCCTGGTTTTCCGGCACGAAGACCCAGGTGTCCCGGGGAATGGAGATTAGCTGGGCGCTCTGCCGGTCGGCCGCGATGTGCGCCAGGATGATCGTGTCACTGCGGGAGCCCGACGTGCTGTGCGGGTCCCGGGTATCGCTGCCGAGGATGAGGATGTTCGTGGCGGTGGTCACCTTCTCCGGCCGGAACTCCTCCGGCACGTCCACGAACGCCTCCACCCGCTCGATCCCGGACTCGATCGACCGCAGGTAGAGCCCACCGGCGAGCAGCCCACCGCCGACGAGCAGCGCCAGGACCACGAGCACCGACAGAACGATCCGCAACCTGCGGCGACGGCGACGCGGTGGCTCGGTGGCGGGGTCCACTGCCGACCCGGGATCCTGCGTCCCCGGCCACACCCCGTCGGTCACCCCGCCCGACTCCTGGGTAGCCGTCTGGTCCACGAGCTGTTGTCGACGTGACATGTCAGTGATAGTACTGACGGAGGTTTCCGGATGATGTCCGCCCGGGACAGTGAAAGATCCACTTTAATCATCCACGCCGGTCTTATCCGCTTTCACCTTCCTACCGGCCCCGCTCATGACAACGGTTCATCGTCCTGCCCTGGCGGCGGCCCTGACGGATTCCCGTCAGAACCGCCGGGCATTCTGCCCTAATCGTCCGGTCCGTAAGCCAGCGGGTGGCCTGCCTGACCGACACTGGATGGACCGTCCGCTCAACTGCAGGATCGGAGTGCCGAGGTGACCTTGGAGGCCGGTGCTGACCGGGCACGTGACCGGCTCGTCTCCCGGGGCGTGGCCGAGTTGCTGGCCCTCGTCGGCCGGCTGCTGCGCCGGCCCCGGCGCGGCGAGGACGACCTGCCGGTCGTCGTGGCGGTTGGCGCCGCCGGGTCCGAGGTGCACGCCGGGGTGCTGCGCCGGCTGCGCCGGCCGGCCCGCCGCCGGGTGCCGCACGTCGACGTCGACGCCGCCGAGTTCCCCGACGGAGCCGGGATCCGCCCGCTGCTCGACGCGGTGTACCACCAGCTCGCCCTCGACGCGTTCGGCGGTGAGCCGTTCACCTTCCGCCACTATCCGCTGGCCCGCTGGCTGATGGACCAGCGGCTGGCCGACGTCGAGGTCACCGAACGCCGGGCCCGGCTCACCCAGATGCTGCGTGCCTGGCGCCGCCGGCCCGCCACCGAGAACCTCAGCGGCGCCTCGGACGCCGAGACCATGTTCGCCACCGCGTACCGGTTACTGCTCTGGCTGGTCCTGCAGGCGGTCCCGGACGTGGTCTTCCGGGCCTGGCCCTGCTCGCCGGTGGGCTGTTCTGGGCCGGCGGGCGGTGGGGTCCCGGTTGTCTGCCGCACCCGGGGCAGGGCGAGATCTCGCTGCGACTGATCGACGGGGAGTGCATCGGCTACAGCGACAATCTGGCATACGTGTTCAACCACGACCCGGGCCAGGACGCGCTGCGCGGGGTACAGGACCGCATCTTCCGGCAGAACGAGGAGGTCATGCAGGTCTGGCGGAGCAGCCAGCGCCGACGCCCGCTGATGACGCTGGTCTATCTGGGCATCATGACCGGCCAGCGGACCGGTCCCCGGGAGGTCTCCTACGTCTCCGAACGCGAAGAGCTGGAAGGGATGGCGGTTGCCCAGTACGCCCGGATGAAGGCGTCGGCGAGCACCGACGGCCAGGCGCTGCTGCGCATCGTGGTGGCCAACGGTGGCAAGCAGATGCGACACGCGGAGCGGACGGTGGAACTGCTGGCCGGGCTGGCCCGCCGGGATCCGACGGTGGTCGGCGTGGTCGGCCTGGTGGAGAGCCGCACCACCACGGCACGGGCGCTGCGGCGACTCAACGAGGTGGGGCTGCCGGCGGTCGCACCGACGCTGTCCGCCGACGGGCTGCACCGCAACTCGCGGCTGTACCTGCAGATGGTCCCGCCCAACGCCGACCAGGCCGAGCTGGTGTCGGCGTACGCCACCCGGGTGCTCGACCTGTCCGAGGCGCACATCTACTACACCACCGGCGACAACAGCCCACTCGCCGACGACCTGTACGTCAACACGCTGGTCACCGGCCTGACCGACCGGCTCGGTGAGCAGGCCACCGCGCGGCCGTTCCGGGTGGGCGACTCGCTCGGTCACGAATGCGGCTACCCCGGTTTACTCTTCTTCGCCGGCCGGTACTCGGAGTTCGACGAGTTCCTGGAGGCGCTGCGGGGCTGCCGGAACGATCCCCCGCTGCACCTGGTGGCCGACGACTCGGTCAACCGGTACCTGGCCAATCACCAGCTGCGGGCGAATGCACCGGGCAACCTGCCGGTGACGTACGTGTCGAAGGCCGCGTTGGCGATGTGCACCAGGCTGGTGGCCGACGCGGTCGCCGACGAGTCACGCCGCCGGTTCCTCGACCTGATCCGCCGCGACGACCTGCTCGGCGAGCGGCGGTGCGTGGACGGCTCCGGTCCGCCGGTCGGCGAACGGGTGGCGCTGGCCTACGACGCGACGATGATGCTGATCGCGGCGGTGGAGCAGCTCGCGGCCCGGCTGAACGTCGGCTCCCGGCCGTGGGACGCGCGGGCGGTCAGCCCGGTCGCGGTCTTCACCGAGGTACTGCGCCAGAATGCCGCGGCGGCGTACCCGGGGGTGACCGGGCCGACCCGGTTCTCGGCCGACACCGGCGAGCCGGTGGAGAAGCGACTGTCGCTGATGTACGTGGCCAGCGTGCCGCAGGTCGACCGGGAACCCACAGAGGTCTTCTACTGTGGCCGGGCACAGCCGGAGGACCCGCCCGGCTGCCATCCGGCCCCGGCGACCCCGACCGGCGACACCGGCTGACCGCCCACCGGGCGACCGATGGAACCTTCCGGACCGCCGGGGAGTCGGGCACTGCATGGGAAAATCCCCGCCGAACGCTGACGGCACAGGAGGCGATCGTCCGCGCCCTGCTCGCCCCGCACCGCTTCGCCGAGCTGGACAACCCGGAGGCGTGTCGCGGCGCCGGTTGACCGCCGAGGAGGTCGCCGAGCTCACCCAGTGACCGGACGCGCTTCGGCGTGGCGCGGGCCGTCCACCCGGTGGATGGACGGCCCGCGGGCCGTTGCTGCCGGACCCGGTACCGCGAGGGGTCGGCCTTCCGGACACCGGCACGACCAACTAAGGTTAGGCAAGCCTGCCCTTATCGATCCGGGAGTCCGTGGCCACACCAGCCGCACCGGCCGCTGTCGCTCGGCCGGGCGCGCTCCCGCGCGACCTTACGGAGAATGATGAGCTTCAAGGACGCCAAGAAGCACACCACGCTGTGTGTGGTGAACGTCGTCGGCACCGAACGGATCAGTCCCAACTTCATCCGGGTCACCCTCGGCGGCGACCAGTTGCAGCGCCTTCCCGACCACGGCTTCGACCACTGGTTCCGGCTATACCTGCCACAGGAGCACGGCGAGACCACCTTCGACCTGCCCAACCGGGCCGACACCATCGGCTACCTGAAGTACCTGCGGATCCCGTCGGCGACCCGGCCGCACCTGCGCAACTACACGGTCCGCGCGTTCCGGCCGCAGGCCCGCGAACTCGACATCGACTTCGTCGTGCACGGCGACGAGGGGGTCGCCAGCCGCTGGGTGCAACGCACCAAGGCCGGTGACACCGTAGCCCTGCTCGACCAGGGCTGCGGCTACGAGTTCGCCCCCGACACCACGTTCCATCTGCTGGCCGGCGACGAGACCGCGCTGGCGGCGATCGTCGGCATCCTGCGGGACCTGCCGCGCGACGCCACCGGCCTGGCCGTGGTCGAGATCCCCGACCCCGCCGACGCCCAGCAGGTCGACGCGCCCGCCGGGTTCGAGGTGCGCTGGCTGCCCCGCCCGGCCGGAACCCGGCCGGGCAGCCTCGCGCTCGCCGCGGTGCAGGCCTGGACGACCGACAGTCCGACCACGGTGTCCGCCTACTTCGCCGGCGAGCAGGCCCTGCCCGCCGGGGCCCGCCGTCATCTGGTGGACATCGGTGTCCCGAAGCGCCGGATCAGCTTCACCGGCTACTGGCGACTCGGTAAGACGCACTGAACCGGCGCTGCGCCGGCGCGACGACGAGGCCACCCGCAGTGCCCGCAAAGGTAGGTCGCCCAGGCTTCACCGGTCCGCCCAGACCGTGACGTCGACCACCATCCGGGGTCGGGGCGGAGTCGGCGGTTCGACGACCTGGACCAGCGCGGTACGCCGCTCGTCGGTCAGCACGCACAGCTGGTCGCCGCGACGGATCTCGCTGTGCCGGATCGTGGCCACCAACCGGCCTGGTCGCTGCTGAAACGTGCGACACGTTTGGTAGCCGCCCGGCCGGCCAGCCCGAACGAGCGCGAACGAGGGTGTGTCCGACGCGCTGCGGATCCGGTGGTACTCGACGATGAGGTCGGCCAAGCCACCATCGCGGACCGGGCCGACCAGCCGCTCGGTGCTGCCACGGCCAGGCTCGCCGGTGTCGGCGTCGATCTTGTCGCGATAGTTGGTGAACACGTCCGTCGTCGCTCGCAGGACGCAGCCGGTGCGGTGCAGCACGACCGGCACGGGGGCTTCGACCGGCCGGTGGGCGGCCACCGCGTCACACGCGACGGTGGGTGTGGTCCGGCTCGGACCGCCGGTGGCTCCGACCGCGCCCGCGGTCACCACCAGGGCACAGCCGGCCGTCATGGCCACCCACCATCGACGGCGCCCGTCACGGCGTACGGGCTCGGGATGCTGGTTCTCCCAGCGGTGGGTCAGACGCTCCCGCAGCAACCGGTGCCGAAACTCGTACACACCGCCTACCCGACGGAGTCCCTTGTGCCGTGACTCGTACGCCTGATCGAGGAAACGTATCAGTTGCCACGGCAGCGGGCTGCGCGCAGCCAGCCAGATACGCGCGATCGTGAAGTGCAGCCAGGCCGCTCGGGCACCCCGCACGATCGCCGCACCTACGCCGAACGTGAAGGCCGTGGCCAGTACGGGCGGATTGTCGGCGGGTCTGACCACGAGCTTGAGCACGAGCCCGGCGAGCACGCCGGTCACGATCGCGCTGAACGCCATGCTCACCAGCGCGGCCCTGCGGTCGTTGCGCAGCACCCCGGACGGCCGGTCCCCCTGCGTCGTGTCCGTCATGACCTGGCCCTGCATCAGCAGCATGACCGCGCCGGCCGGCACCGCGATCAGGTAGCCGGCCGGCGCCATGTGCCAGGCCGGGTCGCGGCCGAACAACACCATCAGAATCGCCACGAACAGTGTGGCTCCGGCGGCCCCGAACGCCGCGCCCCTTGTCGACTCCTCGATCAGGATCCGCGGCCGCGAGCCGAGCCGCCAGGTAAAGGTGACCGGAGCCGGTGACCGCCGCGCGGCCTGCCACCCGGCGATGCCAGTCAGCAGGGCGACGACCACCGCGAAGGCGATTCCGACCGGCACTACGTCCATCGCGGCCCACAACCCGACCCTGCCGGCCATGTCCGGGCCCAAGGTCGTGACCACGTCCGTCCACCGGCCAAGGGCTGCTCCGGCGATCACGGTGAGCACCGTGCAGACCCCGCCGAGACCACCCAGGACGGCTCCCGTCAGATGTGGTGGCAGCTCCGCCGGCAGCCTCCACCACGCGAGCTCGCTGGTCCCGCTGCGCCGCAGCCGCGCGGCGAGGAACGCCAGAGGTGCCCAGTGCCGCCGCGCCCAGTCCGGGTCGCGCCGATCGGGATCGCCGGCATCGATGAAGGTGTCGATCAGCCGGCTCTGGACGCTCGTCCGGTCAGGGAACCGGCTCGCGTCCAGCAGGCCGCCGGGACCGGCGTGCCGGGCACCGTACCCGATGCCGGCCAGCCAGAGCATGAACGGCGTCGCCATCGCCTCGGCCAGTGGTCCGTCCGGCGAGCGGTCGAGACGGGCGAACACCTCGTCCCACTTGGCCTGATGGTGATCGGGTGTCACCTGGCGCAGGTAGGCCGTGGCCTGCTCCGGCGGCACCGGCTGCAGTTCGAGCACGGCCGCACCGTCGAGCGGGACGCGGTACCAGTGTTCGTCCACTCCATTGACAGCGGACGTGTACTCGTCGCTGCGGCAGTTCACGATGATCGGATGCGGGCTGTCGCCGATCATCGTGACCGCCCGCGCGGAAGAACCCGCCCACGCGTCGAACTCGTCGAGAATCGGGAGCACCCGGCCGTCGCGTACCAACGTCAGCGCGTGGCGCAGGGCGCGCCGTCGCGGTCCACCGAAGGCCCACCCGTACCGGCTGACCAGCTGCCGGGCCAGCCACTGGTCGAACGGCCCTGGCTGCGGCACCCGCCGTCGCGAGCTGGGTGGACGGTAGGTTAGGAGATCACCTGGGTCGCTGGCGCCCAGCGGGAACAACACCGGGATCGGCCGGTTCGGCTGGGTCGTCCCAGGCTGGGACGACCCACGCCGGGACAGCAACTCGTGGGCGAGCGCCACCGACACAGCGGTCTTGCCGGCGCCTTCCGCCCCGAGCAGGACGAGACGCCGCCTGGGTAGCCGCTCGAAGGCGTCGGCGAGGTCGGCGAGCGATTCGCTGGAGAATCCGGTCGACCAGCGCATGGCGACGTCATCACTGCCGTACACAACTCGGTCATTGTGCGCCAGGCCGGACCGCGACGGTTTGCGCAACGAAATCCGAGCCTGCGGGCCGACCTGTCTCATCTCCTCATCCAACTGGTCGTGCACCTGCCTGGCCAGTCGTTCGGCGACGATGGAAGTTCCACGACTGCCCCGGTCGCGGTAGCCAAAAGGCCCAAAAAAGCTGAAGAAGATGCCGCTCACGGCGATCGATCGGTCGCCGATGGCCGCTGCCGGCCCCGTTCCAGCAGCGGTGACTGTGTCGCCCGTCTGTCGCGTGTGCCAGATCACCCGTACCACCCGAGTCAGCTGAGATGGACCCCGCTTGTCGCGATGCTGCCGTCGCCGAAGGTCTCTGCGTCGCCGGTGTTCGAAACGTCCACCCTCGGCGGCACCGCGTGGGCCGGTGCGCTCAGACCGCTGACCGCCGCCCCGCCTGCGGTGGCCGTTGCCGCACCGGTGGCGGTGACCCGCATCTCCGCCGGCACCGCGGCTGCAGGACCTGCCGGACCAGGGGATTGGTGGACACGACCGGCCGCTTCTTCTCCCCGCTCGCCGATGTCGGGCAGTCGCCGGCCGGGAGCCGGCTCCAGCGCCGACCTGTCGGACCGGGCCGGCAGCGCACCGATCAGAGCTGCTCCCGCCAGTGCGGACAGGACGACGGCCGCCTGCTCCGCTTGGTCCCACCACAGTGTGACCAGTCCGGCACCGACCACCAGCGCGATCCGGACCACCATTGCCGACCAACGACGCACCAGGATAACCCGACCAACTTTGAACATACGCAATCACTCCCGCATCTCGACTGTGCAGGTCCGTGCGGCACGGCAGATAACTGGCCACCGGGCCCCGATTGCCGAATCAGACGGGGAGCATAGTCAACCGACTCACCACTTCTCACGGCGACCCGGACAACATCGAGCCGCCAGGAAATATCTATCAGGGCGGATGGCGCATGCTCATCCGAACACCACCTTGGCCACCCGGAGTCGATCACGATCTACACCACCGACGAGTACGTCTCGGGTTAGGACAATAAGTTTGTCTAAGCCACTGTCGACCATCGAGGCATGGCGGCGCTCATCTCACAAAGTGTCCAGCGAGGATTTCACGAACCACTTCGGCCGAACTGGCGGTCCGACTCGAGATCAACCGGCGGTACAGTACCCCCCGAGACCGCGAAGAGTCGCCGTCCAACTTCAGTGTGAAACCAGCACACTCCACGAGAGGAACGATGTGGTGAGCAAACGCTTCACCGCCGGCGCCGTCGCGACCGCGACCGCGCTGGCCCTGCTGGGCGCCGTACCGGCCGGACCGGCCGCCGCCGCCCCCGGCGCCTCGGGCGACGTCGCCGAGTACACGGTGGTCGCCGAGGCCGGCACCGGCACCGCCGAGGCGACAGCGGCCATCGAGGCCGCCGGCGGCACCGTCACCGGCAGCACCATCGACGTGGGCATGTACCAGGTCGTCACCGACGACGCCGGATTCGCCGCCAAGGTCGCCGCCGCTCCCGCGCTGCTCGGCGCGGCGGAGAAGCGGGCCATCGGGTACGCGCCACGCCAGCGCTTCGACGCGGTGGAGCAGGAGCACCGCATCGCCGGCGCGGCATCCGCCGGGGCGGCCGGGCGGCGCGGCACCCGGATGGACCCGCTGGACGACAAGCTGTGGGGCCTGCCGATGATGCGGGCGGACAAGTCACGCCGGGTCGAGCCGGGCGACCGGCGGGTCACCGTCGGCATCCTGGACACCGGCGTCGACGGGCAGCACCCGGACATCCGGCCCAACTTCAGCTACTCGCTGTCGCGCAACTTCGCCCCCGACATCCCAGACATCGACGGCCCCTGCGAGGCCGAGTCCTGCCTGGACCCGGTCGACCGGGACGACAGCGGCCACGGCACCCACGTCGCCGGGACCATCGGCGCCGCCGCGAACCGCTTCGGCCTGTCCGGCGTCGCCCCCAACGTTACGCTGGTGGCGCTCAAGGGCGGCCAGGACTCCGGCTACTTCTTCCTCGACTCGGTGGTCAACGCCCTGGTCTACGCCGGTGACGCCGGCATCGACGTGGTCAACATGTCGTTCTACATCGACCCGTGGCTGTACAACTGCCTGGACAACCCGGCCGACTCCGCCGAGGAGCAGGCGTCGCAGCGGGCCACCATCGAGGCGGTCAACCGGGCACTGCGGTACGCGCACAAGCGGGGCGTCACCCTGGTCGGCTCGCTCGGCAACAACCACGAGGACCTGGGCGACCCCCGCCCGGACTCGTCCAGCCCCAACTACGGCGGCACCCCCCGGCTGCGCACCATCGACAACGACACCTGCTGGGACCTGCCGGTCGAAGGCGCGCACGTGATCGGTGTGTCGGCGCTCGGCCCGTCAAAGGCCAAGGCGGACTACTCCAACTACGGCACCGAGGAAATCTCGGTCGCCGCGCCCGGCGGCTGGTTCCGCGACGGCTACGGCACGCCGACCCACCGGACCTACGACAACACCATCCTGTCGTCGTACCCGCTGCACGTGCTGCAGGAGGAGGGTGTGGTCGACGCCGACGGCAACATCGTGCCGGACGCCGAGTCGTACGTGTTCAAGGAATGCACGTCGGCCGGGGTGTGCGGATACTACACCTACCTGCAGGGCACCTCGATGGCGTCACCGCACGTCTCCGGGGTGGCGGCGCTGATCGTCAGCCGGTACGGCAAGCGCGACGGACGCCGGGGCGGGCTGACCCTGGACCCGGACAAGGTGGAACGGCACCTGTACCGGACCGCCGCCGACACGGCCTGCCCCGAGCCGCGCCTGGTGTCCTACGCCGACGAGGGCCGGTCCCCCGAATGGGATGCCTACTGCGACGGCGGCACCAGCTTCAACGGCTTCTACGGCCACGGCATCGTCGACGCCTTCGCCGCGGTCACCCGGCCGCTGCATCACCACTGAGGACGTCCGGTCCGGACGGCCGGGGTGGGATGATCACGCCCACTCCGGCCGCCGGCCACAACCGGTTCCGCAGCGCCACCGGTCGACGTCGCGTGACATCGCCGAATTCATCCGGCCCTTCTCGTCATACCAGCGGAATCGTCAGGCTCAAGGACTCGTCAGAAGCCGCCGACCTTCCTCGGGGCCGCAGTCATCGTCCATGATGGGCGCAGGTCGCGGGTGGACCAGGCCGCTCTCGTACGCCGCGATCACCAGCTGTGCCCGGTCCCGGGCGGCCAGCTTGGCCAGCAGGTTGCCGATGTGAGTCTTGACGGTCTTCACCGAAATGGCCAGTACCTGCGCGATGTCGTCATTGGACGACCCCTCGGCGACCTGGACCAGCACCTGCTTTTCCCGGTCGGTGAGCCGTCGAGGGTGGGCGTCCGACGCCCGGCGCGCCGGTCGGCACGGTCCACGTAGTGCTTCAGAATCCGGGCCAGGACGCTGGGAGCGAACGACGACTCCCCCGCGTGGATCCGCCGGACGGCGTCGAGCAGCCGGTCCGGGTGGGTGTCCTTGAGCAGGGATCCGCTCGCGCCGGCACGCAACGCTCCGTACACGTACTCGTCGAGCTCGAACATGGTGAGCACCACCACCCGCACGACGCGCAGCGTGCCGTCGCCGGTGATCGCGCGAGTGGCGGCGATGCCGTCCCCGCCGGGCATCCGGACGTCCATCAGGACGACGTCCGGGCGCAGCTGCCGTGTGAGGGTCACCGCGTCCGCGCCGGTGGCGGCCGCACCGACCACCACCAGGTCGTCGACGCTGTCGATCACGATGGCGAGGCTGTGCCGCAGCAACGGTTGATCGTCGGCGACCAGGACCCGCACCGGCCGGCGCGCCGGCGTCACCCCGCCGCCCCAGGCTCGGGTAGCCGCGCCACCAGGTGGAACCCGGAACCGACCGGACCGGCGTGCAGCGACCCGCCGAGGGCGTCCGCCCGCTCGCGTAGCCCGGTCAGCCCGTGGCCGGCACCGGGCTGCGGGCACCACCCGGCAACGGGTCCGCCGTCACGGACGCTGGCGACCACCGCGTCCCCGTCGCGGTGCACCCTGACCCGGACGTCGGTCGGCCCGGCGTGCCGGGCGGTCTTGCCGAGTCCTTCCCGGACCACCGCACACACCGCCAGCTGCACCCCGGGCGAGACTGTGCCCAGCTCTGCCAGGTCGAGCACGGCGGGCAGCCCACCATCCCGGGCCGCGTCGACGATCCCCGGCAGGTCGCCCAGCGACGGGGTACTCCATCGGCGCGACGTGTGACCGGCGGTTTCGGCGACGTCGTCGCGGCCGAGCTGGTCAAGCTGCGGACGCTGCCGGGTGTCGTCGCCACGGTCGGCGGGACGGCCGGCACGGCGGTCGCCGTCGTCGCCACCACGGTCGCCACGGCCCAGTCGACCGGCGAGGGCGGGCCGGCGGATGTCGACGCCGTGGCCCTGATCTGCCGGGCGGTTCCCATCCTGCAGGCGGGCCCGATCATCATCGGGGTCCTCGGCGGCGCGGCCGAGTACGCCGGCGGCCTGCTGCGGACCGCCCTGGTCGCCTGCCCGGATCGGCGGGCAGTGCTCGCCGGTCGGGCGGCGGCGCACCTGTTTGTCGCCGCGCTCACCGCCACGGCGGTGCTGGGCGCCGGCCTGACGACCGGTTGGATCGCCGGTGCCGGGCGGCCGGTCGGGTGGGCTGCTGTGCAGACGTCGGTCGGCGCGGCCGGCCATCTGGTCCTGGTCGGGCTGCTCGGCCACGCCGTCGCGGTCGCGCTGCGCGGAGTCCTACCAGGGTTGGCCGTGACGCTCGGGCTGGTGTTCGTGGTCTGCCCGGTGCTGGCCGGGTTCACCGGCGTCGCCGGTGTCCTGCCGGAGCGGGCCGGTCGGCTGCTGGCCGGAGTATCGGACGCTGCTGCGGTCGCCGTGCCGGAACTGGTGACCGGGCTGATCGTCCTGCTCGGCTGGATCGGGGTCGTTGGCACGGTGGCGGCGACGGTCTCCCTTCGACGCGACGTCTGAGGCCGCACCGAACCTGACCACGCCTGGCCTCGCCGACGACGGTTCCGGCATCCCGCCGGCACCATCCGAGCAGGCGCAACAAGCTGTTCCGCTGCGATGGCGTTGTGTGCGGCATCCTCAGGTGACACGATCAGGAAGAGCATTCACCTAATCCGATCGAGGAGGTGGACATGCGGATGTTGCGGCACCTGGCAGCCCGACTGGTGGGCAGGAGACGGATCAGCGGCCGGTACGAGTGGTGGTACTACCACCAGGCGTAGACAGCCCGTCGGACACCGGGAAGAAGGCAGGACCTCGGTAGCGGGGTCCTGCACTCGGTTAGGAGTCGCAGATGGCACCGTTGAAGCAGGGCGACCGGCCACCGGGGCCGCGCGGGCACTGGCTCACCGGCAACACCCCGGCCTACGAGGCCGACCGGATCGGCTTCATCGAGCGCAATCACCGCGAGTACGGCGACGTGTTCACCTTCGACGACCGCACCGTGTTCGTGATCGACCCGGAGCTGGCCCACGACGTGCTCACCCGGCCGGGCAACGCGTTCCTGCCCGAACTGGCCCCGTTCGACGCCCGGCCCGATCTCGACCGGGCCGCCGAGCGGGCCGAGGCCTGGATGCCGGCCCGGCGGGCCGCGTGGGCCGGTCTCGACCGGCAGGCCAGCACCGCCTCCGACGGGCGTACCGTCGAGATCCTCGACGCGGCCCTCGACGCGGCCGCCGGCCGGGAAACCGACGTGCTGGCGATGATGCGACGGTACGCCGCCGCGACGATCGCCGATTATTGCTTTGGCGTGGACGCCACAGGGTTCCCGGAGCTGCTCGCCGAGGGCGTCGCCGCCACCGCGCCGTTCGAGACCGCGAAGTACGGGTTCGCGGCCTGGCTGCCGGTGCGCCGCAACCGTCGGTTCTTCCGCGCGCACCGCGCGTTCACCGACGCCCTGCTGTCGGTGGTGCGACGCCGTCGGGCCGGCACGTCCAGCAAGGCCGGCACGTCCACACCGGACCTGCTGGACGTGCTGCTGGCCGCCCGGCCGGCCATGCCGGACCGGGCGGTCGTGTCGACGCTGCGCCCGGTCCTGCTCGGCGGACACGGCGTGCCGGCCGCCGCGCTGACCTCGCTGGTCTGGGAACTCGCCGGCCGACCGGAGCTTGTCGCCGCGCTGCGGGCGGAGGCGGGCGGGCCGGCCGGGTCCGGCGACCCGCCGCCGGCGGCCCGGCTACCGCTGGCCGAGGCCGTGGTCAACGAGGCGCTGCGGCTGTATCCGCCGGCGTGGCTGATGACGCGGACCGCCCGTACGACCACCGGGTTGGGTCCGTGGACGCTGCGACCCGGCGACGAGGTGCTGATCGGCGCCTACCTGATCCACCGGGATCCACGGTGGTGGCAGCGGCCCGACGAGTTCGACCCCGGCCGGTGGGCCGCCGGTCGGCCGGCACCGGGGGCGGCGTTCCTGCCCTTCGGCGCCGGGCCCCGGGTCTGCATCGGTACGGCGTTGACCATGCGCCAGCTCACCCTCACCGTCTCCCGGCTGGCCCAGCGCGGTTCGGTGGAGTCGTCGAACGCCGCCGCCATCCGGCTGCGGTTCGCCGGCCGGCTCGCACCGGCCGGCCTGCTGGCCCGTTTTGTCGACGGAAAGTCGTGATCACATTCCGTTGCATCAAGGCAACCGGTGTGCAATGGTCATAAGAATCACTCACCTCGATCGAGCGAGGAGGTAGCCATGCGGACACTGCGCCACCTGGCCGCCCGACTGGCCGGCAGGAAGCGGGTCAGCGGCCGGTACATGTACTGGCCCTACCACTACGAGTAGACCGAACCCGCCGGACGTCGAGGTCGACGTCGACGACTACTGCGGGACAGAGTCCCCGGGCATCACCGTTCGGTGGTGCCCGGGGACTCTCCCTGTCCGCCGGTCCGGACCGGTGTTCCAGCCTGTCCGGACCGGCGTTGGAGCCGCTGGTCAGCTGACCGTGCAGGCGGCACCGTTGAGGGTGAACGAGCTCGGCGCCCCGGCGTTGCCGGTGTGGGTGGCCTGGAAGCCGATGTCCACCGAGCCGTTGACCGGGATACTGGCGTCGTAGGACATGTTGCGGGCCGTCACCTGCCCCGAACTCGGTGAGTAGCTGGCGTTCCAGCCCCCGGTGATGGTCTGCCCACCGGGCAGGGTGAAGAACAGCGACCAGCCGTTGACGGCGCTGGAACCGGTGTTGGTGATCCGGAAGTTCCCGGTCAGCCCGTTGTTCCAGGCGGTGATGGTGGCCGCGACCCGGCAGGCACCGGCGGGTGGCGGAGCCGTCGTCGGTGGCGGTGCGGTCGTCGGCGGTGGGGTCGAGGTCAACCCGAAGAACTCGATGGCAACGGCGGCCATGCCGCCGCTCGGCAGGCTGTGGCCGGCGCCCTGGATGCTGTACGCCTCGACCTGGACGATGCCGGAGCTGTCAGCGAACTGGCGGCGGTCACCCCACTGCTGCGGTGTTCGGTTCATGTTGCCGCCGGTGCACTGACTGCTCCACGGCGGATAGTCCGCCGCGTTGGCGAAACAGTTGTACGGAACTCCCATGAAGGCCGACCCGGCCTTGAACACATCCGGGTAGACGGCCAGCATGTGATTGGTCATCATGCCGCCGGACGAACTGCCGGTGGCGTACACCCGGTTGGGGTCGCCACCGTACTGCTGCTGGGCGTACTGGACCATCGACATGATCGACACCGGGTCGCTGCCGCCGCCCCGCCGCTTCGCCGCCTCGGACCAGACGTCGAAGCAGTTGCCGAAGCCGGCCTGCTGGGTGGCGGTCGGGTAGATCACAATGAAGCCGTACCGGTCGGACAGTGAGGCGAACTCACTGCCGGAGTAGAAGCCGGGCCCGGATCCGCCGCAGCCGTGCATCGCCACGACGATCGCCGGGTTCGCCGGACGGCCGTCCGGCACGTAGACGTGCATCTGCATCCCGCCCGGGTTGTTACCGAAGTTGGTCACCTGGACCAACGACGCCGCGTACGCCGGCCGGAGCGCCGGGACGACCAGGCCGGCGGCGACCAGCGACATCGCCATGCCGAGCAGCAGTTTCGTCTGACTCTCATGCACCTGACTCCTTCCTGTCGTGCGCTGTCCCCTGTCGTGTGCCGGCCGGCGGGACGTCCGGCCCTGCCCCGCCCGGCCTTCGCACGGCAACGTGTGGCACTTGGTGTTCCCGCCGGACAGACAAGTGAATCGATACAGCTCGATCGCAATTTCGGGTCGTTGCCAGGAACCCGCTTCGCCGGTGACGCGGCCCCCGACGACGTGCGGGCCCACACCACCGGCGATCTGTTGGCAGGAGTCCAGCCAGCCGGCCCCGGCCCCGGCTACAACCCGGGCCCCGGTTTCAGCCCTGCCCCAGGCCTAGGAACGGACCTCGGCCTGGGCCTCGGAGCCGGAGCCGGAGCCGGAGCCGGTGACCAGACGACGCAAGCCGGGTCGGCGACCCGTACCGTCGGACGGTGACCACGACCGGGCCGCAGCGCCCCGACGTCCGCGTGGTCGCCGTCGGCGTCGGCGCCTACCAGGCCGGCGACGGCTGGACCCTGACCGGGCCGGTCGACGACGCCGTCCGGATCGCACGGTTCTTCGTCGCCCACGGCGTACCCACCGGGAACGTGGACCTGCTCACCGGCCCGGCACCCCCGGCCGACGACCTGCCGGCTGGGGTACGGCGGCGACCCGCCGACCGCGCCACCGTCCGCCAACTGCTGCTGCGCGAGCTGCCTGCCAGCTCCGCGCGGGAACTGTACGTCTACTGGGGCGGCCACGGCTTCGTCGACCCGCGTCGGCGACGCCGGCTGTACTACGCCGACGCCACCGACGCCGACGCCGTCAACCTCGACCTGGACTCGCTGCTGGCGACGTACGCCTCGGACCTCGTCGCGGCGCTGCACCGGCAGCTGTGGCTGGTCGATGTCTGCCAGACGCACGGCCCGGCCCGGCCGCGCCGGATCGACGGGCACGAGACCTTCCCGATCGGCGACCCGGTCGCCGGACGCAGCCAGGACGTGCTGTTCGCCGCCGCCGCCGGCCAACCCGCCGCCAACCTGGACCGGCAGCGGACCGGCCTGTTCAGCCGGGAGCTGCTGCGGTTGATGGACGCCGACGGCCTCACGGCGCTGGCCGACCCGCAACGGCTCGCGGAGCGGCTGCGGGCCCGGTTCACCACGCTACGGGCCGACGGTCTGACCGGGCAGACCCCCACCTACCTGTGGTACCGCGACGCGTCCGGCGACGAAGGTCTGCTGCTGGCGGCGGACCCGGGCGGGTCGCGCAAGCCCGTCGAGAGGTTGGTGCGGCCGTCAACGGCGGCGATCGGCGCGGTGGTGGACGCGCTGTTGGAGATTCCGGAGTTCCGCCGGCCGAACGACCGCGAGGAAATTCTGTCTCTGCTGCCCCCGTCGGTGTACGCCTCGATCCGGCGCAACCCAGCGACCCGGATCGACGCCGTCAGCATCGTCCGAGGCTGCCTGCACCACGCCACCGGACTGTCCGAACTCGTCGCCGCCGTACGCTTCTTCACCAGCGACGACGCTGCCGTCGACCACCTCGCCGAGACGGTCCGGCGGCTCGCCGGGTAGCTACCGCCGGTCGACGCCGGCGCTGTGACGCATGCGCCCCGGCGCTTCCGTTGCCGTGCGGGGATAAGCGATGATGAGGACATCGACCGTCACCTTTCGTGAAGGGCTACCGCTGATGGACAGCACCCCGGCCGGTATCGAGTCCGAGATGCTCGATCTGTCGACGGTAGACGTGGCGACGCTGCGCGGCGTCGACGACTCCGACATGACCGCCGCGATGGTCCGGGTACGGCAGCGGATCGCCGACGCCGAGGGCAGCATCAGCGGCTACAGCGGATCGTTCGCCGGTCGGGCCACCGGAGCCGACCCCCTGGCGGAAGACCGGATCGGTTGACGGGCCGGGCGGCGGCACCCACCCACGCAATCGCCGTCGACGACTTCCGGCAACTGGCCAGCACCGGCGGCGACGAACGGACCGCAGCAGCCCTGCGCGGCTCCGAACGTAGCTGGCGGCTGACCGCGCTGCGCGCACTGGTGGACGCCGTCGCGCGCCGCACCGACGCCGCCGGCCCGCTGTCCGGTGTCGACACCGCGTGGCAACTGCTGGTCCGTGCCGACCGCGCCGACCCGGACGCCACCGAGGAGGTCGTCGCCCAACCGCAGGTCGGCATCTGGGTGGCGCACACCCTGCGCCGGCTCACCTCGGCAGGGTCCGGCGACCCGCCGCTCTGGGTCGACGTCGGCTACCTGCACTCGCTGGCCGCCGCCGCTGCGGTCCGCGCCGGGCTCAGCTTCGACCTCGTGGTCCCGGCCCGCCACGGCCACCTCGCGCTGCCCACCGTCGCCGCCGTGGAACTCCCCCCGCGGATCGAGCGGGTACAGGTGGTCGCAGCCGCCGGCACGGTCACGGTCACCGCGGGCGGCACCGACCCGGTCGGCCCCGGCGACCCCCACTGGCATCCGCCGGTCCGGCTGGTCGCCACCGCTGGCGGGATCGACCTGCGGGTGGAACTGCTCGATCGGGACGTCTACCGGGACCTGCGCGGACCGGCAGCGCCGGCACCGCTGAGCACCGACCAGGTGCGCCGCTGGCAGGCCCAGCTCCAGCAGGCCTGGGAGCTGCTGGTACGGCAGCAGCCGCAGCGCGCCCGGACGGTCGCGGCGATCCTGCGGACCGTCGCGCCGTTGCCGGCCCGGGAACGGTTCCGCCAACTGTCCGCCTCCGGCGCGGAAGCCTTCGGCACCATTCTGCTGTCCGAACCGGACGACGCCACCCAGCTGGCGATGACGCTGGTACACGAGATCCAGCACCACAAACTGGGCGCGCTGGCCCATCTGCTGACCCTGGTGAACGACGATCCCGACCGGCGGTTCTACGCACCATGGCGCGACGACCCGCGCCCTGTCGCCGGGCTGCTGCAGGGGGTGTACGCGTTCGCCGGGATCACCGACTTCTGGCGGGTGCACCGGCGGCACGCCCCGGCCGGGCAGGTCGCGTTGGCCA
Source organism: Micromonospora sp. LOL_014 (assembly GCF_048060245.1). Classification (NCBI taxonomy): domain Bacteria; kingdom Bacillati; phylum Actinomycetota; class Actinomycetes; order Micromonosporales; family Micromonosporaceae; genus Micromonospora; species Micromonospora sp. LOL_014. The sequence goes on from NZ_JBHMIP010000042.1 coordinate 22,932, forward strand.
ACTTCGAGTTCGCGCTCTGGCGTCGCCAGACCCGGCACGCGGTGCGGTCACTGCTCGACTCGGGCCGGCTGACCGGGCACGGCACCCGGTTCGTCGAAATCCTGCACGACACGGTCGCCACGTTCGAGACCGAGCAGGTACCGGCCGGCCCGCAACGGTTGGCCGACCGGATGGCCGTCGACCACCGGGCGCTGTGGCGGGCGCACAACCTGCGGCTCGACGCCGCCGCACGGACCGAGCTGGCCGCCGCCTGGGCCGGCCGACGGCCGTTGCCGGCCTGCCTGGCGGACGCCCGGGACGGCCGGCCGGCCACGCTGACCCGCCCCGACCGGGCCTGGTTCGACGCCCGCGCGGTGCTGACCCGCCACCGGCTGACCGACCCGGCCGGCTTCGACCGACTGACCGCCGCCACGGACACCGTAACCGGCCTGGTCACCGGCGCGACCGCCGCCGACGTCGCACTGGTCGGCGGCGACGCCGACCGGGCCCGCGCCGGCTACCTGCGGCAGCTGGCAGCCGATCTGGCGGCCGGGACAACGGCGGCGCACAGCTGGATCGGGCTGGGACTGACCTGGCCGGACGGGTCGACGCATCCGGCGGCGCGGGCCCTGCTGCACCGGCCGGAACTGGTGATGGAGACGCTGCGGCATGCCGCCCGCCGGGGCGCCCCGGTCGACGTACCCGATCCGGTCGAGCTGGCGGCCTGGGTCGGTGCCGGACTGCCCGCCGACGCGCACCGGCCGGCGGATCCGGCCGGCTGGCTGCTTCTGAACCGGACCCGCCGCTGAATCCGGGTCCGGCCGTACAGTTCCGGAGCGAACCCGCCGGGGCAGGTCACAGCGGCAGCGGATCGATATCGCAGTTGGCCCGCACCCCGGCCGCCGCTGCCGCCGTCGCCGGATGCAGCTCGCCGAACGTCGACCGGAACCGGTCGACGATGTCGTCGAACAGCAGACTCGCCTGGGAGTCCTGGCCGAGCCCGCGCAGATCCATCGCGAGGTTGAACCCGCAGGCCAACGTGATCGGATGGCCGGGACCGAGCTGCTCCGTACAGCTGTCGAACGTCTCCGCGTCGAGCGCCCGCGCCGCCTCGTACTCACCAAGTTCGTACAAGGCGCTGGCCAGGTTGACCCGGGCGGCGAACACCAGGGCGTGGCTGCCCCCGAGCCGCTGAGTGAGCCGGCGCAGGCCCTCATCGGCCACCTCGCGGGCCTGCTCGTGCTCACCGAGCAGGCGCAACGTCACCGCCAGGTCGACCTGCGCCCCCGCGGTGTGCGGGTGGTCCTCGCCGTAGAGCGCCCGCAGACCCTGCACGGCGGCCTCACCGGCCTGCCGCGCAGCCCGCAGGTCGCCGGTGACCCGCAGGTCGATCGAGACGGTCAGGTTGGCCAGCACACTGTCCGGGTGGTCGTCGCCGTAGCGGATGCGGAACCGCCGCAGCGCATCGGTGGACAGGTCCAGCGCCTCATGGTGCTGGCCGGCCTTACGCCGGAAGCCGGCCAGCTGGTGACTCTGCCGGACCAGGTCCGGATGGTCGTCGTACTTGAGCACCCGGCGGGCGTCGGCGACCAGGTTCTCCTGGCTGGCGTGTGCCGTCACGTAGTCACCCAGCTCACGCCGGTCCAGGTTGATACCGCCGAGGGTGTTCAGGCTGACCGGGTGGTCGGTGCCGTAGATGTGCACCAACTGTTCGTAGGTCTGCTCGTCGAGCTGCAGCGCCCGACCGAACAGCCCGGACAGCCGCATGCTGACCGCGAGGTTGTGCGCGGCCCGCAGCGTGAACGGCTCCTCGTCACCGAAGTTGCGCTTGGACTGCTCGTAGACGGTGATCGACCGCTCCAACGCCCCGTCGAAGTCACCGGCGACGCGATGGTCGGCGGCGACCGCACCGAGCGCGTCGAGCGTCTCCTCCTCGGTGTCGCCGACCGTCTGCCGGTACAGCTGCAACGTCCGGGCGTTCAACTTCGCGGCGGCGGCGTAGTCGCCGACGACGAAATACATGAACCCGAGCCAGGTCGCCATCCGCAGACTGTCCGGGTCGGTGTCGTCACCCCGGTCGATCCACGACCGGTACGCCCGCTGGGCGAGGTCGCGGGCACCGATGTGGTCGCCCCAACGCCACAGGTACTTCGCCTCGTTGAGCACCATGTCCCGGACCAGCTCGTTACGGCAGGTCTCCGCGCCGGACGCGACGATGTGCGGATACAGCTCGGCGTAGCGGGGCCAGTGGTCGGCGTCGTCCGGCTCGTCCGGGTCGTTGCCGGCGAGCAGCAGGTGGGCGCTGTGCCGCAGGTCCTTGCGGTCCTGCTCGCTCATCTGGTGGATCAGCACCCGCTGGACCAGCCGGTGCATCTGCAACGAGTTGGTCCGGTGGTCGATGCGGGCCAACGACAACCGGCCGATGGTCCGAATCGCCTGCTTGAGCCGGATCGGGCTGCGCACCAGCGGATCCAGGTCGGGGTGGATCTGCAACCGGGGCTTGGACAGCAGCGACCGATTGATCGGCTCGGACGCGAAGAACGCGCAGACCTGCAGCAGACGCAGCGCCGACGGGTCCCGCTCCCGCAGCCCGTTGAGGGAGATGTGCCAGGCGGCAGCGACCAGCGGCGGGTAGTCCTGCTCCACCTCGGTCACGTCGTCGACGTCGGGTTGGCTGTCGCGCAGCAGCTGCAGGTACTCGTCGGCGGTCATCGTCGTCTCCGCGCGCCAGGCCGCTGCCTGCTCGATGGCCAGCGGCAGGTCACCCAGCGCGGCGGCGAGCCGCTCCGCGTCGCTGACCAGAAGGTCCGGGCCACGGCGGCGGAGCAGCTCGATGCTCTCCTGCCGGTCGAACACGTCGACCGGCAGGCCGCTGGCGATCTGGCCCCACCGGGGGTCGCGCGAGGTGACCACGATGCTGCCCGGCCCACCCCGGGGGAAGAACCGTTCCACGTCGTCGGGGTCCTCGGCGTTGTCGAACACCAGCAGCCAGTTGGCGTACGGGCGGCCGATGCGCAGCGCGTCGAGCACCGCCGGCACGGCGGTGTTCGCTGTCGTCGGCACCTGCAGGTCGAGCCGGCTGGCGAGCTCGGCGAGTGCGGACTGGATCTGCGCCGGACGCTCGGCGGAGATCCACCAGATCAGGTCGAAGTCCTGCTGGTGCTGGTAGACGTACTCGACGACCAGTTGGGACTTGCCGACACCGCCGGCACCGTGCACCGCCTCGGGCAGCACCGCGGTGGTGCCGGCGCGCAGCCGCTGGTGCAGCGTGTCGAGCAGCGCCCGCCGGCCGGTGAAGTTGGCGTTGCGCGGCGGCAGGTTGCCGACGACGGCCGGCTGCTGGTCGCGTCGCTGGGTGCGCAGGACAGCGGTGGTCGGCGGGATGACACTGCCGGTCGGAGACACCGCACTCCCTTCTGGGTCGGGTCCGGGGTGGGGCGTCTGCTGCCGGGCGCCGAACGGGAAGGACGCTCCCGGCGACGCCATTATGTCAGACATCGTCGGCTCCATACCTGTATGACTCGCTTGCGAATTCGTCGCCGGATAGCGGGATCTGCGGGCCCGGACCGGCGAACCCAACGCCCAACCAAGCCGTTCGGCGGCGACCAGGTTCGGGCCGCCCAACGACAGGTGCACCGCCAACTCGACCCGCAGAAACGGCTCGGAGGCCGGGGTCACCCGGGGGTACGTGGCCTCGCGGGGGCTGCGGACCCGACGGGTCAAGTTCCGCACCGCCTCGATGTCCCGGCCGAGCTCACTCTCCACGGTGTACTGGACCTCGATGATGCGGTCCCGGTAGCTCGACGCCAGCAGTTGGTCACGAACCCCGTGGCGGAACTCGTACCGCAGCCGGGTGTCATCGCCGGACGTACCACCGCCGTGCCGCACCGGCCGCAACAGGTCGCTAGTCAACACCTCGGTCAGGTGCGTCGGGCCGAGCCGACCGGCGGTGCGCTGCACCGCCCGGATGATCCGCGAGGTCAGCGGAGCGGCGGAGAGCCGGGTCGCCAACGCGAACGCCCGGGGCGACGCCTTGGCCCGGAACCGGGCGACCAGCTCGGTCGCCCTCAGCCCCGACTGTGCCAGGCGCGGTACGCGCACCGCTCCCGGGACCCGGTCCGACAAATTCACCAGCAGCGCCGGCATCCGCACCGTACCGGCCGTCGGCCCGGCCAGCAGCCGCCCCCACCGCGACAGCCAGTCACCGCCGCGCTGGATCACCGGCACCGCGGTCCGCTCCGGCCCGCCGGGCTCCGCCGCCGACCACGGGTCCGGCACGCTGGTCCGCCATGGACGCTCGGCGGTCGGTAGCCGGGCGCTGGCCGGGGTCCACAGCACTTCGGCGGTATCCATTCCCCGGTCGTACCAGTGCTGCTGCGGCAGCACGTTGACCACGGCCAACGCCGCCAACGCCGCCCAGCCGACCAGCACCGGGAAGATCAGCCCGGTGGTCCAGGCCGGCGACCGGCCGTGCGTCACCAGGAAGACCACCGGCGGCCCGCCGTCACCCGACGGCACCGTCAGCGGGGCGTGCGGGGCGTCACGCCAGCGCACCGCGCCGTCGGCGACCACCACGGACCGGACCGACACCGAGGCGAAGCACTCCTGCTCGCGCAGCATCGCCAGGAAGTCGGCGAACTCGTCGGACCAGAACTCCATCACCGGATCGTCGTCGATGACGACGAGGACCTCACGACGACCGGCGATCTCCAACTGCCGGGCCGGCTCGGGCAGGGTCGGACGGACCGCAAAGGCCGACCCACGCGACGACAACGAATCCATCATGGAGCACCACCGGGGCGGATGGTGCCGCCGACCGTCCCCCGGTGACCGTCTCCGCTCATTCGCGGACCTCTCCCAAGTCGTCGCCGGCTGAGCCAGGCTGTCCGGGCTGCCGCAGCGGATCGTCCCACAAGATCACAAAGCCGTGCCCGACGTGCCGGCCCGAAGCAGACGGATCCTCACCCCAGGCCGACTTCCTCAACTTTGCGACATGCATGGGCAGCTGCGCCATCCCCCCGGCGAACCCATTCGCCGACTCGACCATCGATCGCAGCACCCGGCACAGCTCAACGGCCAACACCGGATCACGGTGCCAGACGATGGCTGGGACACCGGACCGTACGCCGACAAGCAGTTGCCGCTCGGCCGCGCTGTCCGGCAACGGCGAATCGCTCAACACCAGAACGACCGCCGCCTCGTCACCCGTCAGCAACGCCTCCAGTTGGGCGTCGACCTGATCAGGCGCGGCGCAGAATATCCGAGAAGACCCGCCGTCCGCAGCAACGCCACGCCAGCGCACCCGCCACCGCCGATGCCACTCGGGGGAACGCAGCCGCTCCAACGAGCGGATCACCAGTGGATACTCCACCACCAACGGGCTCGGCACCGGCGACCGAAGTTCCTTGCGCCAGGTGTCGACCGGCTCGTTGAGCAACTGCCACGGCAGGACTATCTCAATCGTCACCGGCCCCGCCTGGTGCGCCCAGCGCCGCTCCGTCTCCGACAGCACCTCGTCGACCGCAGCCTCCAGGTCGCCGTAGCGCACTCGGCGATGCTCACCCCGCACCGGTGCCCAGGTCGGCGACGCCCACTGATACCAGTGGGACATGATGAACGTGTCGTCGTCACCGCCGTACTTCTCGAACTGGATGACCAGGTAAGCCGTCGCGGGGCCGACGGCACCGTCCGCCACGGCGGCGGCGGTGGCGGCGGTGGCGGCGGTGGCGACCGCCGCGACGGGCGACCGGCCGAAGCGGGTCCCACCCACCCCGACGAGGGCGTCCTCCGGCACGTCCCACTCATCGGCCAGGGCCCGAATCAGCTGGCGCAGCCGCTGCCGCGCCTCGGCCGGCACGCTGTCCTCGAGCCGACCGAGCAGCCGCAACCAGTGCGGCACCCCGCCAAACCCCGTTCCGTCGCCCGCCACACCGACACTCGACGGCGCCACCGCCAGATGGGCGAACAGATGCCACAGCGAGGTGCAGTGCTCCGGCGGCGGCTCCTGCCGGCACTCGACCACGAACCGACGCCACCGCGCCGTCACCCGCAACTCGGACAGGTCACCCCGCAGCCAACCCAGATCGTGATCGGCGAACTGCTCGAACACCTGCCACTCGTCGGACAGCTGGAGCAGCGTCAGGGTCCGCGCGCCGGCCGGCTCCAGTAGCTCGAGACACTCGGCGAGCAGCCGCAGCCCGCCGGTACGGTCGATGCAGGCCGTCACCAGGTCCACCAACTGCGGCCGTAACACCGCCAGGTCACGCAGCCGCAGCGGCCCGCCGAACGCCTCCTCGACCAGCCGCAGCAGCACCTGGCGGCTGCTCGGATCCCGGACCACGTCCGACTCCTCGAGCAGACCGGCTACCTCGGCGATGATCCGGCGACGCTCCGCCCCCTGCGGGGACGGCACCCGCCGCTCGACGTCACTTGGGTCCAACATCGGGCCGGCCGTTCCGCCTGCACCGGGCCGACCCGCCCCGGATCAATCGAGCCGTCCCGGCCCGAACGGGTCCAATGTCTCCAGCGCACGGACCACGTCGTCCGCGTCACCGGCCAGTTCCGCCCGCCGCCGCTGACCGTCCTGCTCAAACACGGCGATCACCCGCAGCGGGCCGGAGCGGCTGCGCAGCATCGACTGGATCGCGTACCAGCCGGCCGACGACGCGATGCCGACCGCGATCTGCAGCAACGTGTCGGCAACCGGGCCCCGGGTGGACAGGAACTCGGACTCCGCCGCCGGATGCCAGGTACGCGCGGTGACTCCCTGCGCGGTCAACTGGTCAACCAACTGGGTCGTGTGCGCCGGGTAGACCGGTGTGCCGTGGTCGAACCCCTGCGGCAGAAACACCACGTCGGTGCCGGCCACCGGCCCCGGACCGGCATCCGCGGGCACGGTGACGACGGATTCCTCGGAGAGCATATGTCGATGGTATGTGGACCACGCGAACCAGCCGACCCCGGACCGATCCAGTGGAGCGGCACTGCTACAACAGATCGCATAAACATGACCGTCACTGTTTGCAACGATCGGGCGGAGGGCCGCGATGCCCGACCCGACCGAGCCAGACTGGCGGCCGGACTACACCGGCGACAACAGCCTCGGTGATGTCGGTGCCGGTCGACGCCTCGGAGCGCACCTGTACTACCTGTACCGGGCCGGCCGGAACGAGCTTCCGGAGATTGCCTCTGTCTACGCCAGGCTGACGAGGCGGATGCACGGCATCGTCGATGGGTTGGAGACGCAGTTCGATCGGCCGGGGCTCGGAATGCATCCGGCGCACCTGCGGCTGATGGAGTTGCGGGACGAGGCGCACGACGTGTTCCGTCAGACCTGCCTGCGCATGCAGGAGGTCGGTGCGGCGCTCGTGGACATCGCCGACTCGTACGCCGCCACCGACAAGCTGGCCGCTGACGGATTCTCCCGGCTGCTGGACGACAACGCCGAGGAGTACGGCACCTCGCCGCCGCACATCCCTGAACTACCCGGGGTGCACGATCCCCCGCCGAGCAGACCGAGTCATGACGAACGCGTCGGTGGCATTTAGATGATCGAGCCCTGCTCCGACACACACTCGCGATCGTGAGGGAATTTCATGAGCGAGCCTTCGATCACCTACAACCCGCGGGAGTTCTACCGCAAGCTCCCGGAAATCCAGGGCTACTTCGCCGAACTCCGCTACATCGACACCGCGATGGCCTTCCTTGAGGTAGAGAAAGCCAGCTGGTGGCATCAGACACCGGTCGGCCCCGGCACGCACTACATCGAAGTCCGTCTCGGTGCCACGTTTCCCTTCACGAAGATTTACCACGTACCGGCGGACTACGTACGCCTGCCATGGCACGACAGCCGCAAGGAGGAGGTCGAGGAACATCTTCGGACGTTGGCCAGTGAGGCTGCGACGTGGGCGGCCACCGTAACTTGCCCAGAGCATGGCGGAGCTGGCACGGCAGGAATCGCTACGCAACATTCTGATCCTCGCCGGCGGTGCAGCGACGGTATTCGGCGGGATCCTCGGTGGCGCGACGGCGACCGTCGGTGGCCTGTGGGTGGCGAGTTCGGGCGTTGTCGCGGGTGGCGTGAGCATCGCCGCGACCACCATCCCGGACGGCGGCTGGGCGGCGCTGAATCTGCAGGGCAGCACCGCCGCTGACCTGCTCGCCTCAGTCTCGGACGCGATCGGGCAAATCGTCGAGAACGACAGCGATCAGCACGCAGCCCTGCGGGAAGTGACCCAGGAAGCGCTCGACCGCGTCGACTCGCTCCGAAGCGGCGACGAGGATGACAGGCTCATCCCGGTCGAGCCCAACATCGTGTCCGGCGTCGACGGCAACGATTTCTACCTACCCTGACGGCATTCGACACGACGACCCTGGAGGACTGCCATGCGTCTACGTACCGGTCGGCTCCGGCGCGGCATCGTCGCGGTGGCGCTCGTGGTCGTCGCTGCCGGGTGCGGTGCCGGCGGCCCGACACCACCGCCCGACTCGAATCCGCGGTACGGGCAGATCCCTGAAGACCTGTGCTCCCGGCTGCAGTTCGAGGCGGTGTTCGAGGGGATCGCTCTGGACCTCGCCCCCTCCCATGAGGACGGCTCGGACTATCGCACGGAGCGCACCTACTGGCGGGAGCGATGCGACTTCGGCGCCATCGCACCCGACGAACGCTTCGCCACCGCACTCGGCGAATTCCAGCCGTCCGGCGCGGTACAGGTCCGCGTCTACCACGACGTGGCGGGTGCGGTGCAGGCCTACGATCAGGACGTCGCGAACTACATCGACCTACCGGAGGAGACCGGGCCGAACCCTGCCACCGCCGAACTGACCGGTTGGTGGGGCGACAGCGGCAAAACGCTCCAGACGGCACTGGTGCTGGATCCCGATGACTTCACCCTCGGTGACATCGCCGCCTCGCAGCTCGACGTCACCCACCTCGTCCGCCACGAAAACCTGGTGCTGATGGTGTACACAGGCGCGGTGGCCCCCACCGGGGAAACCACAGAGGCGGTCACGCTCCTGCACGACCTGGCGGACGCGCTGATCGACGAAACAGCCAGCCATCTCGACCCCTGAGCACGAACATCGGGTACAGCCGACGCGTACCGTTTCGCAGATGAGCGAGGCAGGAAACCGGGTGAGCAGCCCGGATCAGACGAGTGGGACCGACGTACCGCAGCTTTTGACCGCGGCACGCGCCGGCGACGGCACCGCCTTCGGCCACCTCGTCGGCCCGCTCCGCGACGAACTACACGCCTACTGCTACCGGATGCTCGGCTCGGTGCACGACGCCGACGACACGGTCCAGGACACCTTCGACCGGGCGTGGCGCAGCCTGGACCGGTTCGAGGACCGGGACGGGTCGATCCGGCCCTGGCTGTACAAGATTGCCACGAACCGGGCTCTGACCATTATCGAGCGTCGCGGCCGGCGGGAACTCCCCACCGACCTGAGCACGCAGGGGGCACCCCTGGCCGAGACGGTGTGGCTGGGTCCGTACCCGGACCAGCCGGCCGGACCGACGGCGTCGCGCAGCCCGGAAGCGCAGATCATCGCCCAGGAAAGCGTCGAGCTGGCGTTCGTCGCGGCCCTGCAACACCTGTCGGCCACGCAGCGGGCGGTCCTGCTGCTCCGCGACGTACTCGCCTACCCCGCCAGCGACGTCGCCGACCTGCTGGACACGACCGTCCCCGCCGTCAACAGCGCACTGCAACGCGCCCGCAGAGCCGTCGCCCAACTGCGACCGGCCGCCAGCCAGCAGCGGACCCTGGCCGCGCTCGGCGACGCCGCACAGCGCGAGCTCGCCCGACGGTACGCGGCCGCCTGGCAGGCGAACGACGTCGACACCATCGTGGCGATGCTGACCGAGGACGCACGCTACTCGATGCCGCCGATGACCACCTGGTACGACGGACGCGACGCGATCCGGCCCTTCCTGGTCGACGTGGTGCTGCGGCACCGCTGGCGGTTCCTGCCGACCCGGGCCAACGGGCAACTCGCCTTCGGCACGTACCTGTGGAACGACGACCGGGACGCGTACGTCCCCGCCGGCCTGGACGTGCTCACGCTACGCGGACAGCAGGTCGCCGAGGTGGTCTCGTTTCTCGACGCCGACTTCCCGACCTTCGGCCTGCCGGCCCAGCTGACCGGCTGACCGATCGGCCACCACCGAAGAACAGATCCGTACGCTGATCGGACGTTGGACGGCGGCGGTCCAGCGCCGCGACCTTGCCGCCGTCCTGGCCGACCACGCCGACGACATCGTGATGTTCGACGTCCCACCACCGCAGCAGGGGGTACGCGGCATCGACGCCTACCGGGAGAGCTGGCCGCCCTTCTTCCAGTGGCTGGCCAGCGGAGGTGGGGTGTTCGAGATCGAATCGCTGGAGGTCACCGCAGGCGACGACGTCGCTTTCGCGTACGCGCTGCTGCGCTGCGGCACCCAGGCGAGCCTCGCCGAGCAGCCGGACGTCCGGCTGCGACTGACCCTCGGCCTGCGCAGGCAGAACGGCCGGTGGATCGTCGCCCACGAGCACCATTCCTTCCCACTGGCCGACACCACCCCGCAGCGCTCGGCCCAGGACGCGGCCCCGGATCAGGGCGCGGCCCAAGCCGAACAGGACCTACGCCAGCTGCACCAGGACTGGTTCGACGCCACCACGGCGAGGGACCTCGACCGGCTGACGGCCCCGATCGCCGACGACGTCGTCTCCTACGAGCACGAGCAACCTCTGCGGTACGTCGGCATCGACGCCGTACGCGAGGTGTGCCGGGCCGGTCTCGACGCAGCTGGCGACGGCACCGTCACCTGGACCGTCCCGGACCTGACGGTCATGGTCGACGGCGACCTCGCGGTCACCTGGGGGCTCAACCGCGTCCGGTTGGAGCCGGCCGAAGCGACGCCCTTCGACAGCTGGTCGCGCGGGACCCGCGTCTTCCGACGCCGCGACGGCGCGTGGCGGATGGTCCACCAGCACCTTTCGTACCCCTACGACCCGTCGACCGGCGCCGCCCGCACCGACCTGCACGGCGTGTGACGACTCATCAACCAGCCCTAAAGGACGGCTCGCCGAGGACGAGGCGACCTGCCATAATCACGGCAAGCAGAGGCGGCCCGAGCACGATGGCCGACAGCGCCAGCCACGGTACGTGCCAATGAAGCTCGGTGCTGAAACTGACGTAAGCCGCCGCCGGACCGATCCCGGAAAGCAGGCCGAGCGCGGTGCCGACCCCGACGATAAGCCACGCTTGAGCTGTCGTGATGCGTCGGCGGACGCGGGGAGCGGCGCCGACCGCAGCCATGGTCGCCAGGTCCGGCCGCAGCTCCACCGACGCCAGTCCGACCGCCACGGTGCTAGCCACGACGGTGACCAGGACACTCACCGTCGCCAAGAGGTAGAACATCACGCCCACCTCACGCGACGACTGGTCGTCCGCCGGCACGGCGTCGACGGTGACCGGCGACGCCGGCGGTTCGGCGGCGGTGAGCTGCGCCGCGAGCAGGATCGAGTTCGCCGCAGCCAGCTCCTGCTCATCCGGCATCCGCGTCGTGTCCACCACAACGAGCCGGACCCTGGTGTCCAGGCCGATCCGCTGCGCGGTCTCCGGCGCGATCACCAGGCCGGGAAGCCTCGCGTAGTACTCCGACCGGCTGGCAACGACGGCTGGCAACAGCGTGAGCCCTTGGCCGTCCGACGACAGCGCGACACGGTCATCGGGCGTCACCAGTGTGTCGTTGAACGCGACCGCGTCACCTCGGTCGAGCGCCTCCCGCTCGGGCCGGGTGGCGGGCCGGCCGGTCACCAACTGGACGACCTCCGCCCCGCCGACGGCCACGTCCCGCTGCTCGGCGGCGACGGACACCGTCGCGGTCGGGCCGGCCGGCAGATCGTGGTGGGCAACGTTGGCCTGCAGGTCCGTAGCGGTGATCACCGTGACCGTGGCACGGCTCGGCAGGGCACCGGCGACCCGTCGCAGACCGTCCGGCCCCAGCTTCTCCGCCGCGTCCACTGGGACCAGCACCTGGCCGGGACGGGCGTCGAGTCGGCTCGGGGTCACCTCGCCGCGAGCCGCGCCCGCCAGGGCAAGTGCGACGCTGCCGGCGACCGCGGCGGTCACCGCGGCAACGGCCGCAGCCGTACGGAGCCGATGCCGGGCAGCATGGCGCAACGCCAGCCGTGACGGCATGGGAAGCAGACCAGCGACTCGGCCGCTCATCCGCACCAGCGTCGGCGTGCCGGCGACCACGCCGAGCAACAGCGCGACGCCGCCAGCGGCAAGCACCTGCGGCCGCCCTTGTGGGTTGCCGGAGACCAGCAACGCCACAATCCCCACGACAAGGAGCGCCAGCCCAGCCACCGCGCCGAGGCCATCGACCTTCGACGTGTCCCGCTGGCCGCCGAGGGCGCCACGGACCGAGCCTTGCCGGACGGCGCGGGCCGGCAGCAGCGTGGCCAGCATCGCGATGCACAGCGTGACGCCGACGACGCCCAGCAGCCGACCGGCCGGAAGCGACACGTCGATCAGCGGATGGTTGGCGACCTGTTCGATCAGCGGGGCAGCAGCGGCGAACGTCGCCAGCCCCAGGAGCACCGCTGCGAACGCGGCCACGACACCGAGCAGCAGCCCGCCAGCGACGACGATCCAGGTGACCTGCCGGGGCGTCGCACCAGCGGCGGAGACCAGAGCCAGCTCCCGACGCTGACGCGCCGCCCCGACCAGGAACGCCGCCCCGACGAGCAGCACGACCTGCGCGCCCGCGAACGTCACCACGAGCAACGCCGCCGCAGCCTCGAGCCGGCGTTCCCCGGCGGTCGGGGCCATCCGCTCCCTGGACAGCACCGAGAGGTTGCCGGACCCGGCGTCCATTCGTGGCGGCATCCATTCGTCGCCGTCGGGCAGCCGCACCATCAGCTTTCCGGGCGCCGACGAGAGCGGAAACCCGTGCGGGACGAGCAGCCCCGACGTACGCAGCGACCGGCTCCAGTCGACGACGCCGACGACGGTGAGCTCCCGCTGCGGCATCCCAGCGGTGACCGAGCTACCCAGCCGCAGCCCTAGATCCGCCGCCAGCCGCCGGGTCACAGCCACCTCGGCGGAGCCGTCCGGTGCCCGCCCGGACCGCACCACGTACCGGCCGTCGTTGGCCGGATGCGCCGGATCCGTCGCTTCGTACTCCTGTGCCCGCAGCCCGGCCGGGGTCCGCAGCACCGTACTGGCCTGGATCAACCCGGTGGTGTCGCTGCCGGGCGGCAGGGTGGCTTCGACCGCCGCGAGGTCACCCGACCCGACGATCAGATCCGCACCGCCCAGCGTAAAGGTGATCTCCTGCGCCGACGTGCCGCCAAGGTTGCTCCAGCTCGCGGTCAGGATCGTGCCGGCGTACGCGGGGATGAACAGCATCAGCAGCACGAGTACGCTGCGCCCCCGGTGACGCAGCGCCGAACGACGGGCGAGGCGCAGCGCCACCCGCGACGGGCCGACCAGAGCGGCGCCGATCATGACGACTCACCAAGCAGTCGCCGAGGATCGTCGCGATCCGGCGTCGCGTCGACGAGACGCCCGTCGCGGACGAAGATGGTCCGGTCCGCCCAACCGGCGTACCTCGCCTCGTGGGTGACCAGCACGCCCGCCGCACCGGCGTCGATCCGCGCCCGCAGCACCTTCAGCACGGCGATGCTGGTCTGCGAGTCCAGAGCACCGGTCGGCTCGTCCGCCAGCACCAGCCGCCGCCCGCCGACCAACGCCCGGGCGATCGCCACCCGCTGCTGCTGCCCGCCGGAAAGCTGATCAGGGAAACGGTCGGCTTCAGCGGCCAGGCCGACCTCGTCCAGCGCGGCGACCGCCGCCGACCGCGCCGACCGCACACCGGCACCGGCCAGCTCCAGCGGCAGGGCGACGTTCTCAGCCGCAGTCAGGTCGGTCACCAGGTTGTAGTCCTGGAACACGTAGCCGATCCGGTCCCGCCGCAGATGCGCAACCGCAGTCGGGTCGAGACCGCCGAGCTGCACCCCTTCGACCTCGACCGAGCCGGCGGTGGGCGTGTCGAGACCACCCGCGACGGCGAGAAGCGTCGACTTGCCGGACCCGGACGGCCCCATCACCGCGACCAGCTCACCCGGCCTGACCGACAGGCTGACACCCGCCAACGCTCGTACGGACACCTCACCGGCCTGGTACACCCGCTCCACGTCGGTGAGTCGCAGCACCGGGCCGCTCATCGCTGCGCCCGCTCGGGCATCGGCTGCTCGGTCGCGACCAGGCGCGGCCCGGTCGGGGGCCGGTCGTGCCGGCGGCGCAGGGTCGTCGCCTCGGCGTGGTCGAGCCACCGGATCTCGCTCTCCAGGCCGAAGATCAGGTGGTCCAGCAGCAGCGTCCAGGTGAGATCGTCATCTGCGTCGGCCCGCTGGCGCAGATCGGTGTAGTCACGCATCTGGCGCATCGACTCGGTTCGCTGCTTCTGCACCACGAGTGCGATGTCGACGTGCGGGTCGACCGCCGCCATCGCCAGCTTGATGGCCAGTTCACTGCGCGGGCGGTCGGTTTCGGTGATCGGAGTGACGTACCAGCTCTCCAGAGCTCGCCGACCCTGCTCGGTGATCGCGAACATGTCCCAGCCGTCCTCGTTGGTCCCAACCGGAGCGACATCGCCGTCCCGAGCGAGACGGTCCAGCGTGGTGTAGATCTGTCCAACGTTCACCGCCCAGCTGCCGCCGGTGCGGGCGTCGAACTCGGTCCTGAGCTGGTAGCCGTACTTGGGGCCGTCGGCGAAGAGAGCCAGTAGCCCCCACCGCACCGCAGTTCGCTGCATGCGGACACCCTACCAAGTAAGTAGTTACCCAGTAAGCACTCCCCCTAGATGCGGCGGTACACGCCTCGTGTCTCCACCCGGTACGGTGACGTGTCATGCATGCGCTGAAGCCCTGGCATCTGGCCGTACTGCTGCTCACCGGTCTACTGTGCGCCGGCGGTACCACAGCAGTCATCGCCGCTCTTCTCGTGGCCGCCAAACGGGGCAAACGCTGACCTGCAAGAGCCTTCCCGCGTACGCTGCGAGCTGCACCGGGTCCGGAGACCCGGTGCAGCGCCCGGCGGCCCGGCGGATGCGGGACCGCAGGGCCGCAGTTGCGATCCTCACCGGGTCCGGAGACCCGGTGCAGCCGCCCCGGCGAGGGCGACGCCGAGGACGACGAGGTAGTTGCGATCCTCACCGGGTCCGGAGACCCGGTGCAGCGGCGGCACCACCGAAGGCGGGATGCTCCAACCCGTGTTGCGATCCTCACCGGGTCCGGAGACCCGGTGCAGCTGCATCATCTGCGGAGACCTCGCCGCCTCCGCCCTGGTTGCGATCCTCACCGGGTCCGGAGACCCGGTGCAGCCCGCCGAGCTACGAGCCGTCCTGTCTCGGCTCACCCACGTTGCGATCCTCACCGGGTCCGGAGACCCGGTGCAGCCGTCTACTGCAAGATCGAGTTGGAGCGTACTGGCGGGTTGCGATCCTCACCGGGTCCGGAGACCCGGTGCAGCCCGCGCATGTTGGCAAGCTGCGCGGGAGTGGTCTGGTTGCGATCCTCACCGGGTCCGGAGACCCGGTGCAGCTGTTTAAGGTGATCGGGCGCAAGCCGATTCGTTGCCAGTTGCGATCCTCACCGGGTCCGGAGACCCGGTGCAGCACCAGCCGGTCATCGCCTCGTACCCCGACGACGACGGGTTGCGATCCTCACCGGGTCCGGAGACCCGGTGCAGCCTGCGCCGTCGACGACCGGGCGGCGATCGCACAGGCGTTGCGATCCTCACCGGGTCCGGAGACCCGGTGCAGCCAGATCAGGGTCTGTTCGGCGGTGCCGGTGGTGGGGTCGTTGCGATCCTCACCGGGTCCGGAGACCCGGTGCAGCTCCCCAAGGGGACATAGCCTGCTGCGGTGGCGAGCATCGTTGCGATCCTCACCGGGTCCGGAGACCCGGTGCAGCGACACCGGGACCGGGGTGCCACGCAGTGCCCGGGCGACGTTGCGATCCTCACCGGGTCCGGAGACCCGGTGCAGCTACGCGCGGTGAATGGTCATTGCCTCGCTCCGTTGATCGCGTTGCGATCCTCACCGGGTCCGGAGACCCGGTGCAGCTGATCCGTAGATGGAGTTTGAGTTCTATCTGGCCGAGTTGCGATCCTCACCGGGTCCGGAGACCCGGTGCAGCAGTCGGCATCCACGCCGTCCACCGGCTCGATGTGCGTGTTGCGATCCTCACCGGGTCCGGAGACCCGGTGCAGCGTCACCACGATCGACTGCGTGCCGGTCGACGACGCGGTGTTGCGATCCTCACCGGGTCCGGAGACCCGGTGCAGCCAGACCGAGTACGCCGCGGCGGTGCGTGAGCACGGCAAGTTGCGATCCTCACCGGGTCCGGAGACCCGGTGCAGCGTGCGCTCATCGGGCCATCACCGCCGCCGTGAGCAGGGCGTTGCGATCCTCACCGGGTCCGGAGACCCGGTGCAGCTGTGGTAGGTGCCCCGGTAGGGCTGCCAGCCGACCCCGGGGTTGCGATCCTCACCGGGTCCGGAGACCCGGTGCAGCGGCTCGCGAGCTGTGAAAATAGAAGACAATCGCTTGACTTCCGGCCAGCCACGAGGCCGATACGGGATTTTTGCCCGATATTCTGGTTCGGAACCTCCCGGGGTTTGGTGCCCACCGGAGGTTCCTAGTGCCGTGTCAGGGAACGTTTGCCTCGTGACGCGCCGTGCGGGTGCTGGTCCGGGCGG
>NZ_JBHMIP010000043.1:0-35540 GCF_048060245.1 Micromonospora sp. LOL_014
TCGCATACGCGTACCCGTGCATCTGCTGCGGATCACTCACATCGATGATCGGATCCACCGAAATGAACCGACCAGTCTGCGGGTCATACTCCCGCGCACCCAGTTGCGTCAACCCCGTCGACACATCCTGCGTACCACCGACGAAACCCTTCTCACCCAACCACTGCCCAACCCCCGGCTGAGTGCCACGCGCAGTGCCGAACGGCGCCATCCGCCGATGCGTGACCTGCCCCGTCGCCCCGTCCACCGCGGCCTGCCCGGAACCGTGATGATCCGCAGCCTGCACCTGCACACCCGCGACCGTCCGCACCACCGTCAACTGACCGCCGACCGGGTAGTAGCGCGTCCCATCGACCACCGAGTTGGAGCGGTTCAGCTTCAACTCCATGTTCGGCAGATACACCGTGATCGAATCCGGATCCTTCCGGACCAACCGACCGCCATCGGCGTCGTAAACGAAACTGGTGGTCTTCCCGTCCTCGGTGACCGACTCCAGCCGGCCCTCGGCGTTCCAGACCAGGTCCTGCTCCTCGCCGACCCGGACCCGCTTCGTCGTGTTGCCCGCCGCATCGTACTCGTACGAGTACAACCGGTCACCGGCCGACGTCTCCTCGACCACCTGCGACAACGTGTGCGGCTGTGCCTGACCCGGCTGCGGATACGAATACGTCCGCTCGACCTCGTCGGCCCCACCTGCGGCGTGGATCGTCTCGCTCAGCCGGTTACCAGCCAGGTCGTAGCTGTAGGAGTGGTGGTACGGCGCCGGCCCGCCCACTCCGCTGGTGCCCGGCCCACCCGCACACGGATCACTCGCCGTGGTCGCCGTGCTCCAGGCCCGCGTCATCCGCCGCAGATAGTCGTACTGGAAACACTGGATGTCCCGCACTCCGGAGCCCGGCCGGTCAGCGATCGACAGCACGTTACCAGCGTCGTCGTACTCGTAGTGCTGGTCGATGTCGCTAGTCGGCACCATCGGATTCTCGCCCGAAAATGCCTGCCTGCTCAGCATCGACCGGGTCAGCCGTTTGGTGCCCTCTTCGTAGAAGTAGGTGCCGTAGACCTTACGGCTACCGACGCTAGTTTCAGCCTGCAGCAGCTCGCCCGTCTGCGCGTACTCAGCCCGGCTGAGGTACGTGTACATCGAGTTGCTGATCTTGGTAACCCGCTGCAGATCGTCGTAGCTGTAAACAATCGTTTCGCCCGGAAGCCCGCCGCTTTCAGGGAAGCTCGTGCTCTGTACGGTTCCGTCATTGTTGTACTGAGTAAAGAATCGATAGGTTCCGGCGAGTTCGGCGTGGGTGTCTGCCTCTGGGATGAAGTAGCGGGTCTCCTGCACCCGATAGAAGGCATCTCTAGCCGGGTAGATGACGTGGTACTTGTGACCGCCCTCGACAATGCGGGTGGCGAAGTAGAGCTGCCCCTTCGCGATGGTGTCGTAGCCCCACTCGGCTAGCTTGGTGCCGGTTTCGACCGAGCCCTGGTAGGTGCCGGTCTTGCGGCCGAGCACATCGTAAGTGTGGCTGATCGTGATGCCCCGGCCGTCCGTGGCGGAGGTCAACTGGTCGTAGTCGTTGTAGGTGAAGGTGCTGGTTCCGCTGTCCGGGTCGACCGCTTCGATCTTGCGACCCCGTTGGTCGTACTCATAGGTCCACACGTTGCCGGCCGGGTCGGTGACGCTGGCCTGCTGACCGGCTGGAGTGTAGGTGTACGTGGTGCTGTCGAAGCTGCCACTCGACCCGGCACCGTGGTATTGCCGTAGCTCGACGACCTGACCGCGGGCATCGGTGATGGTGGTCGTCGGGGTGCCGCCCGTCGGCGGGTCGACATGCATGCGGTCCCCGCCGTACGTGGTGATTGTCCGCCACTTCTCCTGACCGGCGACCTGGGTAATGGTGTCGGTGACCCGGTCCACGCCGTCGTACTGATACACCGTCTGCAGGTCTACATCGCCGTTTACCGTCTTCAGCAGAGTGCTTGACGGGGCACCGGCGGCGTGGAACTTGTCGTTGAACTTCGCCACCTTGCCAGTGGCGGTGTAGAAGGTTTCCGAGACGAGCCGTCCACCGTCCGGTCCAGGGACCTGGATCTGCCGAGGGCGCAGGAAGCCGTCATAAATGGTGTACTCAGGAGTCAGCCAGTTACCTGCACTGTCGCGCCGCTCGGTCTTTACCGAGACAGGTGCGTTGTCCTGGTTCCGGTAGGTGTATTGAATGCGTGGGCTATCCGGGTGAGTCGTCCTTGGACGGTGCGGCAGCCAGACCCGGACGGCACGACCAAGCTTGTCGTACTCGACGTCAGTGCGCTTGCCGTTCCAGTCGATCTGGGTGACCGGCTGTCCCCACGCCGGGTGGTAGTCGGTGGTCGCGATGAACCGGGTGTCGGCGGTGCCGACCCGGATCTGCGGCCCAGTCTCCATCTTGCGGGTGGTCAGACCGTTCGTCTCGGTGTAGGCGATGTTGGTGACCGCGCCGGAGCCGTCCTGCGCCGTCAGCGGCCGGCCGTACATGTCGAAGGTGCCTTCACCGACGGTGACATAGCTCGCGGCGGAACCGCTGTGGCTGGCGAGCTTCTCGATCCGGGTGGCGTTGCCCTTGGTCGGCGTCACACCGTATGCCTGGCCGTCGTACGAGGTCCGGTTGTCGGTGAGCAGTTGGGTGGCCAGGTCGGGGTTGGTGACCGAGCAGGCGACCGACACGGTCTCCTCCCGGGCGACCAGGGTCCGTAGCCGCAGGCTGTGGTTGTCGGCGTAGGTGGTCCGGGTGCACTGGTCGTCGGCGGCGGTGCTGACGTCGCCGAGATCCTCGACCTGCGTGACCCGCCCGACCGGGTCGGTGTATCCGCTGGTCGCCGGGTCGTAGGTGGTGATCGACTTCGTTTCCCGCCAGCCGCCGCCAGCCAGCGCGGTGAAGCCCCGACTGACCCGCGGCTTGACGAAGAACGCCCGATCGGTGCCCCACGGCCGGCTGTAGCTGGCGGTCTCGTAACGCCACGGGCTGGTCACCGATTTGCTGCTGACCTGGGAGCCGTTGTAGACGGCGGTCTCGATCTCGAAGCCGGCGAGTTCGTCGTGGTCGGTGTGGGAAGTGCCGACCGAGTCGGTACGGGTGACCGTGCGGGTGCCGCCGGCCGGGTTCTTGTCGCCGTGCATGCCGCGCAGATAGGTGTGCTCGGTGCGGGTGGTGAAGGTCTCGCCGTCGCCGCGCCGGACGCGCACCTTCTCGTAGCCGCGCCACTGGTTCCAGGTCAGCAACTCGGTGTCACCGATGCCGTCCGGGTCGGCGTGCCGCCAGGCCGCGTCGCCCAGATACTCGTAGCTGGTCACCATGTCCGGGGCCAGGGCGGTGCCGGGCTCGACGTTCGTGCGGTCCGTTTCGGTGACCGACTCAACGACGTACTTGTGGAACCAGTCGGTGATCGGATTCACCTCGCCGCTCGGCGACCACTTCACCGGGTAGCAGCGGCGGGTGCTGTTGCCGGGGGTCGGCAGCGAGTTGGCCGAGCAGTCCGGCGACTTGTAGGTGACATCGACCTGACCGCCGGAGTCGGTGTAGACGGTGGTCAGTCGAGGCCGGATCAGTGGGGCGACGTTGTCGCCAGGGATGTCGATCCGGTTGGGCAGCTGCAGCGGGCCCAACTCGACCGAGGGCACGGTCAGCGGGTCGCCGCCACCGTAGCGGCCCTGGTGGTCGATCTTGTGCAGCCACAGCGACCGGCTGCCGTCGGCGTTGTTGGTGAACAGGTGGGTCAGGTTCCACGAGTCGACCGGCGTCCATCCGCTGGTGGTGCGGATCTCGGTGGTGATCTGGCTGACTCGCTTGCGGGTCCAGAAGCTGGGTGACGACTGGCCGGCTGTGCAGTGGGTTCCGGCAGCGCAGTTGCGGTCCCACGGCACGTCCGGCCAGGAGTTGGCCGTGCTGTTGTTCAACTGACCCGGCGCGCAGGTGATACTGCCGCTCGGGATGCACCGTTCGGCGTCGGTGAATACCACCCGGGCCGGTGCCGGGGTGGAGTAGACCGCGTTGTGCCGCTGGCCGTAGTCGATCCGCTTGAGCCAACCACCTCGGTGGTACGCAGTGCCGTTGACGGTGGTCTGCGCCCGCAGCGCGTAGTGGTTCGTCTCCCGCTCGTAGAAGTACGAGGTGACGTTGCCGTGCCGGTCCTTGACGTAGTCGAGGTTCCACCGCCAGGCCTGGTGGCACCAGGCGTTCGCCAGTGTCGAGTTGTAGCAGGGTTCGCCGCTGTCGTCGCCGAAGACCGGCACCGTCCACACCGAGTTGGTTTCGGCGTTGCCGGACGCCCATCCGGGCAGCCGGTTCAGCCCGAAGTAGTGCTCGGTGCCGTCGATCGTGGTGACCTTCCAGAACTCGCGGTCGTTGTCACCGTTGACGGCGCCGTCGACCGTCCCGCTGTACCGCTCGATCTTCGACCCGTCGTCGTTGGCGAACCGCCAGGTGCTGCCGGTCCGCACCAGCGTGCTGGACCGCCCGTTGAGCATCAGTACGGCGTTGTCGTGCGCCCAGCACAGGTCGCCCATGCCGTCGCGGCCGTCGTCAAGACAGGTGTTGTAGCGGCGTTCGACGTACCCGGGGTCGTAGCTGAAGCCCTCGCCCAGCCAGGAGCCCTGGTTGTTGGTGGTCGCAGTCCGCCCGTCGGTGGCCTGCGAGTTGTAGCCGAGCACCACCGACGGGGTCAGCCCGCCCGGCACCGGCGGCACCCGCATCGGGTACGACCAGTTGAACGCACCCGATGACGGTGACACGTTCCACTTCGACGACGGCGCGAACTCGGTCGCGCCGAAGCTGCCCTGCGCCGAAGCTTCCGAAGCGACCATTGCGAACAGCGCCGAGCCGGCACCGACGTCGATCGTGGCGGTAAGGGTGTCGGTTCCCGCGTTGTTGACCGCCGGTACCGGCTCCGGCGCACACGCCGACGCGTCCGGCGTGGTCAACGCGCACTCGGGCAACCGGACCAGCCTCAGTCGGGAACCGAAGTCGCCGCCGTACGCATCGGCGATCCCGGCATAGCTCAACGCCACCCGGACGGTGCCGGCACCGGTCTCGCCGGCGGCCCGCCCGATCCGGGTGACCGGTCCGTCGACCTTCGCTTTCGTCGACACCGCGCGGTCGAGGGTCTGCACCCGCACTCTGCTCGGCGACGCGGTGCCGGCCGCACGGCCTGCCCCACTGGTCGGACTGGCCACCGGCGTCGCCGGCACCTCCACCGTCCCGGCCGCCGGCCAGGCAACCTCCGGTGCGGTACGCAGCGCCGCCTGCACCACCGGGTTCGGCTCGCGGGGCGGCACCGGAGCCGCCGGGCGGTCCGGAGCCGGTTCGTCATGTTGCTGGACGGCCGGTGCCCCGGAGGTCGGCTCGGCTTGGGCCGGGCTCTCCACCCCCTGCAGCAGGCCGGCGGCGACGACGACCGCCGTCGCCCAGGTGACAGCGCCGGTCAGCCGTCGACGGCTGACCGGGGTCGTAGCCAGAATCCGGGAACTCATCACCACTCCAAAGGGCCGGGCGAAGCGGGCGGGAAGGCGAGGCATCGGGTCAGAGGTATGGGTTCGGATCGATGGAGGTCATCAGCTGGATCGTCTCGTCGTCGGCGACCCCGGTGTAGACGCGTACCTCGTCGACGACACCGCCGAGGTACTGGCCGAAGCCGCCGTTGTGCAGCGCCCGGCCCACCTGCAGGGGTCCGTCCGCCCGCCAGCCGGCGGTGTAGGTGGCGGCGGCGGTCACGGCGACCTCGCCGTTGACGAACAGCCGCACCTCGTTGCGGAACGCGTCGTAGACCACCGCCAGGTGCTGGCCGTACTGGTCGGCGCTTGGCAACTGTTCACCATCGAAGACCAGGGTGGTCTGCGGGTCGTTGGTGTCGCTGTGCGGCAGCACCAGCTCCCAGCGGTTGGCGCTGCCGCAGCGGATGACGAATCCGCTCGCGACGGTGCCCGCCTGGGAGAGCACCGCCTGGTCCCGGTCGCCGCAGGTCGGGCTGGGCAACCGCACCCGGGCGGCGACGGTGAAGCTCCCGTCGGTCACCGCCACCGGTGCGTCGGTGCGGGCCCGGTCGTCGACCCCGTCGAGTACCAGATGTCCACCGCCGACCAGCGGCGGTTCAGCGAACGGATCCGCGTCGACATCCGGTGCGTACAGGTCGGCGCCGCCTTCCAGCAGCAGCTCCTGACCGTTCTCGTCGTCGTATTCGGGGCTGCGGTCGCCGGAGACGTCGTCCAACGGCCAGTAGCCGAGGCGAATCGGCCGCAGGGTGGACAGTTCGCTGACCTCCCGGTGCACCAGCACCCGGTCGTAGACGGCGATGTCGGCCAGCTCGCCGGCCCAGCCGGCGGTGTGGCCGCTGCGGGCGTACGCCCGACCGATCTGCACCGCGCCCCGGGACTTCCACGCCGACCGACGCTGCACGGTCGGCTGGACGTCTCCGTTGACGTACAGCGTCATCGTCTTGAGCTCCGGGTCGTACGCAGCCGCCAGATGAGTCCATTCGTCGCGAATCGCCGGGGCGGTGCTGGTCACCGACCAGCCGCCCAGCGACAGCACGTCCGTCGACGGGATCGCGAACTCCCACTTGCCGGTGGCGGCGTCGAAGCCGAGGGTGAAGCCGGGCTCGCCGCTGCCGTCCTGGCTGACCGCGACCCGGTCGGTGGTGTCGTCGGTGAGCCGCACCCAGGCGCTGGCTCCGAACCCGCTCGACGTGTCGACCAGCGCCGAGCTGGTGGTGGCCAGGTAGCTGTCGGCGGCGTCGCCGGTGAACTGGATTGCCCGGTCGAACTGGCACTCGGAGCCGGAGTCACCGCAGCCCGGCCCGGACACTCCGAACGTCACCCCGGCTCCGGCGACCGCCGGATGGTTGCCCCGGGCGTCCTCGGCCGACGCGGCACCGGCTGCCTCGCCGAGCCCCCATTCACCTGCCGCCAGCCGGGTCGGCACGGAGAACACGCAGGTGGCGATCGCCGACCGCAGGCCGGACTGGTCGACCGCCTGCACCGTGACGATGTTCGGGGCGTCGTCGCCCGGCATCCAGCGCAGTGACACCGGGCCGCCGGGGCTGGCCGGCACCAGTTCGTTGTCCGGCAACGGGTTGGTGTTGAACCCGTACAGGTAGCGGACGGTGTCGGTGGAGACCGAGTCGAAAATGAAGGTGCCGTAGATGCCGACCCCGCCCCGGTGCTGGTCGTCCTCGACGCAGGCGCTGGTGTGCTCACCGGCGTCGAGTGGCAGATACTCCGGTGAGTCGATGTCCGGCGCGGCCGGCGCGGTGGAGTCGTAGACGAACTGGCAGGCGGTCTGAGTGCTGCCTTCCCAGCTCCACGGCCCCCAGACCTCCGAGTCGCCGGCCCGGACCTCCCAGGTGATCGGCGTGTTCTGCGGGATGCTCGATGGCAGGGTGTACTGGAAGCGGGAACCGCTGGCCTTCCACCCGGTGGTGACGTAGTTGTTGACCCGGGTGCCGGCCGAGTCGTACCAGTAGTAGAGGATCTGGCCCCGGACATCCTCGGTGTGCGACGAGCTGTGGTCCGGGTCGCGTAGCACCATGAACAGCGTCGGCGGGGTGTCCACGTACGGTCGGTTGGTGCCGGTGACGCACTGGCCACCGGGTGACATGGTCAACTCGGACTGCTTCGGTTGGCTCGGTGTCCGGTTGTAGTGCACAGCCAGGAGCGCGTTTCCGCAGAACCGCTTGAACGCCGTCTGGTCGTTCTCGTCCGTGGCGGCAAGCCCGAACGTGGTCGTCGACCAGCCCTTGGTCACAGCTTCCCGCACCGCCGCGGTGGCGGTGAAGCCGACGTTCTGGTTCGTCGAGGTGCAGGAGTTCTTCTTCGCGGTCGGTGCCTTCGTCTGCAGCAGGACGCCGAGCGCCGGTTTGTTGTTCCAGTTCGTGCCGGAGCTGATGCCGGACGACGCCCGGTACAACGAGACGTTCTTCGGGGTCGAGTTGTACGTGTGGGTCATCGTCACCCGGAACTCCGCGCTCAGGATGGTCCGCCCCGCGTACGGTGTGGGCAGCGCGTAGTAGATCCGCTTCTTCCCGACCTTGTTGCACTGCCCGGAGTTGACCGGGCAGTTGCCGACGCCTTCGGTGCCGGAGAACTTGTGGTACGACATGTGCGGGTAGCCGCTGGCAACCATCGCCCAGTCGCTCCTGCGGGTGTCCTGCCAGACCGGGTCGATGTAGACCGGCCAGCGGGTGTCGGGATCGGTGAGCATCGCCTGGTCGGGCAGCAGGGTGAGGGTGTCGCCGTCGATCCGCCAGCCGATCGGTGCCTGGCTGGCACCCGGCGGGGCGGACCCGGTGGCGTCGACACCGGTCACGTCTCCGGCGTCGGAAGCGGTCCGGCCCGGCGTCGCGGCGTCGGTGCCGGCGGGGTCGTCACCCGAGTCCCACATCGCCGGTGCGGCGGCCTCCAGCACCGGCGCGCCGGACACCGTGTCGACGGCGGCCAGCCCACCTTCGAGGCCGTCCTGCACGGTCAGCCCGGCAGTGGCCAGGCCGAACTCCAGCTCGGCCAGTTCTGGATGCTGTGCCGCCTCCGGGGTCTTGACCACGAGTACGTGTGAGAAGCCGGTGACCTCGACATCGACCACCAGGTCCACGTCGGGCAGCACCTCGGCGTAGACGGCCTGGTCACCGTCGACCGTCGGCTCCGGCAGGGCACCGGGCCAGTCGAGGGTCATGCTGCGGCCGGCGCGCTCCACCCGTACCAGCGGGGTGTCGCCGCCGCCGGAGAGCCGCAGCCCGAGGGTGGCGGCCCGGGGGCCGATGCTGCCGTCGGCGGCGGTGACCAGGGTCGCGTCGGTCGGCACCCATTGGCCGTCGCGGACCACCCGGAACGGCTGGGCGTGCTGCACCGAAGTCAGCGTGCCGTCCGGGTTGGCGAACGTCTGGGAGCTCTCACCCTGCAGGGCGCCGATCTCGACCCGCTCACCGATGTCGACGGCGTGGGCGAACGCCTCGGCTTCGGTCTGCCGGACCGGCTCCGCGCCGTCCACAGCCGTTGCCGGTGCCGGTTCGTCCAACTCCGCCGCCGGTTCGGGGGCGGCCTGCTCCGTCCGGTCCGGGGCCGCCGTCGCCGGGCTGGCCACCACCGCGTACGCGGTCAGCAGCCCGGCCAGGCCGAGGCTCAGCCCGAGCCGGCGTCGGCCACTGAGCTTCGTGTTGCCACCGATCATGTCGCGGTCCTCCCCCGTCACGCCGTTCCACCTGTCGATGGCCATCAGTCGACCGCCGCCCCGAAGGCGACCGCTCCGGCGGGGAAGCCGTCTTCACCGGCCCGCCACACGTGCTCGGGCGTCGCCGACCCGGCGGCCAGCATCGACCAGGGGATGGCGTAGACCGCCTGGTCGGAGTACGGGCTGGCGACGTACAGATGGGTCTGGTTGCCGGCGATCGCCAGGCCGAGTAGTTCCTGCGCGGCCGGCGCCCCGGGCAGGGCACCGGACACCCGTTCCACGGTCGCGTAGCCGGTGATCGGGTCCGCGGCCGCACCGAACACCCGGATCACGCCGGCGTCGGCGGCCGACCCGGTGTCCTCACCGGGGGCGCCGACGGCCAGCAGCAGATTCTGCGCGGTCGCGGCCGATCCGGGTGCCAGGTTGACGAGGTGGACCCGCTCACCGAAGTAGTCGCCCTCCTCGTCGCCGCTGGGTACGCCGACGATGTGCTGGGCGAGGACCGGCAGTTCGGTGAATCCGCTGTCGGTGACGTGGAACCGCTGTACGACGCCGGTGTCGACGATGCCGGCGGCACCGTACTCCTTACCGGGAGCGCCGACGGCAAGGAACGAGTCGGTCCCGCCGGCGGGCGCACCGGCCGCCCGGTAGTCGACCATGGACAGCGACTTGCCGAACGTGTCGTTCGCGGTCGAGGTGCCCCACACGCCGGCCCGGTCCTGGTCGATCGCGCCGACCAGGGTGGGGCGGCCGGAGGTGTACTGGTGGCGGAAGACGTTGACCGCGCCGGCGAAGACCTCGGCGCCGATCGCCTCGCCCGGCGAGCCGATGGCGAAGTGGTGGCTTGACGCGGCCAGCGCATAGCCGGTCCTGTCGTCGTTCTCCAGCGCGCCGACCACACCGTTGCCGCCCTGGCTGAGCAGAATGTTCCCGGTGCCCCGCAGATAGTGCACCACGCCGGTGTCGACTGCGGTGCCGACGTCCTCACCGGGCGCGCCGATCAGCAGAAACGGCTCACCGACCACGGTGTGCCCGGCGGCGAGGGAGAACCCGAACCAGTCGCCGGCCTCGGTTGTCTCCGGGAACTCCGACTGACTCTGGTGCAGCATGATCGACGACGGGCCACCGGCGAGCCCGTCCGTGGAGCCGAGCAGCAGGTACACCAGGCCGCCGTCGACCTGGCCGCCGAGATCGTCGTACGGCACCCCGACGGCCAGGTCGGTGCAGCCGTCGTTGTTCACGTCGTAACTGGCCAACGCCGCGCCGAACTGGTCGCCGGCCCCGGCGGCCCCGGATCCCTGGATGTTGTTCTCGTGCAGGGTGTCGACGGCGCCGCTGCCGCCGTAGCGCACGTGCACCTGGCCGGCCTCGGCCTGCCCGGCGACGGTGGCTTCCGGGTCGGCGATCGCCACGTCGGCCACTCCGTCGCCGTCGTAATCGTTGGCGACTCCGCCGACGCAGCCTTCCGCTGGTGGCACGGTCACGTAGACGGTCATCTCGCAGAAGTCGGACCATACGGCGCTGCCGGTGACGCCGTCGTCGGCCCGCACCCTCCACTGGTAGCGGCCACCGTCGAGGAACGCGCCGGCCGGCACGGTGACGCTCGCGGTGGCACCGGAGGGGACGGTGCCGACCGTCTGGCCGCCGAGCGGCGCCGAGGCACCGACCGCCCACCATTCAAACTCGACCGACATCGCGGTGCCGTCGTCGTCGGCGACGCTGGCCTGGAGCTGCGGGGTCAAGGTGTTGACCAGTGGCCGGTTGGTGCCGGTGGCGCAGGCGGTGGCCGGCACCGTCGACCGGGCGGTCACCGTCGGCCACGAGTTGTACGTAACGACGGCGTACGGCACCTGGGAGGTGGAGGTGTCCCGGGAGCGGAACTGCTTGAAGGTGGCGGTGTCGGTCTCGTCGGTGGCCCGGATGCCCATGTGTGCCTGACTAGCCCCGGCGGTCGCGGCCCGCTGGAAGAACCCGGTGCCGCTGATCGTGGACCAGCCGTCGTCGCAGCTGGAGTCGTAGCCCATGGTCATGGTGGAGCTGGCTTCGTGGTGCAGCCACTGCGGCTGGTTGGTCCACCGGGTGGCGGTGCTGGCCGCGCCGGTGGACCAGATCTCCCATGCCTTCGGGGTGCAGGTGTGCGACCACCAGTTCCAGAAGTGGACGGTCGCCGAGTTGATCTGCTTGCCGGCGAGCACCGCCGCATCCCAGGTGACGAACGACCGGGTGATCGTCGGTGGACTGGTGGCAAGCAGCCCGATCTGCAGGTCGTCGGTGCCGCTCTGGTTCGTGGTGACGCTTTCCCGGACGTACGCGTCGAAGGTGGTGGACAGTGGGTCGACCGTCGGGTCGAGGGTGACCGGGTAGACGGTGTCGGGCGAGTCCAGCCAATCGGTGGCGGGGCGCAGCACCAGGTCGACGCCGTCGGCGCGGGCGGTGACCGTGGTGTCGATCGGTGCCGTGCGAGCTGGTGTGCCGGCCGGGGTGGTCTGCGCGTCCCACATAGCGGGTGCCGGGACGGTGGCGATGGGGTCACCGTCGGCACCGGTCAGGGTGATGCCACCGAGTTCGTCGTGGCGGTGCCCGGCGATTCCCGGTCCGGTCAGGGTGAGGGGGATCTCGCGGACCCAGTCAGCCGCGTCGCGGTGGCGC
The DNA here is from genome assembly GCF_048060245.1 of Micromonospora sp. LOL_014. Classification (NCBI taxonomy): domain Bacteria; kingdom Bacillati; phylum Actinomycetota; class Actinomycetes; order Micromonosporales; family Micromonosporaceae; genus Micromonospora; species Micromonospora sp. LOL_014. The sequence continues at coordinate 11,835 of NZ_JBHMIP010000043.1, forward strand.
ACAGTGAGTAGTTGCTCGAACCCGGTCCGGGTGGCCCGCACCACAAGGTCCACATCGGGCAGTACGTCGGGGTAGGTGGCGACGGGCCCGTCGAGCCGCGGCTCCGGCAGTGCGCCGGTCCAGCTCATCGCGATTCGGGCGTCGTCGTGGCCGACGGCTGCCAGCTCGTGGGTGCCGGCTGGGCGGGCACCGGAGATCCGCAGGTCGTTCGGGTGTGCGGCGGGCGCGATGCTGCCGTCGGCGGCCCGGCTCAGCCGCAGGTCGACCGGCAGCCAGGCACCGTCGCGGCGAACTCGGACGACGTCGGCGGCGATCCGTGCCTCGAGGTGGCCCTCCGGACGGGCCCACACCTCGGTGGTCTCCGAGGTCTGCCCGTCGACGCGGACCGGCTTACCGCTGTTCCGGGCGGCCTGCAGTGCCTGCCCCTGTGCCGTGGTGGGTGCGGCGAGCACGGTATCTGACCGCACTGGATCCTCGGCGGTGACGGTCGCCGCCACAGCCAGCAATACCGCTGCAGCGGTCAGCGCTGCGGTCCATCGTGGCGCATCGTTGGACGCGCGCCATCGACCCACGGCCATGCGGCCCTCCCCCGTGCGAGACCCTCAAGCTGAGTGATCTGTGACGCTACGGGGTCAATTCCTGACTGTCAATGAAAGTCGATGGGGTGGCGGCGCGACGCAGCGACCAGCAGCTACAGTTCACGATAGACGTATGTAGTCAGATCGTCGTCGCTTGGACCGTAGTCCTCGAAGTCCATGTTGGTCAGTGTCAGGTTGCCGTGCACGCTCAGCACCGTCTCAGGGAGCAGCCGAAACGGCTGGTCGCGGGTCGGCTCCACGAACCCGTCGTCGTCCTCGTCGCCCTCGTCCGGAGCGTCGTCCTCGTCGTCCGGGACCTTGACGGCGAGCAGCGGCTGCTCGCCGCGCATGGTCACAGCATCGGCGACGAAGAACACCGCCGGGCTGTCGTCCGCCGCGATCGCCGCCAGGACCTCCTCGACAGTGGCGCCGTCGAAGGCCGGGTCGTCGACGACCGTCGCCGCAGGGAGGTCCGTAGAACGTACCGGGTCGTTGTTCAGCCGACGCAGAATTTGCTGCCAGGCCGCCTCATCGGAGAAGTCAGTCCGCACCACGCACGGCTCGAACTCGAGGTCATCGGTCCGGACGATCAGCGGACGGGTAGGCATCTCGGTTTGGCTCCCTCGGATCGGCGGCATGGTAGCGGAATCGGTCCGATCGGTCGGGCGTGCGCTTCACCCCCACACCACGCTTCGCAAGTGGACGTACGGACGGCCGTCCGGGTCGTCGTCGACCTGTGCGTGGACCTCGTAGACCTCGGCGATCCGGGCCGGTGTGAGCACCTGTGCCGGTGAGCCGGCGGCCACCACCCTGCCGCCGTTCAGCAGCACGATCCGATCGCAGAACCGCGCCGCCAGGTTGATGTCGTGCAGGGCTGCTATCACCGTCGGCGGGCCGGCCGCCAGCCGTTCCAGCAAGTCCAGCTGGTAGCGGACGTCCAGGTGGTTGGTCGGCTCGTCGAGCAGCAGCACCTGCGGTTGCTGCAGCAGGGCACGGGCGATGTCGACCCGCTGCCGCTCCCCGCCGGACAGAGTCGACCAGCGCCGGTCGGCGAAGCCGGCCAACCCGGCGTCGACCAGTGCCTGCTCGGCGGCGGCGACGTCCCCGGCCGAGCCGGCCGCCAGCAGCGGCCGGTGCGGGATCCGGGCCAGCAGCAGCACGTCCAGCACCGACATGTCCGCATCGGCCGCCTGCTGCTGGGTGACCACGGCGAGCCGGCGGGCCAGTGCCCGGCGCGGCATGGACCGGGTGTCGACCCCGTCGAGCAGCACCCGGCCGGAGTCGGGTCGCTGCAGGCCGGCGAGCACCCGCAGCAGGCTGGACTTGCCGGAGCCGTTCGGGCCGAGCAGCCCGACCAGGGTGCCGTCGGGCGCGTCGAGGGTGACGTCGGCGAGCAGCGGCTTTCCGCGTACCGCCCAGGTGATCTTCTCGGCGCGGATTCTCATGTCGGCGCCTGCCGGCGGCGGATGAGCAGCGCGAACGCCGGCACCCCGAGCAGCGCGGTGACCACCCCGACCGGCACCTCCTGCGGCGCGAACACCGTTCGGGCGGCGGTGTCCGCCCAGATCAGGAAGGTGGCACCGATGACGGCGCAGGTGGGCAGCAGGATCCGGTGCCGGGAACCGACCAGGTAACGGGCGGCGTGTGGCACGGTCAGCCCGACGAAGCCGATCGCGCCGCTGGCCGCGACCAGCACCGCGGCCAGTAACGCGGTGGTGCCGAACAGCAGCGCCCGCACGATGACCGGGGAGAATCCCAGCGACTGGGCGACGTCGGTGCCGAACGCGAACGCGTCCAGCGCCGGGGTGGCCGCCCAGCAGATCAGCAGCGCCCCGGCGGCCACGGCTGCGGCCAGCGCCACCGTCGACCAGCCGGCCATGGTCAGCGAACCGAGCAGCCAGAAGGTGACCCCCCGGGTCTGCTGCGGTGACGCGGCGGAGACCACGATCAGGCTGGTGACGGCGGCGAACAGTTGGCCGACGGCGACCCCGGCGAGCAGGATCCGGGACGGTTCGGTCCACCGTCGACCGGCCAGGGCCAGGGTGGCGAGGAACGCGGCGACCGCACCGGCGAACGCGCCGCCGGTGAGCGCACCGGCGCCGACGCCGAGCCCGAGGACCAGCACCGACACCGCGCCGGTCGAGGCACCGGCGGAGATGCCCAGCAGGTACGGGTCGGCGAGCGGGTTGCGGGTCAACGCCTGCAGCACCGCGCCGCAGACCGCCAGCCCGCCGCCGACCAGCCCGGCGAGCAGCACCCGGGGCGTCCGCAGGTTCCACACGATGCTGTCGGCCAGTGCGGGTAGCGGTTCCAGTGGCAGCCCGAGGTGTACGCCGTGGGTGCGGAACACGTCGGTGACGGTCAGGTCGGCGGTGCCGATGGTGGTCGCCCCGGCGACGCTGAGTGCCAGCACCGCGAGGGCGAGGACGAACACCGGTGTCCAGGTGGTCGGCGGTGTCCGCCAGGGGGTGCGGGTCATCGTCGGGCGAACACCACGTGGTCGTCGAGGTACTGCCAGACCGTGCCGACCTCGGTGAACCCGGCGGTACGCAGCGCGGCGAGATGAAACTCCAGTGGCGCGTCGGGCGGCTTCGGGCGGTCGGCGAACCGCCGTTGCCGTTCGGCGACCAGCGCGGCGAGGGCCGGTACCCGGGCCGCTTCGGTGTGCCAGTCCTGGTAGCGCAGCGCCCCGGCGGCGAAGCCGGCCTGCTGGGTGCGTTCGTCGTGCCGCTGTGCGACCGCCGCCAGCGTCGGATGCTCCGGCCCGAAGTGCAGGTGGTCGGCGTTGAGCAGGATGCCGCCGGGACGCAGCAGCCCGGCGGCGGTGGTGTAGACGGCGAGCAGTTGTGTCGGGGTGAGCCAGTGCAGGGCGGTGGAGCTGAGCACCGCGTCGACCTGGTCGACGCCGAGCCGGTCGGCCCAGTCGTCGGCGACCAGGTCGACGTCGCGTACGTCGATCCGGTCGCCGTGACCGGCGAGTGCCCCGGCGGCGATGCGCAGCAGAACCGGGTCGTAGTCGACGGCGACGCACCGGGCCCGGGGCAGCGCGGCGAGCACCCGGTCGGAGATCGCTCCGGGCCCGCAGGCCAGGTCGAGCACGGTGATCGGCCGGTCACCGAGGTGCAGGCTGAGCAGGTCGAGCAGCACCTGGAAGCGGTTTTCCCGGTAGGCGACGTACGCGGACTGCTGGGTGTCCCACAGGTCGAGCAGCCGCCGCGCCTCGGCGGGGTCGAGCGGCGGCGCGGTGGTCGGGTCGGGTGCGGGTTCGGTGGTCAGGTCGGTCACTGGTTCAGCTCCTTGAGGCCGGCGGCGACCGCTTCGACGGCGGTGACGCTGCGTACGGACGGGTCCATCGACGAGCCGGGGACGGTGATGAACCGGCCGGCCTTGACGGCGTCGAGTGCGGCGGTGGTCGGGTTGCTCCGCAGGTAGTCGATCTTCGCCTGGGCGCTGTCGCCGTCGCCGCCGCGGGTCAGGTCGGCGAGGACGATCACGTCGGGGTTGCGGGCGGCGATCTCCTCCCAGTTGCCGGCCGGCCAGGTCTGCTCGGCGTCGCCGTAGGCGTTGGTCACCCCAAGTTCGGCGCTGATGGCGGCGGGCACCCCGCCGGCTCCGGCGACGTACGGGGTGGCGGTGCCGGAGTAGTACCAGAGCAGGTCGGTGTCGGCCGGGGCGTCGGCGGTCGCGGCGGTCGCGGCGGCCAGCCGGTCACGCTGGTCGACGACGACCTGCTCGCCCCGCTCGGCGACGCCGAAGATGGTGGCGATCTCGGTGATCTCGGCGAAGATGCCGTCGAAGTGGAATTCGGTCTCGCCGGTAGCCGGGTCCTCGCAGGCGAACCGGGACAGGTAGGCGGGGACGTCCAGGGCCGCGAGGTCCGCGCGCGGGCCGGCGGCGTCCGGGCCGTACGCGGAGGTGAAGGTGGAGTAGACGAAGTCGGGTGCGGCGTCGAGGACGGCTTCGCGGTTGGGGTAGAGGTCGGCGAGTACCGGCACGGCAGCGTAGTCGGCGGCCAGTTCGGGCAGCACCGGGTCGGTCTGGTAGCTGGTGCCGATCATGTGGTCGGCCAGCCCGAGGCTGAGCATGATCTCGGTGGCGTTCTGTTCCATGGTGAGGGCGCGGCGCGGCGGTTCGGTCACGGTCAGCGTGGTGCCGCAGTTGGTGATCTCGACGGCACCGGCTTCCGGGGACGCAGCGGCCTCGGCATCGACATCGGGGCTGGCGGTGGCGCAGCCGGACAAGCCGACCGTCAGCACCACCGCTAGCCCAGCGAAAACGGTAACGGTTTTCATGTCGGCAAGCTAGCACGGCTCCGCCGCAGGTCAACCAGGGGGTACGGGCTCCGAACGCACCGCCGGCGCTGAGTTGTGAGTCAGGAACCTGGGACGAACCGGACCCGGAACAACGCCGGCCAGTACTTGCCGGTGATCAGGAACTCGTCGGTGCCGGGCACCGCCGCGATGCCGTTGAGCACGTCCACCCCGGCCCGCTCCGCACCGGCCAGCAGCCCACCGGCGTCGACCTCGGCGACGACCTGCCCGGTCGCCGGGTCGATCCGGACAATCTCGTCGGTCCGCCAGACGTTCGCCCAGACCTGGCCGTCGACGCATTCCAGCTCGTTGATGTCACGCAGCGCCGTACCGGCGCGGGTCACCGTGACCGACCCGATCTGGTCGAAGGTGGCCGGATCGCGATAGGTGAGCCGGTCGGTGCCGTCGCTCATCACCAGCCGGTCCGCCGCGTCGTCGTGGCAGATGCCCCAGCCCTCGCCGTCGTAGGTCACCTCGCGCAGCACGTCGAGGGTCTCCCGGTCGCGCTCGTACGCGACGCCCTCCCGCCAGGTGATCTGCCAGATGCGCGACTCGAGCACGGTGATGCCCTCGCCGAAGACGGTCTCCGGCAGACTCACCCGGCGTCGTACCGTGCCGCTGGCCGGGTCGACGACCCGCAACTCGGACTCGCCGTACTGGCCGGTGCCCTCATACAGGTCCGAACCGACCAGCTCCAGCCCCTGGGTGAACGCCACCGTGTCGTGCGGGTAGCGGGCCAGCACCTCCACCCGCAACTGTTCGACGGGCACGACCGCCGCAGAACGACCATCGACGAGCGGCACCGTCGCCGGCCCGGCGGACCGCGACCCGGCATATGCCGCGGCGGCGGCCACTGCGACGGCGGCCAGCACCACCACGCCCCGTCGCCGACCCAGCATGCCACCCACCTCCGCTCTGCGCACGGCTGCACCCCCGCGTACGGCTCCGGTCCGCCGTCGGGTCGTCGACAAGTGTCGCGCACCGGCGGCCGGGTGTCCGCACCCGGCGGACGGGCCGGGACGCCCGAGCCGGCCAGCGCGTGTCGATCATGAGCCGGCCGGGGTCACCTCGACCACGATCTTTGACCGGGGATGCTCCTCGACGAAGTACCGCACCGCCTCGGCCGCGCGGTCCAGCGGAAACGTCCGCTCCACCGGGAGGACCATCCGGCCGGCCTCGATCAGCTCGGTCAGCTCCCCCAGCGGCTGCCGCCCCGGCCTGGCCAGGAACCCGGTCACCCGTTGGCTGACGAACGGCGCCCAGACCTTCGACCGCAGCAGCCGACCCACCGGGCCGAACCAGCGGCTACCCGTACCGCCACACAGGACCAACGTCCCGCGCGGGGTCAACGCCCGCCGGCAGTCGGTCAGCCGGTGCCGACCTGCCACGTCGAAGATCAGATCCCACTGCCGGCCCGACCTGGTGAAGTCCTCCCGGGTGTAGTCGATCACGTCGTCCGCGCCGAGCGAGCGCACCAGGTCGACGTTGCGGTCCCGGCAGACCCCGGTGACCTCGGCACCGAGCGCCTTGGCGAGCTGCACCGCGAAGGTGCCGACCCCGCCGGAGGCCCCGTTGACCAGCACCCGTTGACCGGGCTGGAGCCGGCCGTGGTCCCGCAACCCCTGCCAGGCGGTGACCCCGGCGAGCGGCACCGTCGCCGCCTGCACCGGGGTGACGTTGGCCGGGGTACGCCAGGCCCGGTCGGCGGGGACGGCGGCGTACTCGGCGAAGCTGCCGCTGTCGATCTCGGCGTACACCCGGTCGCCGGGGCGGAAGTCGGAGACCGCCGCGCCGACCGCGACGACCTCGCCGGCGACGTCGCGCCCGCGCACCTTCGCCCGCGGGGCGGACAGGCCGAAGGCCAACCGGGCGAGGTACGGCTCACCGGCGACGAACACCAGGTCGGCATAGTTGATCGAGGCGGCCTGTACCCGTACCAACAGCTCCTTGTCCGTGATGGACGGACACGGCAGCTGCCGCACGGTCAGCACCTCGGCGGACCCGTAGCGGTCCTGGACGATCGCCCGCATGGTGTCGGTGACCGGGGTGGTCCGACCGGCGCTCATTCGACGGTCCGCAGAATCTGCTCGATGGCGCTGGTCCGGGTCCGCAGCTCGGCCAGGTCGGCCGCGACCCGCTGCTGCGTGTCGACCGAGTTCTCAGCGAGTTGCTCGTAGCGGCGGACAAGCTGACGCATCGCCTCCTCCTGGCTGGCGAGCAGCTTCGTCTTGCGGAACTCGTGCAGAGAGGCGACGACCACCACGATCAGGAACACGCCGAGGGTCAGTACGCCGAGGATGAACACGACATCTGGCCAGGTGTTGCCGCCCTCGGCGGCGAAGACGTACATCAGGACTTCTCCTTACGCGCGGGGCCCGCTGCCGACGGGTCCGGTCCGGTGAGGGTGGTCGCCGCCGCGGCGAGCGTCGACGGGGTCAGGTGCAGGGTGAAATCGGCAACCTCGTAGTACTTCATGGCTTTTCCGTCCTCGGACAGCTCGAGACTCCCGACGATCAGGCCGGCGGCTTCCAGCCGCTGCAGGTGCATGTGCAGCAGCGGACGACTGATGCCGATCTCGCGGGAGAGGTGACTGACGTAGTCCCGACCGGCGGCGAGCCGGCCGAGGATCCGCAGCCGCAGCGGGTTGGCCAGCGCCGCCAGCTTCTCGACCAGATCGTCACCGGAGGGCGTGGCCGATGTCATCGCTCTCCTTCATGTGTCATGTTTATCTGACAGGTGAAAGCGTAACAGGTCGGGACCACCCCGCCAACGGACGCTGAGCAGTCGCAGTCGTCCGGCCACGCGAACGTCGGTGCCCGGCTGGCCTAAGGTCGACCCATGGCCAGCATCTCCTGGGCGGATTCGTACCTCGGGCAGCTACGGGCGCTGGCCGGCGACCGTACCCTGATGTTCGTCGGTGCCCGCTGTGTGGTCCGCGACCCCGACGACCGGGTCCTGCTGATCCGGCGGTCGGACAACGGGCTGTGGGCGCTACCGGCCGGCGCGATGGAGCTCGGCGAGTCGATCGCCGGCTGCGCCGCCCGGGAGGTCTACGAGGAGACCGGGCTGCGGGCCGCCGGGGTCACCCCGTTCGCCATGCACACCGGGGCCGACTACACCTTCACCAACATGTTCGACGACACGTACCAGCTCTTCGTGGTCTGCTTCCGGGTCGACGGCTTCGCCGGCGAGCTGCTGACCGTCACCGACGAGACCACCGACGCCGGGTTCTTCGCACACGCCGAGATGCCGGCCCCGTTGGCCGGCACCGTCGGCGAGACCCTCACCGATCTGGCCGCCTTCGAGCACTCCGGCCAGCTGGTGTTGAAGTAGACCCGGACGCCTGCGGGCTATCCGGCGAGGTCGGCGGAGGTGGTCTGCGACTCGACCTCGCCGCGCAGCTCCCGGTCCGGCAGCACCAGCGTGATCAGCACGGCGACAACCGCGACCAGGCCGGTCACCAGGAACACCGTGTGCAGCGACTCCACGAAGGCGTACTGGATGGCGTCCCGGACCGGGTCGGGCAGCGCCAAAATCACCGCCGGCTGGTCGATCGAGATCTCCGCGCCGCCGGCGGCGGCGATGTCGGCGGCCTGCTCCGGCGGCAGCTGGGCGATCGCGGCCGGCATCCGGTCGGCCAGCTCACCGGTCAGCCGGGCGTTGAGCACCGCGCCGAGGATCGCGACCCCGAACGAGCCACCGAGCGTCCGGAAGAAGGTCACCGTGGAGGTGCCGGCACCCAGGTCGCGCAGCGGGATCGCGTTCTGCACGGCGAGCACCAGCGACTGCATGGACAGCCCGAGCCCGACGCCGACCGCCACCATCACCAGGAACGCCTGCCAGAGCGGGCTGGTCACCTCCAGCTGAGTGAAGAGCAGACCACCGGCGACCAGCGCCCCCGAGCCGGCCACCGGGAACCACTTGTACCGGCCGTACCGGGTCATCGCCCGTCCGGCGGCCACCGAGGTGACGATGATGCCGGCCATCATCGGCAGCATCAGCAAACCACTGGCCGTCGGTGAGGCGCCCTTGACGATCTGCAGGTAGAGCGGGATGAAGATGATCGAGCCGAACATGGCCAGACCGAGCACGAAGCCGGCGGCGTTGGCCAGCGCGAAGGTCGGTTCCCGGAACAGCCTCAGCGGCAGGATCGGCTCGGCGACCCGGGACTCCTGGACGAGGAAGAGCGCAGCGAGAACCACGCCGACGGCGAACAGGCCGATGATCACCGGAGAGCCCCAGGCGTACTCGCCGCCGCCCCAGCTCAGCGCCAGCAGGATCGCGCTGACCCCGGCCACCAGCAGGGTCGCGCCGACCCAGTCGATCGCGTGGTCCCGGCGCCGGAACGGGATCAGCCGCATCACGTACCAGCAGATGACCATCGCGATGATGGCCAGCGGCACGTTGATGTAAAAGATCCAGCGCCAGTTCGTCTCCGCGAAGTAGCCACCGGCCAGCGGCCCGGCCACCGACGACAGGCCGAAGACCGCACCGAACAGGCCCTGGTAGCGCCCGCGGTCGCGGGGCGACACCACGTCCGAGATGATGGTGAACGCCAGGGTCATCAGGCCGCCGGCACCGAGCCCCTGCAGGCCCCGGGTGACGATCAGCTGGGGCATGTTCTGCGACATGCCGGCCAGCAGCGAGCCCAGCAGGAACATGCCGATCGCGAACAGGAACACCGGTCGGCGGCCGATCAGGTCGGCGGTCTTGCCGTACAGCGGCGTCGACGCGGTGGACGCCAGCAGGTACGCGGTGACCACCCACGAGTAGTGGTTGATTCCGCCCAGTTCACCGACGATGGTGGGCAGCGCCACCCCGACGATGGTCTGGTCGAGTGCGGCCAGCAGCATGCCGGTCATCAGGCTGGCCATCAGCAGCAGGATCTGCCGGCGGCTGAGTGCCGGCGCGACCCGCTCCTCGGTGGTCGTCATTGCGGTGTTTCCCCTTCCCCCCGCGGACAGCGATCCGCCGGATCGGTGCCCCCGTAGCGGGTGGTGATCGTCTCGTTGAGCCGGGTCAGCAGTCGCCCGAACTCGCTTATCTCGGCCGGTGTCCAGTCGGCCAGCAGGTCCCGCATCGCGCCCACCCAGACGGCCCGATTGCGGGTGTAGATCTGCACGCCGAGCTCGGTCGCCGCGATCACGCTGGCCCGCCGGTCGGTGGGATCCGGCGTCCGGGTGGCCAGCCCGGCCGCCTCCAGTGCGGCGACCTGGCGGCTCACCGTGGACAGGTCCAGGCCGAGTCCGTCGGCGAGCACGCTGAGCCGTGCCGGCCGGTCGCCGGCGATCCGCACCAGCAGGGTGTACGCCGCCCGCTCCAGCGGCGGGTCGAACCGCAGCCGTTGGTAGAACATGTGCACGGACCGGTGGAAGACGCCGAACTGCTTGCCGAGGGCGATGAGCTCCGCGTCGGGACCGGTCGGCGGGTCGGTGTGCACCGCCGATCTCACCCCATCCGATAGTTGCTTGCTACAAGCATTCTGCCATGCCGGGGCGGATAGCCAACCGATTTACCTGTGATCCCCGACATGTACCGACCCGCACGTTTGACCGCGCCCGTCCCGGGCACCCGCTGCCCCATGCGGCCCTCGTCCAACGACCAGCGGCACCGCACTGGCAACGACCAGCGGCACCGCACCGGCCTGGCTGGCCTCACCGGTCCCGCTGGCCCCGCCGTCCCGGCTGACGGCACCGGCCCTGCCGACCTCGTCGAGCGGTGGTCCGGCCGCCCCGTCCTGGTCGTCGGGGACGCGATGCTCGACGAATGGCGGTTCGCCACCTCCACCCGACTCTGCCGGGAGGCACCCGCCCCGGTGCTCACCCTGGACCGGCGCCAGATCGCCGCCGGCGGTGCCGCGAACACCGCGGTCAACCTCGCCGCGCTCGGCGCCCGCCCACTACTGGTCGCCCCGATCGGCGTCGACCCGGTCGGCGACCAGGTGGCCCGCTGCCTGCACCAGGCAGGCGTGCAGGACCGGATGGTCGCCCAGCCGGGCACCCGTACCCCGGTGAAACGCCGACTGCTCGCCGCCGACCAGATCCTGCTCCGCGAGGACGACGGCGGGCCGGCCGGTCCACTCCCCGCCGAACAGGTCGAACGGCTGCTCGCCGCGCTCGTCGCCAGCACCGAGGAGATCCGCCTCGACCACGCCGAGCCGGATGTCGACGGCACCGGGGCGCATCCCGACGGGGCCCGGCCCGACCTGGTCATCTGCGACTACGGGCTCGGCGCGCTGCCCGACCGGATCCGGCAGTGGCTGATCCGGCACCGGGACCGCTACGGCACCGTCGCCCTCGACACCCACGACCTCACCCGGTGGGCCGGGCTGCGGCCGACGCTGATCACACCCAGCATCGCCGAGGCCGCACCGGCCGTCGGCCAACCCACGCCCGACCGCGACCGGGTCGCCGCCGCCCGGCGACTGCTGCCCCGGCTGCACGCCGCCACCGGGGCGGACCTGGTGGCAGTTACCCTGGACACCGACGGCTCGGTGGTCGGCGACCGTAGTGGCGCCACGCACCACTGCCGTACCGAACCGGTCGCGGCCAGCCGGGCGGTCGGCGCCGGCGACGCCTATCTGGCCGCTCTCACCCTGTCGGTGGTCGCCGGTGCCACCCTGCCGGTCGCCGCCGGACTGGCCCAGCTCGCCGCCGCGCTGACCGTACGCGACTGCGGCACCTGTATCTGCCACCGTGACGCGCTGACCGCCGCGCTGAGCGAGTCGTTCCCGGCCGCAGCCTCGGGCGGCGGCCGGCGGGTCACCACCCCGGCTGCGACCCCGGCCGCCGGGACCGACCCCGCCAACCTCGTCGAGCAGGTACGCGTACAGCGTGCCGCCGGAGCCCGGATCGTCTTCACCAACGGCTGCTTCGACGTGCTGCACCGCGGTCACGTCGGCTACCTGGCGGAGGCCGCCGCCCTCGGCGACCTGCTGATCGTCGCCGTCAACTCGGACCACAGCGTGCGGCGGCTGAAAGGGCCGGACCGGCCGGTCAACCCGGTCGAGGACCGGGTCGCCGTGCTCGCCGCGCTGACCAGCGTCGACCACGTGGTGGTCTTCGAGGAGGACTCCCCGGCCGGGCTGATCGAGCGGATCCGGCCGGACGTCTACGTCAAGGGCGGCGACTACCCGCCGGACATGGTGCCCGAAGCGCCGCTGGTCCGCCGGCTCGGCGGGGCGGTGCACATCCTCGGCTACGTCGCGGACCGGTCCACCTCGGCGGTCATCAACCGGATCCGGTCGGCTGCCGCCCCGGCCGGCCCGGCCGGCGGGCGGGCTGGCCGGCCCGGAACGCACCCGACACCCGAAGCACACCAGGAACTCGAAGCACATCCGGAAGGAGCCCGATGAGCCGACCGCTGCCGCCCGGGGACCCGGTCGAGTTCCGCCGCAACCGGCTGCTCGACGTACTCGTCCCGACCCGCAACCGACCCGCCGAGCTGGCCGCCACCCTCGCCGGGCTCGCTGCACAGGACGCCCCCGACGGGTTCGGCGTGGTGATCAGCGACCAGTCCGACGGCGGACCGGCGTGGGCCGACCCGGCCGCCGCCACCATGGTCCGGGCGCTGCGGCACACCGGTCACCCGGTGCTGCTCACCCGGCGGCTGCCCCGGCACGGGCTGGCCGAGCACCGGGCGTACCTGCTCAGTCTCTCCACCGCCCGGCTGGTGCTGATGCTCGACGACGACGTCTGGCTCGCCCCCGGCACGGTCGACCGGCTGGTCACCGCGATCGCCGAACTGCGCTGCGGCTTCGTCGGCAACGCCGTACACGGATTGTCCTACCTGGATGACGTACGGCCGCAGGACCACGACGGGTACGTCGAATGGGACGGCCGGCCGGAGCCGGAGCGGATCCGCCCCGGTACGCCGCAGTGGTCGCGCGCCCGGCTGCACTCGGCCGCCAACCTGCTGCACGTCACCGAGCGGCTCCAGCTGGGCGAGGGCCAGTGGCGGGCGTACCGGGTGTCCTGGATCGGCGGGTGCGTGCTGTTCGACCGGGCCAAGCTGGTCGCCGCCGGCGGTTTCGACTTCTGGCGTCGGATGCCGGTCGACCACCAGGGCGAGGACGTCGCCGCCCAGCTGGCGGTGCTCAGCCGCTACGGCGGTGCCGGCATCGTGCCCAGCGGCGCGTTCCACCTGGAGTCGCCGACCACGGTCACCGACCGGCGGGTCGAATGCTGGCAGCTGCTGCTCGACGAGGAGGACGCGGCCGGGTGCGCCCCGGCGGCGGCCGACAGCGGGTCACGGCATCAGCGGCAGGAGGTCGGACCGTGACGGTACGGTTGGTCCGCCCGACCACCACGATCTGGCAGTTGGACGTGGCGGTGCTGCGTACCCTCGTCGAACTGCTGCCCGACGGCGAGGCGGCGCTGCTGGTCGACGCGCTGCCGCCGCTGCTGGCGATGGCGGCCCGTCCGGACCCGGAGCACCGCCCGGACCCGGAGCACCGCCCGGACCCCGAGCAGCGGCCGGAGCGGTTCGACGCCGCCGAGCTGGTCCGGCGGGTCCGTCGGCGGACCGGCCGGTACGACGCCGACGACCGGACGGTTCGCGACGGTGTGCGGTCCGCGTTGGACCGCGTCGTGGGCTACTGCCCGGCCGGGGTGCTGTACCGGGTGCAGCTACCGTTGCCCGACGACGTCCGGAAGTTGTTCCCCCCGCCGGTTCAGGTGCACGCCGCCGGTGCCGGCTGACTCCCCCCAGCCGCCAGACACCGCAGGGGCCAGCTCCAGCACCGCGTCGACCACCTCGGCGACCGGCACGTCGGTCACGAACGACTCCTGATGGCCACAGCTGTCCCCGCCGCCCCGGGCCGGGAAGCCGACCGTACTGACGTCCATCCCGCACACCGGGCAGTGGATGGTGAACGCGGCCAGCGGGCGGTGCCGGCCACGTACCGGCGGGGCACCGTTGAGCAGGTTGCCGATCCAGTAAATACCGACCGTCGGCGCGCCGACCGCCGCCGCCAGGTGCAGCGGGCCGGTGTCGTTGGCGACCAGCACCGCGCAGCCGGCCAGCAGCCCGGCCAGGCCGCCCAGGCTCAACTCGTCCACCACGGTCCGCACCGGCCGGGCCGTCGCCACACTGACCTCGGCGACCACGTCCCGCTCCAGGCCGGTGCCGGTCACCAGCACCTCGAAACCACGGTCGGTCAGCGCGTCGGCGACCGCCGCGAACCGGTCCGCCGGCCACCGTCGGCGCGGGTCGCTGGCCCCCGGATGCAGCACCGCCCTGGGCTGCCGGGCCGGGCCGAGCACCCGGTCCGCCTCGGCCCGGTCGGCGCCGGTCACCGGCACCGTGGGCTGCAGCGTCACCGGTTCGGCGCCGACCAGCCCGGCCACCTCCAGATAGCGGAACACCTCCGGCTGGTAGTAGACGTACCGGATCCAGCGGTCCAGCGGCGGCGCGTCGGCCGCCCGCAGCCCGGCGGTGACCCGCGCCCCCAGCGCCGCGACCAGCGGATTGCTGTTGCGGCCGCCGCCGTGCAACTGCACCGCCAGGTCGAACGACTCACGCCGGGCCCGGTCCAGGAACTGGCTCATCGTGACCGGCTCGTCGTCGGACTGCGCCGCCCGGATACCGTCCGCGGCCGGCACCACCAGCACCCGGTCCACCGGGCCCGGCCGGTCGGCCACCGGCCGGGCATCCAGCCAACGGGCATGCCAGGGCGCGCCGAGCAGCACCAGCTCCGCCTGCGGGTACGCGGCCCGCAACGCGGTCAACGCCGGTACGGCGAAAATGAAGTCACCGAGCGCATTGGCGCGCAGCACCGCGATCCGGTGCACGTCCGGCACCAGCCGGTCACCGGCCGCGTCGGCGGTCAGGCCCAGCGTGGCCGGCCGGGCCGGTTCGGCGTCCAGGTCCGGCGTGGCCGGTCGGGCCGGCTCGGCGGTCATCGGGCGGTGCTGGCCTGCTGCCGCTGCGGGTCCGCCTCACCCGCGTACGGATGGTGCATCTCCCGGTCGGCGGCCGGATCGATCTCCTCGGCGGCGATCCCGGCACCGTCCGTGGTGATCCGGACCTGTTCGGCGCGGCCGGACCGGGCAGCGGCCGAACCGGCAGTCGGCTGCTGGTGCTGCGGCCGGCCCACGGTGATCGACCGGCGGCCGCCCGGCTCGGCCCGGGGCATCGTGACGGTGAGCAGTCCGTGGTCCATCACCGCGTCCATCCGGTGTACGTCCACCCCGCTGGGCAGGCGCAGCCGGTACTCGAAGCCGCGCTCGGTCGAACCGGTGTCCGGTAGCCCGTTGTCGACGTTGACCTCCTGCTCGGACCGGCCCCGCAGGCACAGGTCCGCGCCGTCGATCTCGACCGCCACCTCCTCCGGTGCGACGCCGGGCAGCCGGGCGACCACCCGCCAGCCGTCGTCGGTGTCCAGCAGCTCGACCTCGGGTACGCCGGCGTCGCCGCCGAAGACCCGGCCCAGCTCCGACCAGAGCGACTGCAGACTGCCGATCGGATCCCAGCCGCGTTCCTGCATCTGGTCGCGGGGTTGGCTCATCGGACACCTCCCGTGCGGTTCGGCCGGGCGGGAGGGTGGACCCGCCCGGTCAGTGGGGCAGCATCCCCGGCGCGTACCCGCGGATCGGGGCGGCAAACCCGGTGCGGCGCCGGCGCTCGGCGGCCGGGGCTAGGGCCGGGCTTCGGCCCGGACCGGCGGCGGCGGGGCCGGGCCCGGGGTGGGTTAGGGTCGTTGCCGTGGCGGAACTCGATGTCATCACCGAGCGGTCGGATCCGGCCGTCCAGCGAATCATCGACGTCACCAAGCATTCGCGATCCGTCGTGCGGACCGTGCTGATCGAGGACGCCGAGCCGCTGGTGCAGGCAATCCACGCCGGGCTGGAGTTCATCGAGGTCTACGGGGTGCAGACCAGCCCGCTGCCCGACGAGGTGATCACCGCATGCCGGCGGGAGGGAATCCCGGTCCGCCTGGTCGCGGCCCCGATCATGAACGACCTGTTCCGGACCGACAAGAAGCCCAAGGCGTTCGGGATTGCCCGGGTCCCGAGACCGTGGAGCTTCGACGAGCTGTCCCGTACGACCGGCGACCTCGTCGTCCTGGACGGGGTGAAGATCGTCGGCAACATCGGGGCCATCGTGCGGACGTCGTTCGCGCTCGGCGCCGGTGGCATCGTGCTGGTGGACAGCGACCTGACCACCATCGCGGACCGGCGGCTGATCAGGGCCAGCCGGGGTTACGTCTTCTCGCTGCCGATCGTGCTCGCGTCGCGGGCCGAGGCGACCGGCTACTTCCGGCGTACCGGTATTCCGTTGATCGCCTTCGACGCCGACGGTGACCTCGCGGTCAGCGATCTGCGTGACGCGGACGAGCAGCTGGCGCTGCTGCTGGGGAGCGAGAAGACCGGTACGTCGCGCTCCTTCGAGAGCGTTTCCCGCCATTCGGTGTCGATCCCCATCGACCCGGCCGCGGAGTCGCTGAACGTCTCCGTCTGCGCCGGGATCGCACTCTACGAGCGTTACCACTGGAACCTCGCCGACCGGCGGCGCCCGCCACAGGTTCCGGCGCCTAACCAGCAGCAGCCCGCCAAACGCCGGGCCAGAAGGCCTGCGTCGTCGTCCGGCGGGCCGGGCCGGCGCCGCTGAGTCGTCTCAGCAGGTAGGTTTCGACCCGGGCATTCTTCACATTCGCCGGCAGCAATGCGGCTGCTCGGCATCCGCGGCGCGGACATTGACGAGTGGTCCCGCACCCGTCTGGTGGGAGCCGCGTGGAAATCACGCCCCCGCCATGGCCTGACGAGTTGGTGGTGGGGCCGGGGCCGGACCGGCCCCACCACCGGTCAGAGCCGACGGGTCGAGGCGGGGTTCCGTGGCCGGCGCGGCGTTGGCCGGCCACCGCCACTGGGCCGGGCCGGGCCGGCCAGCTGCCACAGGGAGGCCCACTCGTGTACGTCGAGGTCCTTCGGGAGCAGGTTCGGCCCCACCCGGTTGGCCCGCATCCAGTCCTGCAGGTCGGGTCGGCTGATTCGCCCCGACCGCTGGATGATCTCCGCGAGGCCATGTCCTCGACCGGTGAAGACCGTCCGGACGAAGTCCTGGTAGCCCTTGCGGTCGGTCACCAGCGGAGTCTCCCGACGAACGATGGTAAACAGTCCACCGTCCACCGAGGGCACCGGCCGGAAAGCTCGCGCCGGCACCCGGGAGTGCAACTCGAAGTCGTACCAGGGCCACCAGCTCGCGGTCAGCAGCGTCGCGCCGCCGACACCCGCCCGGCGGCGGGCCACCTCCCACTGCACCAGCAGCACAGCCGCGTGCCAGTGGTCGGCGGCGAGCAGGGTCCGGATGATGGAGGTAGTCATGTGGAAGGGGACGTTCCCGACGACCACGTGGGGATGCTGGGGAAACCGGAAGCGCAGGATGTCGGCGCAGACCACGGTGACGTTCTCCGGGGTCTGTCGGCCCAACCGCTTGGCGCGCTTGGGGTCGATCTCCACGGCGGTCACTTCCCTGTCCTGCCGGCTCAGCGGAAGGGTGAGGGCGCCGTCGCCGGCTCCGATCTCGACGATCGGGCCCTCGGTCCGGGCGACGAGGTCGGTCAGATCGGTGACCACCGAGCGGTCCACCAGGAAGTTCTGGCCGAACTCGTGTCGTCCGACGTGCTCGTGGTAAGGCATGTGCGTGCTCCGCGATTATCGTTTCGGAGCCGGTCGGCTGGAGATAACCGCACCGGCGGTGAACCGTTACGCGGCGGAGCTCATCGAGAAGAGCGATAGTCCGCCGCTATACGCGGCGGAACCTGATGAAACACACAATACCCATGCCCGGCACTATACCCGACTCTGCGCAACACGTGGGCCCGGACGCGGCGCAACCGCCGGGTACGTCGGTTTCTTCACATTAGTCGCCCGCGCCGCCGCCGATCTCCGTCAGCGGAGAAAACCGCGTCGTACCCCCCACCCGTCAGCGATGTCGGTCTCCATCTGGTTCAACCGCGCGGTCACGGCCTGGTCGAATCCGTCCAGGAAGTACTCGTCGTCCGCCTGGGGGGTGACCGTCGCGCCGCTGGTCACGAAGGACTCCGTCACCTCGGTGAGGGTGGTGTCCGGCCCCACCGTTCCGATGCGGTAGCGGTCCGCCCCAGCCAGGCCGGGGAAGCCCGCCTCCCGATAGAGGTAGACGTCCCCCAGCAGATCCACCTGCACCGACACCTGGGGGTGCGCGGTGGGCCGCATGGTCTCCGGCCGGATTCGGACCAGTTGCACGTCGGCGCCCATCATCAGGCTGTGCAGGGCGTAGCCGTAGTCGACGTGCAACGTCGGGGTACGCTGCGCCGCCTTCTCCCGGAACCGGTTCAACTCGTCCTGGAGTTCGGCACGCTCGTCCGGGGAGAGCTTCCCGTCCGGCCGGCCACTGTAGTCCTCGCGTAGGTTGATGTAGTCCAGTGGGCGGTCCGGTGCCGCCTCGTTGAGCTCGACGATGAAGTCGACCAGCGCGCTCAGCCGCCCGGCGCGGCCGGGCAGGACGATGTAGCTGAGCCCGAGGCGGATCGGCGCCTCCCGCTCGGCGCGCAACTGCTGGAACCGCACGAGGTTGTCCCGGACCCGGCTGAACGAGCCCTGCTTGCCGGTGGTGGCCTGGTACTCCTCGTCAGTCAGCCCGTACAGCGACGTCCGGATGGCGTGCAGGTCCCACAGGCCCTGCTCACCCTTGAACTTCTGCTCGGTCAGCGCGAAGGAGTTGGTGTAGAGGACGATCCGGAAACCCCGCCCGGCTGCCCGGCTGACCAGGGCGCCGAGTCCGGGATTGGTGAGCGGTTCCAGGCCTCCGGAGACGTACATCGCGTCGCGGTTGCCGGCGGGAACTTCGTCGATGACAGCCGCGAACATCTCGTTTCCGCCGGACAGCGAGGAGGCCTGGTACCGGGCACCGGTGACCCGGACGCAGAAGTGGCAGCGGAACATGCAGGTAGGCCCGGGATATAGACCGACAAGATGCGGGAACGTCGGCTTTCTGGCGAGCACGGCGTCGAAGGCACCCGCCCTTTCCAGGCTCAACACGGTGTTCGTCCAGTAGCGGCCCGAGGGGCCGTTCTCGACGGCGGACCGCAGCGCCGGGATCCGGGTGAACAGTTCCAGCAACCGCTCGAAGCCGGCCCGGTCCACGCCGAGTTCGTGGCGCGCCTGTTCGAGCGGCACGAAGGGTGCGTTCCCGTAGATGCGCGCGAGTGCCGCCAACCGGTGAGCGGTCGGGCCGATCTCGGCCGGCGGCACGAGCCCGGTGCCCGTCACCTCCTCGTGCAGTGCCTGCGCTACCGCCGTCAGATCGCTGCCAGGTATCGCGGAGTTCGTCACGGACATCTCTACCGTCATGGGCCCTCCCCCACGTTCATCCGGTACCGGTCGGTCAGCCGGCCGGCACCACGCCCTGTCCACCGGCCCCGGACTGCTGGTGCCACCGGGCGGTCAGTTCGGATCCCCGGGTGGCCGCCAACCGCACGATGTTGCACACCCTGCGGATGTCCTCACGGGAGATCATGGATCCGGTCGGCAGCGCCACGACCCTCGCCGAGAGGCGCTCGGTATGCAGCAGGTGCAGCACCTCCTGCCGGGACCGGTACGGTTCGATCTGGTGGCACGGCGGGGAGAAGTAGCGCTGCGCGACGACGTTCTCCGCCCGCAGCAGTTCGACGAGCAGGTCCCGGGGGAGCCCGGTGATCTCCTCGTCGATCTCGACGATCACGTACTGATAGTTGTGCCGCTCATCGGGATCGATCTCGATCACGCTGAGGCCGGGCACCCGGGCCAGCTCGCTGCGGTACTGCTCGTAGTTGTCCCGGTTGTGGCGGGCCACCTCGGGGAACGCGTCGAGCGAGGTGAGCCCCATGGCGGCGGACGCCTCGCTCATCTTGGCGTTGGTGCCGCCGGCCGCGCTGGGGGTCCGCAGGTTGAAACCGAAGTTCGCCAGGCTGCGGATTCGGTGGGCCAGGTCGTCGTCGTCGGTGACGATCGCCCCGCCCTCGAAGGCGTTGACCACCTTGGTCGCGTGGAAGCTGAACACCTCCGCGTCGCCGAAGCTCCCCAAGGGTCGCCCCTGCGAGGTGCAGCCGATGGCGTGGGCGGCGTCGAAGAACAGCCGCAGACCGGTGT
The DNA here is from genome assembly GCF_048060245.1 of Micromonospora sp. LOL_014. NCBI lineage: Bacteria > Bacillati > Actinomycetota > Actinomycetes > Micromonosporales > Micromonosporaceae > Micromonospora > Micromonospora sp. LOL_014. The sequence continues at coordinate 31,833 of NZ_JBHMIP010000043.1, forward strand.
CGGCGGCCAACTTCTCCAACGCGTCCACGTCACAGGGGCGCCCCCACAGGTGGACGCCGAAGATCCCCGACGTGCGGGGGGTCACGGCGGCGGCCACCGCCGCCGGGTCGATACCCCCGGTACGCGGATCGATGTCGCAGAAGACCGGCTCCAGGCCGAGCCACCGGACCGCATGCGCGGTTGCGGCGAAGGTCAGCGACGGCATGATCGCCTCGCCGGTCAGCTCCGCCGCGTGCACGAGCAGTTGCAGGGCCACCGTCGCGTTGCAGGTGGCCACGCAGTTACGGACCCCGGCCAGGTCGGCCACCCGCTCCTCGAACTCCCGCGCCAGCGGCCCGTTGTTGGTCAGCCACTGGTTGTCCAACGCCCAGGACAGGCGGTCGAAGAACCGCGTCCGTTCGATCCGGTTGGGCCGCCCGACGTGGATCTGCTGGAGGAAGCTGGCGTGCCCTCCGAAGAGCGCCAGGTCCCCGAGATCGCGCTTCATGGTCCTGCCTCCTTCCGCGGTTCACGGCTGCGTCCGGCCCCGGGCGCCCCCGGACCCGGCTCAGGTCCTGGCGTACTCGCCCAGATCGGCGGCCAGGTCGGCGGCCACCCTGGCCCGGAGCACGGTGCCGTCGGCGGTGTGCTCCTCCGCCAGCACCTCGCCGTAGGCGTGGATCCGTGCGACGAGACCACCCGCGGTGTACGGAATCAGGACGTCGACCTGCACCTCCGGATGCGGCAACGCGGTGCCGACGGCCGCCCGGAGCGTGTCGATGCCCTGCCCGGTACGGGCCGAGACGACGACGTGCCGGGGCTCGGCCTCCGCTAACGCGGCCAGAGCCGCCGGGGTGGCCGCGTCGGCTTTGTTGACCACCACAAGCTCCGGCACGTCGCCCGCGTCGACGTCCCGGATGACCGCGCGGACCGCAGCGAGTTGCTCCAACGGCGCGGGGTGCGAGCCGTCCACGACGTGCAGCAGCAGGTTGGCCTCGGCTACCTCCTCCAGGGTGGAGCGGAACGCCTCCACCAGGTGGTGCGGCAGGTGGCGGACGAACCCGACGGTGTCGGTGATGGTGTACGCCCGACCGGCCGGGGTGATGGCCCGACGCACGGTCGGGTCGAGGGTGGCGAAGAGCGCGTTCTGCACCAGCACGCCGGCCCCGGTGAGCCGGTTGAGCAACGAGGACTTCCCCGCGTTGGTGTAGCCGGCGATGGCGACCGACGGGATGCTGCTGCGCCGCCGCTCCTGGCGCTTGAGTTCCCGGCCGGTCCGCATCTCGGCGATCTCCCGACGGAGCCGGGCCATCTTCTCGTGGATCCGCCGCCGGTCGGTTTCGATCTTGGTCTCGCCGGGTCCTCTGGTGGCCATGCCACCACCGCCGCCACCGCCCATCTGCCGGGAGAGCGACTGACCCCAGCCGCGCAACCGGGGCAGCATGTACTGCATCTGGGCCAGTGCCACCTGCGCCTTGCCCTCGCGGGACGTGGCGTGCTGAGCGAAGACGTCGAGGATCAGCGCGGTGCGGTCCACCACCTTCGCGTCGACGACCTGCTCCAGGCGTACCAACTGGGCGGGACTGAGTTCACCGTCGCACACCACCGTGTCAGCGCCGGCCGCCCGGACCATGTCCCGTAGTTCCCGGGCCTTGCCGGACCCGAGGTAGGTCCCCGGGTCGGGCCGGGCACGGCGCTGGATCACCCCGTCGAGCACCATCGCTCCCGCCGTCTCAGCCAACGCCGCCAGTTCGGCCAGGGACCGTTCGGCCTCGTCGAGCGTGCCGGCGGTCCAGACCCCGACCAGCACCACCCGCTCCAGCCGGACCTGCCGGTACTCGACCTCGGTGACGTCGGTCGTCTCGGTGGACAGGCCGGCGACCCGCCGCAGCGCGGCCCGGTCGTCCCGGTCGAGTTGCGCGCCGTCGACGTCCCCGGCGCCCGGCCGGACATCGGCGCTGTCCATCAGGGCGTCAGCCGTCGCCGAGTACCGAGGGCGGTGCGCTGCGGAGGTCATCGGGGTCCTTAGCAGGTCGGTGGGGGCGGCGGGTCGCGGGTAGGACCCGACAGGGCTGGAACCCGGGGGGCAGGACCGACACCTGCCGCACATCACGACGATTGCCGATCTCCTAGAAGGTTTCCGGAGAGTGGCGCGGGATGCGAGGTTCGCCGGTCACACATTTCGCTGCAGTCCGGGCCGTGAGGTGTGGTGGCGTCACCGGGTACCGGGACCGCAATCGACCGACACTCTCGGATGTACACCCAACTACGTTCGGTACGCAACCACCATCGATGGTCAAGTGTGGTTCCAACTCACCTGGGCAACACCGGGCCACCGGGCGATCGTGGGACGAGGGCCGGGCCCTGGCCGTGATCAGCGCATCGCCCCACCAGCAGCCGGAGGAGAGTGCCGATGCCCGACGTCCAGGAGAAGAGCCGAACGCGACGGGCCGATCTGGACACGGTGTCCAGGGTGTGCGGCACCCTGCTGGCCTCGCTGCCCCGCGCCGACCAGCGGCGCAAGGGCGAGATGTACGTCCGGGGCCTGCTGACCTCACCTGGCCGCAAGACCATGCGCAACCTGGCCACCAGCACCGACGATCCGGCGGCGGCGCAGAGCCTGCACCACTTCATCAGTTGCTCCACCTGGGAATGGACGATCGTCCGCGCCTCCCTCGCCCGCCATCTGGACCGGCTGCTGTCGCCCCGGGCCTGGGTGGTGCGGTCGATGTTGGTGCCGAAGACCGGCCGGCACTCGGTCGGGGTGGAACGTCGGTACGCGCCGGCGCTCGGCGAGACGGTGAACAGCCAGCAGAGCTACGGGCTCTGGCTCGCCTCGGAGACGGCCGCCGCGCCAATCAACTGGCAACTCTCCATCAGCAAAGGGTGGCTCCAGGACAACCGGACCCGGATCCGCGCCACCGTCCTTGCGGACGAGGACGGCACGACCGGCGACGGAGCGGCGGTGCAGGCAGTCCTGAAGGCCGCGGCCTGGGGCATCGAGCCGCGTCCGGTGGTGATGGACGCGCGGTACTCGGCGCTGCCCCCGCTGGTGGAGGCGTTCACCGCGGCGGGGTTGCCGTTCCTGCTGCGGGTCAGCGGGGGCTGCACCCTGCTGGCCGCCGGGGTCGGCCAGGGCAAGACCCGGGTCTCGGCGGCCTCCGCCGAACACCTGCTCGGCCTGGCGCGGGCCCAGCGCCGCCCGGTGGAGTGGATCGACCCGGCCAGCCCTGGGGCCCGGCGCACCAGCCTGGTGGCGCCCTTGCAGGTGTACTGGCCGGGTACGCCGGACGCCCGCCCGCCCGGCTCGTACGCCGGATCCGCCGCCGGGTCGATCCGGACGGCCGCCCTCGGGCTACCGTTGACGCTGCTCGGCACGTGGCAGACGTACGAGCGCGGGGTACGGCAGGTGTGGCTGACCAACATGACTGGCGCCGGGTACGGCCCGCTGCTGCGGCTGAGTCGGCTCACCCGCCGGGTCGAGGCCGATTTCTCCGACATCAGCCTCGACGTCGGGATGCAGGACTTCGAGGGTCGGTCGTACCCGGGCTGGCACCGGCACGTGACCCTCGCGTCCGTGGCGCACGCCCTGCGGATGCTGGGGCACCAGGAGGCGTCGGTAGGCCCGTCCGGCGGCCCGGGTGCCGCCCACCGGGCCGGGAGCGGGGCCTAGTGCCGCGTCAGGCAACGTTGGCCCTGTTGACTACCTCGCGTAGGCGTTCGTCGGCG
>NZ_JBHMIP010000044.1:0-34889 GCF_048060245.1 Micromonospora sp. LOL_014
CCACCGTCGAAGCCGCCGACATCTACCGCCGGCTCGCCACGGTCAACCCCGCCGCCTACGAACCCGACCTCGCCATGTCACTGAACAACCTTGCCGTGACACTGTCGAATTTCGGCCGGCGCGAGGAGGCACTCGACGCCTCTACCGAAGCCGCCGAACTCTACCGCCGGCTCGCCCAGGCAAATCCCGAAGCCTACGAACCGGACGTAGCAAGATCACTTGGGGTGTCAGCATGGGTCCGAGTCGCTCATCAGTATCAGCTGCCCGAGGCGTTGACCACCGCGACCGAGTCAGTCGAGCGCTACGAGAAGCTGTTCCAGCAAATCCCGATGGCGTACTCACGTCGTCTTGCCGGGGCGTTGGGGACGTTGGCGGACGTACTCGACGGGCTCGGTCGCGGGGACGAGGCAACGGCGGTCAGGGCTCGCCGGGACGCGTTGACAGACGAGTAATAGCTTCGGACTCGGCGATCTGGTCGGGCCAGCGGAGGAACCGGCGGTACAGGTCGGGCGGGCTGAGTTGCTCGGCGTCGCATTCCAGCAGGTCGTCGATTGCCTCGTACATCAGGGTGGCGAGGTAGACGCACATCCCGATCCGGTCGTTGGCCCAGTCGGCGGTGATCTCGATCTTCGCGGTGTCGCACGGCCATTCCGTACCGCACTCGCGACAATTCCAGTGGGGGCGGGACGCGATGTGCATCAGTGTGCCCCGTTCACTCGGGCGCGCTGTCCGCGCGTCAACAGGCCGGCGACCCACACGTACTCGGTGGGTTGGTTCCATCGGGGGCCGCGATCCCACTGCGTCGACTGGTTCGGCGGCCGATCTGTCGGCTTCGGACGCGGGGCCGGCGTGTTGTGCAGGTACGGCGCGATGGTCGACGGCAGGTACTTGTCGGGGCAGGGCCAGCGTATTCCGCAGCGGCAGTACCGGCCGAGTCGACGCCAGTTGCGGGCGTGTCGCGGCTCATACCGTATACGGTCGTCGCGTGTGGACCTCAACCTCATCTGTCAACCCTTCTCACAACACATTTCCCATGATCACTGAACTCTTCCTTCACATCATGCTTATTCGCCATCTGGCTCAGCGCAATCTCGCACCGGTAGGTTCGGACCTAACATCCACCCACCATTACGCGACACGAGAGGACGGGGTTTCGTGGACGACGCCGGCAGCACTGTCCCCCGCAGGCAACTGGGTCGATACCTGAGAGAGCTTCGCGAAGACGCTCATGTCACGGTCGCCGCAGCGGCCAAGGCACTCGAATGGTCACCGCCGCGCATCTGGCGTTACGAGGGCGGCCAGGTGCCGATCCACCCGAACGACGCCGAGGCGATGTGCCGGCTCTACGGCGCGCCCCCGGAAACGATCACGACGATGCGCAACCTGGCCCGGGAGACCAAGTCACGCGGCTGGTACCACGCCTACGACCACGCCATCACAGAATGGTTCAAGCTGTACGTCGGACTCGAAGCCGCCGCTTCGACGATCCGCAAGTACGAGCCGAATGTCATCCCCGGTCTGCTGCAATCCCTGGAGTACATGACGGAGATCATCACCACCGGAAACCCCGACCTGAGCCAGGCCCAGCAGCAGGCACGCATCGAAGTCCGCTCCAAGCGGCAGAAGCTGCTCGCCCGCGTCGTCCCACAGGCCCCCGACCTCGACGTGGTGATCGGCGAGGCAGCCCTTCGCTGTCCGACGAAGGATCGGGCCGCGATGGCGCGCCAACTGCGGCACCTCGCCGCCGTCGCCACCCAACGCCACAACGTGACCGTCCGGGTTCTCACCTTCGCCGCCGGACTTCCCAGCAGGCCAGAGGTCGGGTCGTTCTCCATTCTGACCTTCCCCAAGGTCAGCGTCCGCCCGCCCGAGCCGACCACCGTCTACTCCGACGGCCCGTGTGGTGCCATCTACCTCGACAAACCCACCGAGATCGAGACCTATGAGGGCATCTGGTCGTCACTCAAGCAACACTGCCTCACCCCGCTAGAATCGACCGAGTTCATCACCCGGATCGCCAAGGAGTACGAGGATGAAGGCTGACGGCGTCTGGCGTAAGTCCACCCGGTCGGGTGCCGACGGTGACTGTGTCGAGGTGGCCGGCCACCCGTACCGCGTCGCGGTCCGCGACAGTAAGGACCACACCGGCCCGGTCCTCACCTTCGACACCGCCTCCTGGCAGCACTTCGTCGACACGGTGAAGACCCCACACTGACCCGCCCCACTCTCGACCAACGACGACGCCCTGGTCCGCCGGCTATGACGCAGCGGCGGACCAGGGCGTCGTCGTTGGTCGGATCAGCCCGCGAGCACGTCGGAGGTGCCCGAGGCCGACCGGCAGCGCATTGCCGAGACGTGGCTGGCCCACTTCGACCCTCCGGGGGCACACCGATGATCGACGCTGACCACATCGCTGCGACCGTCACCGTTTATCTGGACCGTCACCCCGACGAGGTCGGCCGGCTCGCCCCGCTGACCGCCACCCTGCGCGAGCCCGGCGACCTGACCTCCCGCGCGACCTTCACCGGGCACGTCACCTGCTCGGCGCTCGTCCTCGACGCGGACCGGCGAGTGCTGCACATCCGCCACAACGTGCTCAACACCTGGCTGCGCCCCGGCGGGCACCTCGAACCCGATGACACAACCCTGGTCGGGGCCGCGCTGCGCGAGGTCGCCGAGGAAACCGGCATCAGCACCACGGCGCTGACTCTGCTCGACGAGACGCCGATCGACATCGACGTCCACCCGATCCCGGCCAACCCGGCCAAGGGCGAACCCGACCACCAGCACTTCGACGTGTGCTACGCCTTCACCACCACCGCCCGCGACGTGACGTTGCAGGCCGAGGAGGTCCACGACTTCGCGTGGCTGCCCGCCACCGAGATCACCCCCGCCGTCCTGGCCGAGCGGATCGCCGCAGTCGCCGCGACGACGTAAACGGCCCTCAGAGACGCCGGTCGCAGCCAAGGCGCAGACACCACATCACGGTTGACAGAGAGTAGTGAGTCTTGACCATCGGGTGATCGGCCGGAATGATCTACTCATGCCGGCCGATCGTCACATGTCGATGGGAAGACCATGGGGACTGTTATCCGCCGGCTCGGCCGGATGCTCGCTGCCTGCGCCCTCGTCGCCGCCACCGCTCTAACGGGCGTTGTTGTAACAGGTGGCGCGGCCCACGCAGACGGCTGCTACACGTGGGGGCGCACCCTCTCCCAGGGGATGTCCGGTAATGACGTCAAGCAGCTGCAGATCCGCGTCTCGGGCTACCCGGGCTACGGCGCGGTGCTCGCCCTCGACGGGGCGTACGGCCCCGCCACCCGGTCAGCGGTGATCCGCTTCCAGCAGGCGTACGGCCTCGCCGCCGACGGCGTCGCCGGCCCGCAGACCTTCAACAAGATCTACGCGCTCCAGGACAACGACTGCACTCCGGCCAACTTCAGCTACGCCGAGATGAACAACTGCAACAGCAGCTGGTCCGGTGGCGCGGTGTCCGCCAGCACCGCCAAGTTCAACGCCCTCGTGTCAATGTGGAAACTGCAGGCCATGCGGCGTGCGCTCGGCAACGTACCGCTCTATGTCAGCAGCGGCTTCCGCAGCTACTCCTGCAACAGCGCGGTCGGCGGCGCCTCCAACAGCCGACACCTGTACGGCGACGGCGTCGACCTGGTCGGCTCACCCTCGTTCTGTCGGATCGCCCAGCAGGCCCGTTACCACGGCTTCAGCAACATCCTCGGCCCCGGCTACCCCGGCCACAGCGACCACACCCACCTGGGTGCCACGCCGAGCCGGTCCTGGTCCGCGTCGAGCTGCGGCATCTGAGGGTCGCTACCCGCGCGACCGAGAACTCTCTTCAGGCGACCCGGGAACTGCTCCGGCCTGACCGCCGGTGATCGGGTCACCGGCGGTCAGGGCCGGCCGCCCAGCGCCACGGCCACGAATCATGCGCCCATCGGACACAATGAACAGATGGACACCGTCGCGCAGCTGACCATCGTCCGCCACGGGCAGAGCACGGCGAACGCGGCCTTCGCCGACGCCCACGCCCGAGGTCTGGCCGACCACGGCCTCACCGGCCGCGACGCCGACATCGAGCTAACCGCGCTCGGCTGGCAGCAGGCCACCCACCTCGGTCACTGGCTCGCCACCCGACCCGCCGACCAGCGGCCCGACGTGGTCGTCTGCTCCCCGTACCTGCGGGCCCGTCAGACCTGGACCCGGGTGGCCGGCACCGCCGCCGCGCTCGGCGCGCCCTGCCCGGAGGCGGTCATCGACGCGCGGCTGTGCGACCGGCTGATGGGCGACCTCGAACTGCTCACCCCGCTGATGATCACCCAGCGGTTCCCGGCCGAAGCCGCCCGGCTCGCCGCCGACGGACCGTACGCCTACCGCCCGCCGGGCGGTGAGACGTTCGACGACGTCGTCGCGCGTGTCAAGGCCGTCCTGGCCGACCTGGACCGCGACCACGCCGGCCGGCGCGTCCTGATCGTCGCCCACGACGCGGTGGTCATCGCGGCCCGGCACATCCTCGACGGTCTGCCGTTCACCGAACTTGACGCGATCATTGCAGCCACGCCGGTCGCCAACGCGTCGATCACCCGCTATGCCGACACCGGCGATGGCCTCGAACTGGTCGAGTTCGCCACCACCGCCCACCTGCCGCCGTGACTTCTACTGCCGCTCAGGCCGACGGACGGCGCACCTGATAGCGCAGGTGAAGGACCCGTTTGCCCTGAATGATCACGTCAGGATCGGCCAACAGGTGCTGCGCGTCGACCGACCCGAAGAAGCGTTTGCCGGAGCCGAACACGACGGGTACGACGTCCATGCGTACCTCGTCGACCAGACCGGCGGCGAGCACCTGGCCGCCGACGTCGCCGGCGGCGACCTCGACCAGACGGTCACCCGCGAGCTCCTGCGCCCTGGCCACGGCCGCCTCGACACCCTCGACGAAGTGAAACGGCGCCTCCGGGTCCCAGTCCTCGGGCGCCGCCCGGTGCGTCACGACGACCATGTGGTCGACCCCCGCTGGCGGCGTGCCGTCCCAGCCGTCCGTCATGTCGAAGACGTGGCGGCCGACGATCGTCACGCCGATCTGATCCCAGTACGGCCGGACGTAGTCGTAGGAGGTCTGCGACACCGTCAACCCGCCGCTGTCGTCCAACGGGACGTCACCGCTGGACAGCCAGTCGAACAGCGGGCCGGGCTGGTCCTTCATGTCTGCGATGAAGCCGTCCACCGACACCGAGCCGTACATGACCACCGTGCCCACGGGGCTCTCCTCTGCTTCCGAGCGTTCTGGGTGCCCCAAATTATCGGGTCGTGACCTGTCCGTTCTTGTAGAAAATCAATCCGCCGGCAGTGGCCAGCTGTTCAGCACATGGTCGGGATGTTCGCGCAGGAACTGCCGCCGGACCTCGACGTAACGGGTCGGCGTGAGGCCGGTGAACGCCCGGAACTCGTGGCCGAAGTGCGCCTGGTCGAAGTAGCCGGCGCCGCTGGCGAGCTCGGCCCAGTCGACCGGTCCGGCGGGGTCGATCGAGAACGCGGTGGCGGCGAAACGGGAGATGCGGGCCAGCCGTTTCGGCGTGACGCCGACGATCTCCTTGAACCGCTCCGCCAGATGGGTGCTGCTGACACCGGCCGCCGTGCCCAGGTCGCCGATCGGGACCGCCCCGCGGGTCGCAGTGATGACGCTGCTCGTGTGGCGAACCAGTCCCAGGCCGACGGTCGCGCGCAGCCGTCGCGTCAGATCCTCCTCCAACAGCGTCAGCATCTCGGCCGGTCCGTCCGCCGCAGCCAGCCGGTCCCGCAACTCAGCGACGGCGGGCCGGCCCCACACCTGTTCCAACGTCACCGGCCGGTCACACAGCTCGGCCGCCGGCATCGGCACCAACGGCGCCAACCCCCACGGCTTGACGTGCACGCCGACCGACCGGGTCCGGACCGGGTAGCCGAAGTCGTACGCGCGGGTGGGCATGGTGACCACGCAGCCGTCGGCGTACTCGGCCGTCTCGATGTCGGTGCCGGCGCGGATGCGAAACGGTGCCCCGAGGTTGACGATGAGCAGCGCCGCCGGCGTGGGCGGCAGCGTCAACCGGGTATACGGCGGCGTACCCTCCAGGTAGTAGAGGTCGTCGATCAGCCTGTCCAGCGGCGGTCGCGGCACTCTGGACGTGTACTCCATGCCCAACAGCATCCCCGACGACCCGCCGGCACCTACGAGGAGCACGCCGTGACCGAGCCGTACGACACCGGAATGCTCGACGTCGGCGACGGCCACCGGGTCTACTGGGAGGTCTGCGGCAACCCCTACGGCGTACCCGTCGTCGTGCTGCACGGCGGGCCGGGCAGCGGATGCACGCCCCGGCACCGCCGGTCGCTCGACCCCGACCGCTTCCGTGTCGTCCTGTTCGACCAGCGCAACTGCGGCCGCAGCACTCCGTCGGCGGCCGACCCGGCCACCGACCTGAGCGCCAACACCACCGGCCACCTCGTCGCCGACATCGAACGGCTGCGCGAGCACCTCGGCGTCGACCGCTGGGTCGTGTACGGCGGCTCCTGGGGCGCGACGCTGGCCCTGGCGTACGCGACGAACCACCCCGACCGGGTACGCGGCATGATCCTCGTCGCGGTCACCATGACCCGCCGGTCCGAGGTCGACTGGCTGTACCGGGGTGCCGGCCGGTTCTTCCCCGAAGCGTGGCAGCGGTTCATCGCCCACGCCGGCCTGCCCGGCTACCGGCTGCCGACCGACAGCGAGCCGCCGATCGAACCGGTGCTGCTGCGCTACGGCCAGCTGCTCGCCGACCCGGACCCGGCGGTACGCCAGCGGGCCGCCGACGAGTGGTGCGCCTGGGAGGACGCGCTGATCTCCGAGGAGCACAACGGCAACCCGGGCGCGTACTCCGACCGTGAGCTGCGGCAGCGGATCACGATGACCCGGATCTGCGCGCACTACTTCGGCAACGGCGCGTTCCTCGCCGACGGCGAGATCCTGCGCAACGTGCCGAGACTGGCCGGGATCCCGGGGGTGCTGATCCACGGGCGTACCGACGTCAGCGGTCCGGCGATCACCCCATGGGAGATCGCGCAGGTCTGGCCTGACGCGCGGCTGCACGTCATCGGCGACGCCGGACACACCGGCACCGCCACGATGCGGCGCGTCCTGGCCGACGCCGCCGACACCATGGCCCAGCAGACCGGGGGCGGTACGGTTTGGTGAGTGACGTTCCCGACCTCGGTCCCCCGCCCCAACGCGTCACCGTCGGAGCGGACCAGGTGCGTCGGCTCGTCGCCAACCAGTTCCCGCACCTGGCGAACCTGCCGGTGAAGCCGGTGGCCAATGGCGGTTGGGACAACTGGACCTTCCACCTCGGCTCGGAAATGCTGGTCCGTCTACCCAGCGCCGCCGAGTTGGGCGACCACGTTGACGCCGAACTGGTGCGCGAGGTCTGGGCGGCGGCGATCGACGCCCGCTGGGACGGTGTCGACCGTTGGTTCCACGGAGACATCGCCCCGGGGAACCCCCTCCTTGCTGACGGACAGTTGGCGGCCGTCATCGACTTCGGGACCTGCGGCGTCGGTGACCCGGCCTGTGACCTGGCGATTGCCTGGACCTTGCTGACCAGCGACAGCCGGCAGGCGTTCCGCGCGCGGCTGGCGGTGGATGACGCGACGTGGGCACGCGGACGAGGCTGGGCACTCTGGAAAACCCTCGCCAGCTGCTCCAATGCCTCGGCGGATCCCGAGAAGGCAGAAGAACTCGCGAACGCGCACCGTATCCTCGCCGGAATCTGCTCCGAACTCACGGCCAACGTTGTCACCGAGACTCGCCCGTGACGGCGGCCGACGCCTGGCCCCGGCGCTCTCGCCCAGCCGACCAGTGGCGCAGGTCCTCAGTTCGGTAGCCGGGCCACCATCCGGCCGGTGATGTCGTCGAGGCGCCACGGTCCATCGTGCCGCAAATCAAATGCGCCGTCTCGGTGGTCGCCGAGCAGGAACACCTGGCCGGCGGGCACGGTCACCGGCGTGCATTCGGTGTAGGTGCCGGCCGGCAGGTACGGCTCGTCCAGCGCGGCACCGTTGCGGTACACCAGGCCGTCGAGGCAGGTCAGCTCGTCGCCGGGTAGGCCGATCACCCGCATGGTCCAGGCCCGGTCGACCGGGTTGAGCACGACGACGTCGCCGACGTCCACGCCGGTGACCCGGTACGCCACCCGGTCGACCAGCATCCGCTGCCCCGCATCGATCGTCGGCGACATCGACCACGACGGTACGTACACGACGGTCAGCACCCACTGCTGTGCCATGGCGGCGAGCAACGCCACGACGAGTACGCCGGCCGTGGCCCGCCGCACCCAGGTGGCCGTGACCCAGCTCGCGGCCGTGACCACCCACCGGCCGGCACCGGTGGACCGCTCCCGCAGTGACACCCACACGCCGCCGGCCGCCCAGCGTACCGCTTCCGCGTCCGTGGTGACCTCGTCGAACTCGGCGAGGACGGCTTCGCCCCACGGTCCGCCCCGGTCGCCGCCGCGGCGTACCGCCCAGCGCAGAACCGCCCGCGCGGCTCGCCGGACGGGGTTGTGGCCGGCGGCCGTCGGTGTCAGCGGCGGGGCCGGCTTGGAGCTGGGCATCGTCAAGCCTCCTGGATGGTCGGCCGGGGCGCGGGCGCGGTGTGGCCGGTGGCGCGGCGGCGGGACTGGGCGTTGGCGGCTTCGTTGTGCTGGGCTTCAGCCAGCCGGGTCCGCGCGAGAGCGGCCCCGTCGGTGGTGAGCCGGTACACGTGCCGGGGTGGCCGGCCAGGGCTGGCCGGTTCCCGCCACTGTGCCTCCAGCAGGCGCTGCTCGGTCAGGCGCATCAGGATCGGATAGAGCGACCCGCTGGCCAGGCCGGTTTCCTTGCTGAGCTGGTAGCCGTAGCGCCAGTCGTCGGGCGCGACCAGGAAGCAGGCGAAGATCCGCAGTGTCTGCTGCGAGCTGTTCGGTCGACGTGGCATGACCAAAACTCTACATATAAAGACTATGCCGGTCCAGTCCGTCCCGCCTGAGCCTGCGGCGGGCCCTGCTGTCGGTCGATCGCCGGCCGGCAGCACGCCTGAGGCACCGAACGGCTCGATCGCTATCGATGAATATGAATTGATTTGCCCGACGCCAGGTGCACCTCCCGCCGGCCGTCCGGTCAGGATGCGGACCTCGGCCAGGCGGAGAGCCGCGCGGCGGACCGACGGCCGCAGGGCATTGACATCGATGACACATCCCGGCAGGCTTTTGCGAAACCCCCTCGGGACGGGCGGCGGACCCGGTTGTTTCGAGGCTGTTCCGAGTAGCGTCAGTCGATTTGCACCCCTCAGCGATGGTGGTGGATGCGTACAGATTCTGATTCGGCCTGGCCGTCTTCTCTCGATAGATCGGAGATCTGATGCGTGTCGCCCTGCTCACCACCACTCAACACGGCCACCTGAACCCGTACATTCCGGTGGTCAACGCGCTTCAGGCAGCCGGCTGTGACGTCGCGCTGCTGCTGTTGTCGGCCGACGGCGGCGTGCTCGACGAGCAGCGCGGCCAGGCCCTGGGCAAGGCGGAGGTGCACACGATCGGGCAGGTCGAGATGGCACCGTGGAGCGACGAACCGGCGAAAATCGGCCCGATGCTGCAGTCGTCGCCGGTCGCCGAGCAGACAGCCGACGTACTGCGCGCGACGGCACCGGATTTCGTACTCGTCGATTCGCTGCCGGTCACCGCGTCGGCGATGGTCGGCGCACATGCGTCCGGCGTGCCGTACGGGATGATCTGGGCAAATCTGGGTGGCGTATGTCCAGCCGAACATCGGCGCGGTCGCTGGCTGTACGACGAACAGGTCGGCAACTATCTGACCAGGCACGGGGTGATGTGGTCGATGCGTACCCATTCGGCGCGTTCGCCGATTCTCAATCTGATGCCGACGATCCCCGCCCTGGTCGGCGACGACGCGGTCACCGACGACGGGGTGCAGTTGGTCGGGCTGCCCGGTGCGGCGGGAGTCCGCGGCGACGAGGTCTCCTTTCCGGGTCTGGACCGGATCGACCCTGACCGTCCACTGGTGTACGTCTCCTTCGGCACGATCTTCTACCGGCGGCCGGACCTGCTGCGTACGGTGATCACCGGGGCGGCGGCGACCGGGGCGCAGGTGATCGCGTCGGTCGGCGACCTCACCGGGGAGCTGGCGCTGCCCGACGACGTGCTCACCGCCCCGTACCTGCCGCAACGTGAGGTCCTCGAACGCGCCGACGTGTTCATCACCCACGGCGGCTACAACTCGGTCGCCGAGTCGATCCGGGCGCAGACCCCGATGCTGGTGATCCCGCTGGCCGTCGACCAGCCCATCCAGGCGTCCTTCGTGGGCAGCGCCGGCTTCGGAACAGCGCTGGAACCGGCCGAGGTCACCCGGCAGACGGTCGCCGACGCCGTCACCGATCTGCTCGACCCCGCCCGGGACTACCGGGCCCGGCTGCGGGCCGCGCAGCCGCAGTGCGGCGACTCCGCCGCGCGTACCGCCGACCTGGTGGTCGACACCGTCGGAACGCTGCAGGGCAAGGACGAACGGTGACGATCGAACTGCAACGGCCGGTGGGCGCCCCGATCGTGGTCGACGACCCCGACCGTCACTCGTTCCGGGTGGATCGCCGCGCCTACACCGACGACGACCTGGCCGCACAGGAGATGACCAGGATCTTCGACCGCTGCTGGCTGTACGTCGGGCACGAGTCGGAGATACCCGCGCCGGACTCCTATGTGGCGCGTGACGTCGGCGGACGGCCGGTGGTGCTGGCGCGCGGCTCCGACGGGGTGCTCCGGGTTTTCGCGAACAGCTGCCCGCACCGTGGGGCGCTGGTCTGTTCGCAGCCGGCCGGGCAGGCCCGGTCCTTCCGCTGCCCGTACCACGACTGGACGTTCTCCAACCAGGGCGACCTGGTCGGCGTGCCGATCCCGGACGGGTACGGGCCCGGTTTCCGCAAGGCGGACTTCGGCCTGGCGCGGCACCGCAGCGACAGCTACCGGGGTTTCGTGTTCGTCACCTTCGACCCGGAGCAGCCGCGCACCCTGACCGAGTACCTGGCGGGTGCCACGGAGTACCTCGACCTGATCGACGACCAGTCGGAGGTCGGGATGGAGGTGATCCAGGGTGCGCAGCTGCACGGCGCCCGGGCCAACTGGAAGCTGATGATGGAGAACAGCGTCGACATCTACCACTTCCGCGCCCTGCACAAGCGGTACGTCAGCTACATGGAGTCGCTGGGGTCGGTGCCACCGCGACGCCGGGGCGGCTTCGGTCGCGCCCTCGGGCTGGGGCACGGCGCCAACGAGCTGCCACCGGCGGCGGCCCGCCCGCTCGCCTACTGGACGCCGATGTTCGGCGCCGAGGTGCGGCCCCGGATCGAGGCGACGGCCGCCCGGTTCGTCGAACGGTTCGGTGCGCAACGCGCCGAACGGATCACCGGCACCAACCGCGCGGTGCTGATCTTCCCCAACCTGATGATCATCGACGCGATCGCGATCACCATCCGCAAGATCGACCCGGTCGGCGCGGACCAGATGGCGATCACCTCGGTCGCCCTGGCCCCCCGAGACGAGGACCCCGACATCCGGGAACTGCGCAAGAGCCACTACCTGACGTTCCTCGGCCCCGCCGGCTTCGCCACCCCCGACGACATCGAGATCATCGAGTCGTGCCAGCGGGGATACCTCAACCGCGCGGTCCGCTACTCGGACCTGTCACGCGGCATGAACAAGGCGGTCCCGGAGACCACCGACGAGCTTCCCGCCCGCGAGTTCTGGCGGCAGTGGGACCGGCTGATGCAAGGGACGTGACCAGGATGATCACCGAGCTGACGGCCGACGACACGGCCCAGGTGCGGCTGTGGCACCGGGTGAGCCAGTTCCTCTTCCGGGAGGCGCGGCTGCTCGACGAGTGGCGACTACGCGAGTGGTACGCCGAGATGCTGACCGACGACATCCGCTACTCGGTGCCGGCCACCGACGTGCGCGGCGAGCCGGCCGACGCGCTCGGGCTCATCGACGACGACGCCGCCCGGCTGCGCCAGCGCATCGAACAGCTGCTCAACGGCGAGGTGTGGTGCGAGAACCCCCGGTCGCGGACCAACCGGATGGTCAGCAACGTGGAGATCCTGGCCGACCGGGGCACCCACCTGGACGTGGCGGCGAACGTCGTCGTGCACCGGTTCGGGCACGGGCGCACCGACGCGTACGTCGGAAAGTACCGGTTCGAGCTCGTCGTCGACGGCGAGACGTTCCGGGTCCGCCGCCGGCTCGTCGTGCTCGACCACGAGACGCTGTACGAGCACGGCAAGCTCAGCATCATCCTGTGACCTGCCAGTGACGGCGGCCGCCCCGGGCAGCGCCCTACCCGTCGCCGCCTTCGGGCCGCCGGGTCTGCCCCGCGAGGTGTACGTCCTCAGCGTCGTCGGTGGCTGCGTCATGCTGGGCCTGGGACTGGTGCTGCCGGTCCTGCCGGTGTACGCGGCGACGTTCGGCGCCGGACCCACCCAGATCGGCGTACTCGTCGCCCTGTTCGCGTTGCTGCGGCTGGCCACCAGCCCGTTCTGCGGCCGGCTCGCGGCCCGGTTCGGGGAACGGCGGATCCTGGTCGCCGGCCTGCTGCTGTGCGCGGTCTCCTCGGCCCTGGCGGCGTTCGCCGGATCGTACGGGCAGCTGCTCGTGTTCCGCGGCCTCGGCGGCGTCGGCTCGGTGCTGTTCTCGGTGTCCGCGCTGGCGACACTGCTGGCGGTCGCCCCCGCCGACCAGCGGGGCCGGGCCAGCGCCGTGTTCGAGGCCGGCTTCCTGCTCGGCGGCATCTGCGGGCCCGCGCTCGGCGGGCTCCTCGCGCTCATCGCCCTGTCCGCGCCGTTCCTGGTGTACGCCGCACTGCTGCTGGCCGCCACGGTGCTGACCCTGGCGGTACTGCGGACCGACGCGCGCCACGGCACGGAACCGGGTCGTGGCGCACTCCGGCTGCCGGTCCTGCTGCGGGACCGGCGCTACCTGGTGGCCTGTACGGCGGCACTGGCCCAGGGCTGGGTCCTGTTCGGACTACGCAGCGCGCTGGTGCCCACGGTGATCGTCGCGTGGGGACACGACGTGGCCTGGGTCGGGTGGGCGTTCACCATCTCCGCCGTCGTCCAGGCGTTGCTGATCGTCCCGGCCGGCCAGGTCGTCGACCGGGCCGGCCGGCGCCCCGCCATGATCGCCGGCACCGGGGTGGCCGCGACGGCGATCACCGCCCTGGTGTTCGTGGACACCTACCCCTGGCTCGTCGTCGGACTCTGCGCGTACGCGGCGGGATCAGCGCTGCTCAACGCCGCGCCGGCCGCGCTGATCGGGGACGTCGTCGCCGGCCGGGCCGGCAGCGGCGTCGCCGTCTTCTCGATGTGCACCGACGTCGGCGCCGTCGTCGGCCCGGTCGTCGTCGGGCTCGTCGCCGAGCAGGCGGGCGCTGCGGCCGCCTTCGGCAGCGGCGCCGCGCTGCTGGTCATCGCCTTCGCGGCGGCGTGGACGTTGACCACGGTTCGACCGACGACTGCTGTCCCACCGACCCGAAGGAGTTGATCACATGGACCGGCCGGCTGCCCGACGTGACCGGGGCGAGGCCATGTTCCAGCAGGTCTTCGGCCGCGAACCGCGCCCCGGTTCCTACCCGGAGTTCCTGCAGCTCACCGTCGACCACCTGTTCGGTGAGATCTGGACCCGCCCGCACCTGAGCGTCGAGGAACGTGAACTGGTCGCGTTGAGCGCGGTGACATTGGCACGCACCGACTGGGAGCTGCGCGGCCATATCGGCGCCGCCCTGCACCTCGGGATGTCACGGGAGAAGATCATCGAAGTCATCATCCAGCTGGCCTACTACGGCGGCTGGCCGGTCGCCAACAACGGGCTGCGGGTCGCCCAGGAGGTCTTCGCCGAACTGGACGGCGTCACCGGGAAGGACCCGGACGATGACCAGTGAACCGTCCGCACTCGACCCGGCCGAGAAGGTCGACCTGTGGCGGCAGAGGTTCTTCGAAGCCCAGGCCGCCGCTGAGGAGTTCATCCTGGCCGAGCACGGCGAAGAAGGCCTGACCGCGTGGATCCAGGCGAACTCGCGCATCACCGCCGACCTGCTGCGGGCGCAACGGCCGGCCGGTGTGTCCGCCACCGACCACTTCATGACCCGGCTGCAACGTCAACTGCTGCTGTACGACTCGGCGGTGACCCGCGAGCCACAACCCTCGGGCACCGTCCTGCGCAACGCCGACTGCGGGATCCTTCGGTACCGCAGACGGGCAGCCCGCGCCGGCGTCGTGCTGACCTTCTCGTCGCCGTGCCCGTACTGTCAGGAACTCAACACCGCCATCGCCGCCCGCTACGTGGAACCGGACGTCACGGTGTCGTGCGACCAGGCCGGCGACGGGTGCACCTGGCGCGCGGAGTCCACTCACCCGCCGGAAGGCGACGACGCGGCCGGGTCACCGCAGCGGGGCCGGACCGACGGTTGAACCACCGGCAACGCCGTCCGCGCGTCCGTCGGTGAACGGCTGACGTCGAGCGTCATGCCGAGCTGCCGGCCCACCGCCACACACAGGTCGACCGCGGCGGTACGGGTCAGGTCCTGATGCTCGCCCTGGGTGAGGCACGCCGACGCCACGTTCCTGTTCCGTAGCCGCAGGTACCACGGGAACAACGAGCCCAGCGCGGGCTCGGTCAGCATCGTGCGCGAATGCACGATCGTCCCCACCAGCAGGTTGCCGAACGGGCGCTGCCCGGCGTTCATGAAACTCTTCAACCGCTCCTGGAAGATCTTCAACACCGCCGGTACGTTGCCCGCGTACACGGGCATGGCGAGCAGCATCGCCTGCGCGCCCTCGGCCAGGTCGACAACCTGCGCGAATTCGTCGTCGAGTGTGCACCGACCCACTTCGGGGTCCAGGCAGGTGTCCTCGCCCTCGCACATCGCGATGCGATGGTCGATCAACCGGATCCGCTGGATCCGCGCGTCGCCGACCTCCCGGACGACACCGGTGATCGCCGCCTCGAGCAACGCGTCGGTCAGCGACGGCAGACGCTTCTGTGTGCAGGACAACGCGATGATCTTCACCCGAGGGGCCTCCCCTGTCCGCTCAGCGCCACGCGTGGACCGGCCACCTGACCATGCGTACGTGGCCGCTCACCGAGGCAGCCCCAACCTACCGGGCCGCCCGCCCGCGTGGGTCAGGGCGCAAACCTCGGCCAGGTGGAGAAGCAGTGGCGAATCTCGTTGACCTGTGTCGCGGTCAGCCCATAGATCTCGCGGAAGACGGCGTCGTCCATCCGGTCCAGCCGCTGCATGGCATCGGTGAAGTCCTCCTCGGTCAGACCAGAATCCGCCTGCCGGGCGAGCTCGGTCAGCCGATTTCTGGAGTAGCGGGCTAGGGCAGCGGCAGTATCGATGTAATCGCGAGGGGCAGCCCGGGTAGCTAGTGCTACCACCTTTGAGGCAACCACGTCATCAAGGTGCAGCACCGGCCCGATCTGCATCATGACCGGCTGGTGGTGCCGGTCGAACCGCACCATCTGCAGCCGCACCGTCTGGTCTCCGCGACGCACCTCGCACTCGACGAGATCATGCTCGAAACCGTCGAAGACGTCGCCGAGGTCGGCTGAATCCGTGACCGCCTCGACGTGCAGTCCAGCACGACTCAGGGTCGACATCACCAGGTCGGCAGCCGCGGTGACCCCACCGGACTGGTCCGTGAACAGGTCGACGTCTTCGGTCGGCCGGTCCACCACGCCGTATGCGATCAGCGCGTGTCCGCCTGCTAACGCGAAGCCGTGTCGCTGGGCCACGGCGAGCGCCAGCCGTGCCACCTCGGCCTGGAACTCCTCTGATGTCACGCGGCGGCGGGCTGGTGGGCGCTGCGCAGCTGCGGGTGCCGTTGCTCCCAGGCCTGTCTGACGCCACGTGGAACCCACAGGTCCGGCCAGAGCCGGACCAGCGTCGGGCCGTGGAGCCAGGTGACCAGCTCGACCGGGGTGACCGCCTCGACCAGGACGGTTTCGTACATCCACCGCAGCAGTGCGGGGTTGTCGAGATTGACCCGGCGGTCGGGCTGCCAGTGCAGCCGATGCGGCAACTCGACGACGCCACTGACTGGTCCGTGCAGCTGCGCGAGGTCAGCAACGACTGCCGCGCGACGACCCGGCCGAGCCAGGTACGGCACGATGCCACCCTCGGCTTCGCTGCGTCTCACGTCATCCAGGGTAGCGGGCGATCCCGCCGCGAGCTGGCCCTACGGTGTCGACGCGGCGGGCCTGAGCCGGTTGTCGGCTACGCCGAACCAGCGCGGCAGGTGATGCAGCAGATCCTGCTGGTCGTCGCCGACCCAGGCCACATGGCCGTCGGGACGCAGCAGGACGGCGGCTACGTCCAGGTCGTCGCTGGCGTCGACGACGTGGTCGACCCGGTCCACCCAGCCGGTGACCGACAACCGGCCGGTCTGGTCGAGCAGCAGCCCACGGCCGCCACGCGTCAGCTCGTACAGGCGGCGGCCGCCGGTCAGCGCTACGTCGCGCAGCCGCCGGCCGAGCAGGTCATGGGTCAAACCGCCACCGCCGTCCCCGTCCTCGCCGCCGACGCCGTAGCGGATCCCGATGGCGGTGACCTTCTCGATCAGGCGGCGGCTGACCTCCTCGATGTCCATCAGCTCCGCGAGTAGCCGGCGCACCGCCTGCGGGCCCGGCTCGGTGGACAGCAGCTCCATCTGCGCCCGGGTGTTGTCCAGCACGGCGGCCGCCACCGGATGCCGTTCGGTGTGGTAGCTGTCGAGCAGCCCGTCGGGTGCCCAGCCGGCGACCACGGCCGCGAGTTTCCAGCCGAGGTTGACCGCGTCCTGGATGCCGAGGTTGAGGCCCTGGTCGCCGAGCGGCGGGTGGATGTGCGCGGCGTCGCCGGCCAGCAGGACCCGGCCGACCCGGTAGCGCTGCGCCAGCCGGGTGGCGTCACCGAACCGGGACAGCCAGCGCGGTGAGTGCACGCCGAAGTCGGTTCCGGCGGTCACCCGCAGTTGCCGGGTGAACTCCTCGATGTTCGGTGCGACGCTACGGTCGGCGGCCACCCCTGCGGCGGGCACCCCCAGCCGGTACACGGCGCCGCCCCGAACCGTTTCTCGCTGGCGCGGACCTCGGCGACCACGGCGGCGACGGTCTCCGCCGGTACGGCCACCCTCATCTCGCCCAGCAGGGTGTCGACCCGGGTCGGTTCGCCGGGAAAGGCGACACCGAGCAGGTTGCGCACCGTGCTGCGGCCGCCGTCGCAGCCGATGAGGTAGCGCGAACGCTGCCAGGTCCCGTCTGCCAGCTCAGCGGTCACCTGAACGTCGTCCTGGCGCAGGCCGACCAGTTCGCAGCCGCGCCGGATCTCGGCACCGAGTTCGGCGGCGCGTTCGGTCAGCAGGCGGTCGGTGACGGGTTGCGGGATGGCGAGCACGTACCCGTGCGCGGTGTCCAGCCGGTCCGGCACGGGTTTGTCGATGCCGGCGAAACCGCCGAACGGATACCGCTGGCCGTACGCGAGGAACCGGTCCAGCAGGCCACGCTGGTCCATGATCTCGATGCTGCGCACATGCAGGCCGCCCGCCCGGACGTGGCTGGTCGGCTCCGCGTCCTTCTCCACGACGAGTACGGACACGCCGTGCAGCCGCAACTCGCTGGCCAGCATCACCCCGGTCGGCCGTCGAGGAACGGGCTGATGGAGCGTTACTGGCAGCTGCTGGGCGTCCTCAACGGCTGGCTGGCCGCCCCACCGCAGGTGCCGGCGACGGAATGGTTCATCGCCGCGCTGCGCGCCCACGCCGACTGACGACGAATCGGCCGGGTCGCCACGGCGGCAACGTCGTGGCGACCCGACACCCGCTCGACATCGATCTGGTCCCCTGGCTGGACCGATCCGCGTCATCACCGGCTGGCGGTGCCGGTCGAACCGCACCGGCTGCAGCCGTACCACCTGGTGTTGGTGCCGGTCTCGTACATCCACCGCAGCAGCGCGGGATTGCCGAGAGGTCGACCCGGCGGTCCGGCTGCCAGTGCAGCCGGTGCGGCAGCTCGACGATCCCGCTGACCGGTCCGCGCAGCTCGGAGAGATCAGCGGCGACGACCGCGCGGCGGCCGGGCCTGGCATGCACCATGCCTGGCTGCGCCCGTCGGTCTCGCTGCGTCTCACCCTCTCGGGGTAGCGGGCAATCCGGCCCGTGACCGGCCTACGGGCCGCTCACCTGGCTCGCCGCAGCTGTCACGCCGATCCGATGGGCCGCCCGTGACAGCCACAACGCCACCAGCCAGATGGCGGTCACCGGCAGGGCGAGCGGTACGAGCAGCGGCAACCACAAGCCGACCAGCACGGCGGTGGCCGGCACCGCCAGACACGCCGCCAGCACCACTGTCGCGTACGCCGGACGGACGTAGGACGTGACCAGCGGAATCGCGACGAAGGCGATCGCCGCGCAGACGCCCACCACGACACCCCAGAAGGCCTGTCGTGTCGCCGCCGACGTGGACACCACGCTGACCCACGCCAGGCCGGGCAGCGCCACCACCCAGGCGGCCAGCCACAAGCCGTGCCGGGCCACGCGGGCAACCGTGGAGGCGTCGCCCCGCCGGCTGAGCAGCTCCGCCGCCACCGCCAGGACGACGACGCAGCCGAGACCCGCGAACACCAACGCCGGGAGTACCTTGCCGGTGCCGTCGGGGCACTGCAGCTCGCCGCTGGGCAGTACGTCCCCACCGGTGGGACGACACCCGATTCGCAACGCGGACAGCACCAGCAGGCCGACTCCGCCGGCGACCACGCCGACCACCGCAGCGGCGGCTGCGGTCGCGAGGTACCAGATGAACAGCTGTTCCCCGCCGAATCGGCGCCGAGGACTCTGCTGCGACATCCTGATCATCTCCCTGAGACCGACAATGGCCCGTGCGCCCAGGCAGCCATGAAACCGGTGACGGTCAGACTACCTGGGCCGGCACTATCAGCGTAGGCGTCAGTAGTAGACCACGGTTGGACAGCCACTTACTCCCGGAGCGTAGCGAATCGGATTGGTGAATTCCTCTCCCATCAGGAAGCAGGCCGGCACTGTCCAGTTGCGGCTTGAGTTGACCAGCAGGGCGCTGCCGTCGAACCCAACTGGAGGATCTCGATCGGTGTTCAGTCCCATGCAATCGGTCTGCGGGGATAGTCCAAGATTGTTGCAGTCGTTACTCTTCATGCTTACGGACGCGGCCATCCGCGAAGAGCTTTCGTTGCCAGGATACAGCTCGGCGAACGCCAGGTACAGTGTGTCCTGGGCCAGTTGGCGCGGGAAACCGATTCCGATCTCGACTCCGTTCTCGTCGCAACCATCACTTGCGATGTTGTAGTCGGCGTAGGGAGCAGAGGATTCCGGGACGTTCGCCCCCCCCCAAATGCCACCCATCTCGTAGGTGCCGGACCAGAAGTCCCAATCGGAGTCACCAAAGCCGGGCGGGCAAAACGGGCGGACGACCCAGCCAGGAAGATCGTCGTTCCACGTTGTTATGCCGAGTTCCATTCCCCAATCACTCGGAAAAGTCGAAGGTTGCGCGCTGTAGGCGCTTTCGTAGACGAACCAGTAGTCATAAGCTCGAAGTTCTTCCTGTACCGGTGGGTAAACGGTACGGTAGGTGTCGCCTTCCCATATTGATGGGTAGTACCCATCGATGGAACCGTCGAGAGGTTGTACGGTGTCGCGTGCAGGCTCAACCGAAAACCTTTCTCGACACCACTGCCGGCGCGGTGGTGGTGACCGCAGGTGACGCCGCAGCCATCACGCTCTGCAACCTCTCGATCTCGGTCGAGGATGTCGACGCCCGGACGACCAGTGCGGACACCACCGGGCGACGATTGAACCGTCGCTGAAACGCGAGCTCGGCCCAGTTTGCCTGGTCCTTGGCGGTCACGCCATCCATCGGGATGATGCCGCCCACCACGCCATTGCCGGAGAGCCGCAGCTCCAGAACCTAGATGTCGATCTTCTCCAGGTCCTCGGCGACTGCGGCGAGCAGGGCGATCGCTTCCTGCACGTACCGCCAGGCGGTGGCGACGCCGACGGCGAACCCGGCGGCGAGCCGGGTGTAGGTGTCGCCGTTGCGTAGGTGGGCCAGGGCGAGTAGTGCCTGGCGGCCGGGGTCGAGGCGCCGCCAGCGGGATCGATGCTGGTTGCGGTGGGCTCGGATGAGGTCGGTAAGGTGGTTGAGGGTGCGGCTGGACAGCGGGATCGTGGAGGGGTAAGACAGCACGGGCGAGGCTCCCGGTCGGGGCATCGGATCTTGGTCGACTGCTGTCGTACCTGGAGCCTCGCCCTCATCGCTCTCCGGGCGCGCTGCGCCCGCTCTGACCTGCAAGATCAGGTTGGAAAAGGCTCTGTGGTGTCCCTGGTGCGGCTACGGTCGGCCGTCGAGGAACATCCGCAGCCGGGTCAGGGTCTGCTTGTCGTCGCCGGGCAGGTGCCCGTTGACCGCGCGGCACACCCAGCCCAGGCGCGATGCCACCCGGGTCGCGGCCACCAGGTCGCCGGTGAACCGTTCGGCGTACGGCACCAGGTAGGCGTCCCGCAACGGCGCGGTGTCGACCGAGTCCCGCACGTCGTCGAGCCCCCACGCCAGCCCACCTTCGAGGGTGACCGACAGGGTGAGGAACGGATGCGACACGCAGGCGTCGCCCCAGTCCATGATGAGATGGCGGCCGTCGCGGACGAAGACCTGCGCGTCGTGCAGGTCGTCGTGCTGCAGCAGCTCCGGCAGCCCGTACTGCGCCAGCTCGGCGCACAGGTCGGCCACCATCGGCGCCGCGTCGCGGAACCGTCGATCGGCGCCGACGATCCGTGCGTACGCCTGCGGCAGGGTGGCCAGCCGCCGGTCGGGCACGCCGAGGGCGAGCAGGTCGTCGACGTCGTCGGCCAGGTCGAGCTGCACCACGTCGAGCCGGCCGTCGATCCAGTCCCGCACCCAGGCCAACCACTGCGGATCCCGCCACCGTCTGTCGTCCACGGCCGGTGATGCTAGTCAGCCGTTGACGTCGGCCGACACTCGTTCTAGCCGGCCGGGCCAGCCGGCAATGTGGGATCAGTCGTGGTCGGGGGCTCCGGTCAGGTGATGGTCGGCGGCGTACAGGGCCTCGGTGACCAGGCGGCGGACGTGGCCGCCGCGTGCCCGGTAGAGCACCCGGCGGCCGTCACGGCGGCTGGCGACCAGGCCGGCGAGCAGCAGTTTCGCCAGGTGCTGCGACACGGCGGGGCGGGCGGCGCCGACCGCCGCCGCGAGGGTGCCGACGTCGTGTTCGCCGTCGCGCAGCTGCCACAGCAGGCGTAGCCGGGTCGGGTCGGCCAGCATCTTCAACGCGGTCACCGCCGTGTCGACCTGCGCGCCGGTCGGTTGCTGCTGCCCATCCGTGGCACCTGCAGCGTTGTCGCGTGCGTACATGAGCACGTATTCTGCCATCGCCATGGACCACGACCACCACCGTCACGACCACCACCCGCACGGTCACCGGCATCCGGTGCGGCGGGCCTGGTGGCGACGGGCGCTGCACCGGCTCACCCCGCACACCCACGACACCGCCGCCAAGGTCGACGACTCCCTCGAAGCGTCCCGCGACGGACTCCGCGCCCTGTGGATCTCCCTGGCGGTCCTCGCCGCCACCGCCGCCGCCCAGGCCGTCATCGTCGCCGCCAGCGGCTCGGTGGCGCTGCTCGGCGACACCCTGCACAACGTCACCGACGCGCTCACCGCCGTACCCCTGGCGATCGCGTTCCTGATCGGCCGGCGCGCCGCCACCCGCGCCTACACCTACGGGTTCGGCCGCGCCGAGGACCTCGCCGGCGTCGTCATCGTGGTCGTCATCGCCGGCTCGGCAATCGCCGCGGGCTGGACCGCCGTCGACCGGCTGATCCACCCGGCGTCGATGACCCACGTGCCGTGGGTGGCCGCCGCCGGGGTCGTCGGCTTCGCCGGCAACGAGATCGTCGCCCGCTACCGGATCCGGGTCGGCCGGCGCATCGGCTCGGCCGCGCTGGTCGCCGACGGGCTGCACGCCCGTACCGACGGATTCACCTCGCTGGCCGTCGTCGCCGCCGCCGGGGGCGCGGCGGCCGGCTGGCAGTGGGCCGACCCGCTGGTCGGCCTCGCCATCACCGTCGCGATCGGGTACGTGCTGCGTGACGCCGCCCGCGAGGTGTACCGGCGGCTGATGGACGCCGTCGACCCGGCCCTGGTCGACAACGCCGAAACGACCCTGCGCGCGGTGCCCGGCGTCCGCGACGTGACAGCGGTACGGCTGCGCTGGATCGGCCACCGGCTGCACGCCGAAGCCGACCTCGTCGTCGACGCCGACCTGAGCCTGCTCGCCGCGCACGAGGTGGCCGCGGACGCCGAACACCAGCTCACCCACGCCGTACCCCGGCTGGTGTCGGCGACCGTGCACACCGACCCGGCCGGGCACGCCGGGGCGCACCACCACGTCACGTTGTCGCACCGCCGTCGGGCCGCGACGCTGCGGTAGAAGATGGCAGCCGGTCACAGCCCTGGGCTTGCACTCGGGTGGAGTGGTCGGCGCGTGCATCGCCTTTCACCAGCCGGTGACCGAGGTACTCACGGTGTGCAACGCCCGGGTGTACTGACTCCGGTGCCAGTGCGCCGGTGACGTGCCCGGCCCGTCAGATCAGCCCCATCAGGTTGAACCGGCGGGCCCACCCGGCCAGGTCGGCGACGGT
Source organism: Micromonospora sp. LOL_014 (assembly GCF_048060245.1). Lineage (NCBI taxonomy): Bacteria > Bacillati > Actinomycetota > Actinomycetes > Micromonosporales > Micromonosporaceae > Micromonospora > Micromonospora sp. LOL_014. The sequence goes on from NZ_JBHMIP010000044.1 coordinate 22,790, forward strand.
GACATTGCCGCCGCAGACCACCAGGCCGAGCCGGACGTCCGGGCCGACCCGCTCGACCACCCGGCGGGCGGCCGGCAGCAGGCACCCGGCCGCCGGCTCCGCCCACACCTTGGCGTGCTCGGCCAGGTCCAGGCTGCCACGCACCGCCTCCGTGTCCGACACCACCAGCACGTCGGTGACCAGTTCGGTGACATGGTCGTAGGTCAGCTGCGACACCGTCGGCGCGCTCAACGTCGACACAATCGACGACAGTTTCACCGGCACGGGGCCGCCGTGCCCGCAGGCCTGCGCCATCGCCGACGCGCCGTCGGTCTCCACCCCCCAGACCCGGACGCCGGGCCGGCGGGCCCGCAGCGCGGCGGCCACCCCGGAGATCAACGCGCCGCCGCCGACGCTGACCAGCACGTCCGTCGGCGCCGTGCGGTCGTCGGCGAACGCGTCAGCCGCCAACTCCAGACCGACGGTGCCCTGCCCGGCGACCACCACCGGGTCGTCGAAGGGATGCACCATCGCCAGCCCGTCGGCCCGCAACCGCGCCGTCAGGTCGAACGCCTCGTCCATGGTGTCGACCACCCGCACCGTCGCCCCGGCGGCGGTGGCGACCTCCACCGCCCGCTCCGGCGCGGAACGCGGCATCACCACCGTCGCCTTCACGTCCAGGGCCTGCGCCATCACCGCCACCGCGATGCCGTGGTTACCGCCGCTGACCGCCACCACGCCGGCCGCCCGCTGCCCGTCGTCGAGGGTCAGCAGCTTCGCCGCCGCGCCCCGCGCCTTGAACGACCCGGTCCGCTGCAGCAGCTCCAGCTTCGCCGTCACCGGTACGCCGAGCAGCCCGGACAGGCCGGGGCTGGGCACCGTCGGCGTCCGCACCACATGGTCGGCGATCCGCCGCGCCGCCGCCTCAATCTGCGCGACGTCAATGATCATCATGCCCTCCGGGTGCGCTGGTCAGCAGCGCTACCAGTATGCCCACCGGTACGGCGACCCGTTCACCCGCGCCGGGCCACCTCGTTCAGCACCACGGCGGCGGTCAACAGCGCCGTCGAGCCGAGCAGCGGGACGTGCCCGGCCAGGCGGGACCGGTAGTCGGGTCCGCCGCTGTCCGATGTTCAACTGCCGCCCGGCGGCGAACAACGAGTCCCGGTCCGGTCGCGCCATGTCGCCATTGTGGCAGGTCCACTCGCCACGGCCCGGGGACGCGGCACCGGTCAGCGTCAAGCACGTGGCCGGAAGTCGCCCACAAATGGGCAATGGCACGGTGTTCAGCGCCGCCGCCAGCGGCGATGATGATCGCCGTCCTGACCGGACATCTCACGTTCACCAGATCGCAGGAGGACTGTGTGAGGGATATATCCACGCCGATCAGACAGATCGGCTCCGCGTTGGCTGCCGCCGCCGTACTGGTCGGTGGCCTGCTGGCCAGTCCGGCGGCCGCTGCCGCCGGGCCCGCCCCCGAACTCGGCGGTGAGGCCGCCCTGGCGCTGGCCGACCGGCTGGGTGACCGGTCCGCCGGGGCGTACCGGGACGAGGTCACCGGTGACCTGGTCGTGACCGTGACCGATGAGACGGCCGCCCGGGTGGTGCGGGCCGCGGGTGGGGTGGCCCGGACCGTCGATCGGGGTTCCGGCGACCTGGCCCGGGTCACCGGTGCTCTGTCGCGGTCGGCGGCTGTGCCAGGGACCAGTTGGTACGCCGACCCGGTCAGCAACCAGGTCGTGGTCTCGGTCGACGCGACCGTCACCGACACCCGGCTGGCGCTGGTCGAGGCGGTCGCGGCCCGCTTCGGCGACGCGGTCCGCGTCGAACGCGTCGCCGGCACGGTGGAGACCACCGCCGCCGGCGGCGACCCGATCTACTCCAACGGCCGCTGCTCGCTCGGGTTCAACGTGTACGACAGCGCCGGCCGGCCGGGTTTCCTCACCGCCGGGCACTGCACCGAGTCGCGGACGCAGTGGATGGTCGACGGGGTCGCCGCCGCCGGCACCACGGTGGCCAGCAACTTCCCCGGTGACGACTTCGGCCTGGTTCGCTGGGTCGACACCACCGTCAACCGGCCCGGGGCGGTCAACCTGTACGACGGGACGTTGCGGGACATCACCGGCGCCGGTAACCCGTACGTGGGGCAGACGGTCAGCAAGAGCGGCAGCACCACCGGGGTCACCACCGGCCCGGTCGTCGCGGTCAACGTCACCGTCAACTACTCGGCAGGTCCGGTGACCGGGCTGTTCCAGACCAGCCTGTGCGCGGACAAGGGCGACAGTGGCGGCGCGGTGTTCGCCGGCACCACCGCGCTGGGTCTGCACTCGGGCAGCAACCGGGCCGAGTGCCGCGCCTACCACCAGCCGGTGGCCGAGGCGCTGTCGGTGTACGGGGTCAACGTCTACTGACCGTGCCCTGAGTGGGCGGCCCGACGGCCGCCCACTCAGCCGGTCCCGGTCACGGACAGCACCCGCACCTGATGGTCGGCGGTGACCACCGCGACGGTGTCGCCGCTGACCACCGCGTGCGTCACCCGGCTGTCCACCAGGTCGGTGCCGACATCGACCGGCGCGGTCCGTCGACCGGTCGCCGCGTCCCACACGGACACCTGCGGCACAGCGGTCCTCGACGCCGTGTCGATCCGGTGGCCCAGCACCACCACCCGGCCGTCGGCCACCGCCGCCGCCGACCGGGTGTCTTCGGCGGCGGTGATCTCCCCACCGTCCTCGTCGAGCAGGCAGAAGTCGTCGACCGTGCCGAACGTCTGGTCACCGAAGACGAGCCCACCCGGCACCGCGTACCAGTTGTCCTCGAATCCGAACTCGCTTGTGCGGTTCCACTTCTCGTCGCCGGTGCCGATGTCGACGGCGATCGTGCGGTACGTGCCGCCCTCGACCGCCGCGCACACCAGTCGCTCCCCGCACGGCTTGACCAGTTCGATGGTGTCACCGGCCGGCAGCGGCACGTCCCACGCGCGGGTGAACCCGTCGAGGTCGTACGCGGCCAGCACGGCCCGTCCCGGCGACGCGGTGTCGGACAGCCGGCCGATCGCGAGCCCTTCGTAGACGGTCCACGCGTCGTGGTCCAACGGCAGGTCGCCGCTGGCGACCGGGTCGCCGTCGCCGGTGTCCAGCACGAACCCCCGGCCGCTGCCCTCACTCAACTCGACGACGCGGCCCAGCTCGGCGTGCCGGTTGTCCCGCAGCCCGTACCCGGAGGCCGGCAGCACACCGGCGTCCTCGACGGGGACCGCGCCGGTCCACCGGGTCGCCGCCCGGATCCGCGACGCGTCGAGAACCAGCAGGTCGTCGTCGGGGGCCTCACGTCGCCACCGCTGCTCCCCGGTGGTCAGGTCGACCCGGGCGACCGCGTTGTCGAAGATGCCGTCCTTGATCTCGACGATCACGTCGGTGCCCAGCCGGACCACGTCGGTACGGTCCTGCCAGCTGCGTTTCCACCGCACCGTGCCGTCGGCGGCGTCGAGCACGACCCGCATGTCGTCGCCGCCGTCGGTCGCCGAGTCGACGGCGTCGACGACGAGCAGCCCACCGACGGCGGTGAGCCGCACCTCCGTCGGTTCGACGTCCACCGTCGCGGTCCAGGCCGGGTCGCCGCCGCCGGCCGGTACCGCGGTGACGGTGGTGCCGCCGACGGCGACCGCCGCGTACACGGCGAGGTCACCGGCGAGGGTGACCGTCGACCCGCCGGTGCCGGCGGGCAGCGTCACCTGGTGGACCTCGGTCAGGCCGCCTGCGGTGTCCCCGGTCCCGCCGTCGTCGTCGCGACCGAGCAGGCCGCCGATCAGGTTGGTCCCGACCGGGTCGCCGCCGTCGTCGCCGCCGGTGATCCGGTCGAGCAGCCAGCCGTCGGTCAGGCCGATCCCGACGGCAAGCGTCACCGCCACGGCTGCGGCGACCGCCGTGACCGCCCGGCCGCGACGGCGCCGACGTGCCGGCGGCGACGGCAGATCGCCGCCAGCCGCCCGTTCGATAGGGCCGGGCACCGGTGGCCCCGGCCGCGCAAGGTGCGGCGCGGCCGGGGCGGCGGTCGACGGTGCCACGACGTCCGCCGACGGCGTGTGGTGCAGCGCACCGAACCCCACCGGCAGCTCCGGCTGCTCCGGCACCGACGGGGCTACCCCGAGCCGGGCGTGCAACCGGCTGGCGACCAGCGGCATCCGGCTCGCCCCGCCGACCAGCAGCAGCCCGGCCAGCCGCGCCGGATCGACCCCGGCCAGCTGCAGCACCCGGCGGGTCTCGTCGACCGCCCGGTCGACCAGCGGCCCGGCGATGCGGTCCAGCTCCTCCCGGGTCAGATGCATCGGATCGTCCCGCCCGGGCACCGTCACCGGTGCCGCCGAGGCCCGCGACAGCATCTCCTTCGCGGCCCGCACCTCGGACCAGAAGGCAAGCCGGTCACGGCGGTCGGCGGCGGTCACCGGCCGGCTGAGCCGCTGCCACAGCTGCGGGTCCCGGACCGCGACCAGGTGACCGAGGTGGGCGACCAGCGCCTCGTCGACGTCGAGCCCACCGAGGTCGTCGAGCCCGCCGGTGGCCAGCACCCGCAGCCCGCCGGCCCCGCCCACCGCAGGCTCGTTGCGGACCACCGCCACGTCGAGGGTGCCGCCGCCGAAGTCGAACACGGCCAGGGTGCCGCCCGGCGGCACCTGCCGGCCCAGCACCCGGACGCAGTAGGTGGCGGCCGCGATCGGCTCGTCGAGCAGGCGCACCGGGCCCAGCCCGGCGGCCGTGGCGGCCGCCCGCAGCAGGTCCCGACGCGGGGTACCCCAGTCGGCGGGGCAGGTCAGCACGGTGCCGCCGACCGGATGCACGCCTGCGGTCGCGGCCTCGGCGGCGACCCGGCGCAGGGTCACCGCCAGCAGTTGCGCGACCGGCAGCTCCCGGTCGCCCAGCAGCACCGAGCCGTCGTCGACGCGCCGTTTCGGGTGCGGCTCGAACCGGTGCGGCTCCCCGGCGGCCAACCGCTGCGCGTCACGTCCGCTGTGGACGCCACCGGCGGCGTCGACGCAGACCCCGGAGGCCAGCAGCGGAGTGCCGTCGAACAGCAGCGGCCGGGGTGGCTCGTCGCCACGGCGGACCACCGCGACGGTGTGCGTGGTGCCCAGGTCGACGGCGAGCCGTACCGGTCCGTTCACGGTCCTGATGTCCTCTCCCGGGATGGCGCCGACGTGCGTACGCCGCCGGCGGGGATGCTATCGGCCGGTCGCCACCGAGGTGTCGGCACCAAGCTGCTTCAACACCCGGGTACGCAGCGTCTCGTACTGTTCGCGGCAGCGGCGCGGCGGACCGTCCGGCCGGTCGACGACCGTCCCGCCGCTGATCCGCTCGTGCGGGCCGAACTGGTCTCGGGTCAGGTCGATCTCGACCACGCCGAGCCGGTTCCACCAGTGCTGGCCGGTCCGTCGCCCGCCGGCGCTGACCTGCCCGACCAGCAGCTCACCGCCGAGCAGGTCGTGCAGCACCAGCGCGGTGACGCCGCACTGGCCGCGGGCCGGGTTGCCGGTGTGCCAGTCCGCCAGGTCGGTCGGATCGCAGGTGTCGGCGGACCAGGCGGTACGGATGACACGTTCGATGTGGGTCAGGGTCCAGGTGCGGGGGAACATGGCGGCAGATCCTGCCACAGTGGTCCGACATCGCCGCCCGGCCAGACAACGCGACCCGGGCTGCCGGTGCCGACGGAAACGGCTAGTAAGCTGCCCGGTCGTGACCGACGACAGTCAGCCGAGGACAGCCGGGCCGGGCGGCGGCGACCAGTCCGCGTTGGCGACCGCCTGCCTGGCCGCCGGCGACGGACGGCTACGGCACGGGGCGGCGTTGAAGTTCTTTTGGGGTCCGATGGACTGCGGCAAATCGACGCTGGCCCTGCAGATGGACCACAACCACGCCCGGCAGGGCCGCCGGGGTCTGGTGCTGACCCGCAACGACCGGTCGATGGGGCCGCAGGTAACCACCCGGATCGGGCTGGCCCACTCGGCGATCGAGGTCACCGACGACCTGGACCTGGTGGCGCTGGTGCGCGGCCGGTGGGCGGACGGCACTCGGGTCGACTACCTGATCTGCGACGAGGCGTGTTTCTACACCGTCGACCAGGTCGGACAGATGGCCGACCTGGTCGACGGCTACGACGTCGACGTGTTCGCGTTCGGGCTGGCCAGTGACTTCCGGTCGGTGCTGTTCCCGGCCGCGCAGCGGCTGTTCGAGATCGCCGACGAGGTGTGCCGCATCCAGGTCGAGGTGCTGTGCTGGTGCGGCCGGCAGGGCCTGCTCAACGCCCGAGTCGTCGACGGTGTGGTGGCCCGCCACGGCGAGCAGGTGGTGATCGGTGACACCGTCGACCACTCCGACGTGCGGTACCAGGTGCTGTGCCGCCGGCACCACCGCACCGGCGACCTCGGCCCCGGCCGGGCGAACCGTCAACTGACGGACGGATCCGGTCCGGCGGCGGCGAGCAGCGCGGCCTCCTGACCCGCGTCGAGCCCCAGCGGCGGCAGGTCGGTCCGCAGCGCCGGACGGTGGTCCACGCCGACCAGCCAGGCCCAGGTGTCGGCGACGGTCTCGGCCGCCGGCCGGCAGCGCAGCCCGGTGGCCAGTGCCCGGGACACGTCGCCGTGGTGCAGCGCGTCGTGCAGCTCACCCGGGGGCAGCCAGATCGGCAGCTCCGTCCAGGGCGCGACACCGGCGGCGGCCACCGCCGCCGGGTCGACCCAGCGCAGCCGGGCGGACGACCCGGTCACGTCGACGCAGTGGGTCAGCAGCTCGCCCATCGTGGTGTGGCCGCGCGGGCTGACCACGTTGACCGGCCCGCCGACACCGGCGGCGGCCGTATCGAGCAGCCAGGCCGCCAGGTCCCGGGCGTCGACGTACTGCAGCGGCAGGTCGGGCGGCCCGGGGGCGGGCACGTCGCCGCCCCGGGCGACGCGGTGCAGCCACCACGGCAGCCGACCGACGTCCTCGTACGGGCCGAGGATCAGCCCGGCCCGGGCCAGCAGCGTCCGGTCGCCGAAGGCGGCGACCGCGGCGAGTTCACCGCCGCGTTTGGCGCGGGCGTAGGGGACGTCGCCGCCGTCGCCGTCGTCGGCGTCGACCAGCGGCCCGGTCTCGTCGAGCCCGGCCGGCGGCGGGTACGCGTACACCGAGCGGCTCGACACGTACGTGTAGTGCCGGACCCGGTCGCGTAGCAGCCGGGCCGCGTCGCGGACCACCGACGGCGCGCCGGCCCAGGTGTCGACGGCCAGGTCCCAGTCACCGGTGCGCAGTGCGGCGAAACCGTCGGCGGCCGTCCGGTCGCCGACGAGCACCTGCGCGCCGGCCGGCGCCGGCCGGCGGCCGCGGTGCAGCACGGTGACCGACCAGCCGCGCGCCAGCGCGTCCTCGACGACGCACCGGCCGACGAACCCGGTGCCGCCCAGCATCAGCAGTCGCATACCACCACTGTGCCGCCCGGCCCGACGACGCGGAAGACCGTCACGCTGCCAGCGAAACCCACCACAGGTTGCCGTCGGGTAGTAACGGCTGTGCGTGGCGAGGAGGATCGATCATCGGCCGACCCGGGCGGACCGGCGGCCATGAGCAACCGAGCCTGCGCGGCCGCGCACCACCCGGCGGCCGGACATCGTAGCGCAACGTCCCGGATTGTCCACCAATGCCATGTGTCAGCGCGCGCGACGCCGCCGACAGGTGCACGATCTCTGACATGGGTTCGCTGGAGATCGGCCCGGGCGTGTGGGCCGTCACGCTCGTCGTCATCATCGCGCTGCTCACCCTCGACCTGGCGGTCGCGGCGATCCGACCGCACGCCGTCGGGTTCGGTGAGGCGGTCGCCTGGTCGGTGTTCTACGTCGCGGTCGCCGTCGTGTTCGGCCTGGTGTTCATGGCCTGGGCCGGCGGTGACTACGGCACCGAGTACTTCGCCGGCTACCTGGTGGAGAAGAGCCTGTCCGTCGACAACCTGTTCGTCTTCGTCATCATCATCAGCACCTTCGCTGTTCCCGAGGAACATCAGCACAAGGTGCTCACCTTCGGCATCATCGCCGCGCTGGTCCTGCGGGCGATCTTCATCGCCGCCGGCGCCACCCTGCTTAACCTGTTCTCCTTCATGTTCCTGGTCTTCGGCCTTCTGCTGATCTTCACCGCCGTGCAGCTGTTCCGGCACCGCAACGAGGACCCGCAGGTCGACGACAACGTGCTGGTCCGCGCCACCCGGCGGGTGCTGCCGGTGACACCGGACTACGTCGACGGGCGGCTCGTCACCCGCCTCGACGGTCGCCGTGTCGTCACCCCACTGTTCATCGTGCTGATCGCGATCGGCAGCACCGACCTGCTGTTCGCCCTCGACTCGATCCCCGCCGTGTTCGGTGTCACCCAGCAGCCGTACATCGTCTTCGTCGCCAACGCCTTCGCCCTGATCGGGCTGCGGGCACTGTTCTTCCTGGTGAAGGGTCTGCTGGACCGGCTGGTCTACCTGTCCACCGGGCTGGCGCTGGTGCTCGCGCTGATCGGCGTCAAACTGGTGCTGCACTGGGGCCACACCCTCGACGACCGGGTCCCCGAGGTGCAGACCCCGGTGTCGCTGGGACTGATCCTGGTGATCCTCACCGTCACCGTCGTCGCCAGCCTGGTCAAGGTCCACCGCGACCCGACCGCTCGCGCCCACGCCGGTTCGCTGCGCGGCCACGACGACCAGCAGCGGCAACGGTGACCCACCGGATCGGGTGAGACGCTCAGCCGGACGCGGCGGCGCGGGCGGTCCGCGCCGCCGCGATCCGGTACGCAGGATCCCGATCCAGGTTGTACCGGTCCCGGTCGTACCGGCGGGTGGTCCGTGGGTCGGCGTGCCCCATCGCGTCCTGCACGTCCTCCAGTGGCACCCCTTCGGCGCGGGCGGTGGTGGCGAACGCGTGCCGCAGCGAGTGCGGCGACAGCCGGTCCCACGCCGGCAGACCGGCGGCCCGGGCCAGCCGCCGGACCAGCCGGAACACGGCGTGCCGGTCCAGCCGCGCGCCGCTGGCGGTGGCCAGCAGCGGGCCGTCGAGCGCATCGGCCGCGACACCGGCGGCTCGGGCCCGGCCAGCCAGGTACGCGTCGAGCGCCGCCGCGGTGTCCGGCGCCAGCGCCCGGCGGCGGGCCCGGCCGCCCTTGCCGACGAACCGGACACTGCGGTGCCCCCGCTCGTCGCCGACGTCGGCGACATCCAGGCTGACCAGTTCACCGACACGCAGCCCCAGATCGGCCAGCAACGCCAACACGGCGAGGTTGCGCGCACCGCTCGCCCCGGTGTCGGCGCGGGCCGCCGCGAACAACGCGTCGACCTGGTCGGGGCTCAACCCGACAGTCGCCGAATGGTCCCGGTCGATCCGCGGCCGGTCCGCGTCGGTCACCGGGTTGGCCGGCACCGCCCGCAGCCGCACCAGGAACGCGTACCAGCTGGACATGGCGGACAGTTTCCGGGCCACCGTCGCCGGGGTCAGCAGCCGTCCGCTGCGCTGGTCGACGGTGGCCTCCAACGCCCGGGCGTACGCGTTGACGTCCAGGAACGACGCCTGCAGCGGGTCGAGTCCAGTCGCGGAACACCACGACAACCAGCCCGTCACGTCCCGGCGGTAGGCGGCCCGGGTGTGCTCGGACAGCCGACGGTTGCGCAGCCACGCCTCGGTGAAGTCGACCGGGGCGGTGGCGGCGGTCAGGCCGCGGTCGACCGGCCGGGGGACGAGACCGGGGGTGGTTCGTTGGCGCATCGCAGCAGGATGCCAAAGCCGGTGCCGCCGACGACGCCGAAACGCCGTACGTGATCTTTCCGCGCTGAACCTGACCCTGACGCCTGCCCGGGCGGCCGCGACACGCGGTACGGCGCCGTCAGGACATCCGGACGATCTGGCCGGTCACGTAACGGGCCTGGTGCGAGGCGAGCAGGGTGACGACCTCCGCGACGTCCTCCGGGCGGGCGATACGGCTCAGCGGACTCGAACCGGTGAGCTGCTTCTCCACCTCCGGCGTCACCCAGCCGGTGTCGGTGACCGGCGGCTGCACCACGTTGGCGGTCACCCCGTACGGGGCGAGTTCGGCGGCCGCCGACATGGTGTAGTTCTCCTGCGCGGCCTTCGCCGCCCCGTACGACACCTCCTCGGGGAAGCCGTGCGGGCCGCCGGAGGTCAACCCGACGATCCGCCCCCAGCTGGCCTTACGGGCCAGGTGCCGGCGGGCGAACTCGGCGATCAGCAGCGCCGGGGCGCGGGCGTCGACGGCGAACTGGCGGTCGAAGGTGCCGGCGTCGACGTGGGTCAACGGCCGGCCGAACCGGTCCCGGCTGTCCGGCCGGAACGTGTCGCTGAGCCAGCCGCTGGCGTTGTTGACCAGGATGTCGACCGGGCCGAACGAGGCCGCCGCCTCGTCGAACAGCCGGGCCGGGGTGGCCGGATCCGCCAGGTCCGCCTCCACGGCCACCGCCTTGCCGCCGGCGGCGACGATCCGGTCGACGACACTGCGGGCGTCCTGGGCGCGGACCCGCCCGTACTGAGCGGGAAACGACGGATCGTCGGCGTAGGGGGACGGGTCCATCCGCAGGTACGTGGCGAGCACCGCGGCGCCCTGGGTGGCCAGGGCGAGCGCGATCGCCGCGCCGATGCCCTGGTTCGCGCCGGTCACGATCGCGACGTGCCCGGTCAACCGGGGGTCGATCATCTGCCCAGGATGCCCGGCCGACGACACCGGCGCGAGGCGTTTGCCGGCTTGTCCCCCGCCGGACATGACGAGTCCCCGCCCGGTGCGCTCCGGCGCCGGGCGGGGACTCGGTGGGTGGGTTTCAGTTGCTGAGCTGCCGGCGGCCGTCGTCGCCGACGCTGATCGAGACCCGGCGCGGCTTGGCGCGCTCCGCCACCGGGATCCGCAGGGTCAGCACGCCGGCCTCGTAGCCGGCCTCCAGCTTGTCGGTGTCGAGGGTGTCACCGAGGAACAGCTGCCGGGTGAAGGTGCCCATCGGCCGCTCGGCGGCGACGAGTTCGACCTTGTCGCCGGTGGGGCGGTGGCGCTGGGCACGCACCGTCAGGACGTTGCGTTCCACGGTGCACTCGATGCTGTCCGGGTCGACGCCGGGCAGGTCGAACGCGGCGTAGAACCAGTCGCCGTCGCGGTAGGCGTCCAGGTGCATGACGGCCGGACGGGTGGTGGTGCCGAAGAACTGCTCGGCGATCCGGTCGATCTCCCGGAACGGGTCGGTGCGCATCAACATTGTCGGACCTCCTCACGGGCGCGGGCTTCTCACTCCCTCAAGTTGAGCCCCGCAGACTCAACTTACTTATAGCTATAGCGCGCAACCCTGAGAGCGTCAAGTCGTCCCGTACGCGGGACAAACCGGTCGACCGGACCCGCTGGCGCGTGGACCCCCGCTGTGCACGCCTTCCTCGCCCACCTGCACGACGCCGGGTTCGGCGGCGCACCCCGACCGCTCGGCGTCGACGCCGCCGGCCGCGAGGTGCTGACCTACCTGCCCGGAACGGTCCCCTGGCCGGACCGGTTCGACCTGCTCGGCCCAGACGCGGCCCTGCGCCGGGTCGGCCGCCTCGTACGCGACCTGCACGACGCGGCCGCCAGCTTCACCCCACCACCGGGTGCCGTCTGGCGGCGGCTCATCCCACCCGACGGCACCGATCTGGTCGTCCACCACGACCTCGCGCCCTGGAACCTGGTCGTCGGCGACCGCTGGGCCTTCATCGACTGGGACACCGCCGCGCCGGGCACCCGGCTGTGGGACCTCGCCTACGCAGCCAAGGCGTTCGTGCCGCTGACCGCCGACCCCGCCTGGCAGCGCCCCGACGCCGCCCGCCGGCTACCGGAATGCGGGCCAGTGCTCCGGCCTTCAGGCCCGGGGGTGAAGGCCCGCGCTGGGAGGGCCGCCAGGGCCCGAGCAGTGCTCTAACCTGGCCGGTCCTGCTGCTCGATGTACTGCTTCACGATGCTCGGTGGCGCGCCGCCGCCGGAGCCGGCGAAGTACGAGCCCGACCAGAGCTTGTTGGCCCGGTGGTAGTGGCGTGCGAGGTCGGGGAACTCCTGCCGCGGGCGGCGCGACGAGACGCCCTTGAGTGGGTTGACCAGGCGGGAAACGG
>NZ_JBHMIP010000045.1:0-20734 GCF_048060245.1 Micromonospora sp. LOL_014
CTGCGCGTGTCACGCGCGGCGTGGCTGGAATCGCCGCCGATTAGGGCGGCGAGGATGTCAAAGCGCGAGCAGGGACAGTGGCTTCGGCTGGTACCCCTCCAGGTAGCGGGCCGGATCGGCGTGCAGTACGGAGGCGAGCAGTGTGCCGAAGACGTCCCGGAAGTCGGTCGTCGCCTTCAGGTCGCCGTCGTCGAGGTTGGTGAGGCTGGGCTGTTCGCCGTGAAAGCCCCCGACGACTCGGGGACCGAGTACGAAGACCGGTCCGGCGGTCCCGTGGTCGGTGCCGTCGGAGGCATTGGCGCGCACCCGGCGGCCGAACTCACTGTAGACAACGATTGTGACGTTGCGCCCGGCCGGGCTCGTCGCCAACCGGTCCATGAACAGTGTCAGCGCCCCGTCGACCTCCTTGAGCAGCCGCTCCTGCGCGGGCCGTTCGTCGGCGTGCGTGTCGAAGCCGCCCAGGCTGACCGAGTAGACCCGGGTGGGTACGCCTGCCTCGATGCACCGGTGCACGAGCGCGAGTTGGGTGGCCAGTGACGTCTCACCGCCCGTGCCGGTGGCCGGCAGGTGACCAGGCTCGCCGGCCCCGAACGGCTGATCGGACTCCCGTACCCGTCGGATCAGGCCGTCCACCCGCAGGAAATCGTGCAGCGCGGTCGCCGCCCGCGCCTGCAGGACGTCCTCGCCCCGCTGTTCGCGCCCGAGCGCGCGGACCATCTCCGCGCTGATCCCGGCGGGCAGTTGGGGTGCGCCGAGCGTGACACTCGCTCCCGCCCGCGTCTCGCCCGCCAGCAGTGGCGGAAGCACCGGCTCGAAGCTGACAGCCGCTTCCGGCGATGCCTGGATCCCGTCGAGCCAGCGCCCCACCCAGCCGGATCGGACCGGTGCGTCGGGCGACGCCGTCTGCCAGATGTCCATCGACCGGAAGTGGCTGCGGTCCGGCCGGGGGTATCCGACGCCGAGGACGACTGCCAACCGCTTGTCGTCCCAGAGCCGCTTCAGTCCGCCCAGCGCGGGGTTGAGGCCGAGCACGCCGTCGAGGTGCAGCACCTCCTCGGGGGCGTAGGCAAGCTCCGGCCGGGCGGAGTGGTAGGCCGGGTCGGCGTACGGGATGACGGTGTTCAGCCCGTCGTTGCCTCCGTACAGCGTCACGATCACCAGCGTGTCGGCCGGTCCGGGCTCAGCGCCCTTGTCGCCTTTGGCGAGCAGCTCGGCGATGCCCAGGCCGGCTGCGGCGAGCGCACCGCCGCCGACCGCGCCGGAGGCCAGCAGGAACGTGCGTCGGGTCAGCGGATCCATGCTAGTTCACCAGGTACTCCGGGCTGGCCAGGCCAAGCGTGATCAGCTCTTGCGGTGTCGTCGCCTGTTTCAACGCCGCGTACGTGCGGTTGGTCCAGGTCGGAACCACGAGTACGTCGGCCAACCGCTCCACCGTGATCCAGGCACCACCGGCCAACTCGGCGAGTACGCCGGCGAGGCCCAGCCTTACCTGGGCTGCCGAGGAGGTCAGCCAGGCGGTCCCGCTCGGCCAGCCGGCTACACTCGGCGGCGCGAACGGCACCTGTCCAAGACCTTTGAGCCCGCTGACGACAGTGTGGAAGGCCTCGCCGGAGAGTCGCGCCGGGCGGATGCCGAGCTGCCGCATTGCCCCGATCAGCCACTCCATCGGCTGTTTCACCATCCGGTAGCGCCCCGAGCGGAACTGGTCGTCTTCGACCAGGGCGCGCAGCATCGAGATGCCCACCGGGAACGCCGCGATCATCTCCCCCCGGGTGGACTCCGGGATCGGTTCGGTGGCGGACGCGTACCGGAACCACAGCCGGTCCGCGATGAACCGGGGGCAGGCCGGCCGGGCGGCGAGGTGGTCCACCAGCGAAAGCGCGTCGAACTTCGCGGTGGCGCCGAGGATGGTCTTGGGCCCGGCATCGTGGTCCTTGGGCACGAAGATCGCCGTCGCAGGCACGCTCAGGTCGGTCTTCCAGCCGGTCAGTGCCCGGCCGGCCGCCTTGACGTCACGTTCGCTGTACTGCCCGATGCCGAGCATGAACAGTTCCATCAGCTCTCGGGCAAGATTCTCGTTCGGCGCCCGTCTGGTGTTCGTGTGCCCGTCGAGCCAGTAGACCAGCGCCGGGTCGGTGACCAGTTTGCGGGCCATTGTGGTGAACGCCGGCGAGCTCCGCATCTTCTGGTGTTGCGCCAGCATGAACTGCGGACTTCCGACCTTCCGTATCGAAGTCGCCCAGTGCCCGTGCCAGAAGAACAGCAGCTTCTCAGTGGCCTGGTGGTCGGCGACGGTCAGCCGGTCGAGCCACCACCGGATGATCGTGTCGGTCTGCTGGCGGCGGAGCGCCTCCGCGGCGGCGCGCCGCTCGGCGCCCGGGTCGGGCAGATCGTCGAACGCGTCGGGGCCAAGCTCCGGCATCGGCGCCGCCGCAGCACCCCGGTCCTGCTCTCCGGGATCCATCAGACGCGCCACGGTGGCCGCGTACCCGGCCTTCGACGCGGCGGCCAACTCGGACGAGGTCGGACCGAACCCCACACGTCGCAGGAGCAGTGCGACGCTATCGCTCATGTGGATTAACGTACGCGACTGTGCCGGCGACCGGGTACCGCCTAGCGCCCGCGCCGCATCGCCACCCCGCGCCGCGTCGCCACCAGGCCCACCAGGTTGACAGGTAGGGCACGCAGCACGTCGGCGGCGGCGGCCAGCTGATCAGCGCGGGTGGAGCCGACCCGGGCCACCAGCAGCGTCGCGTCGGTCGCGCCCGCCAGCAGCAGCGTCTCCGCATCGGACAGTAGCGACGGCGCGTCGACCACAACGAACCGGCCGCTGAGCCGCATCGACTCCAGCGCCGGGGCCAGCGCGTCCGAGGCCAGCAGTTGCTCGCTCGGCCCCGGCCCGGCCGGGCCGGCCGGCAGGACGTACAGCGGCAGGTCCGGGTGCCGGTGCGTGGCCTGTTCGGCCGCGACCTCGCCGCGCAGCACGCTGGTCAGGCCGACCGTGTTCGGCACGTCGAAGAGCCGGTGTACGCCGGGGTTCCGTACGTCCGCGTCGATCAGCACGACCGGCTCGCCGGCCCGGGCGAACGCGATGGCGATGTTCGCCGCAGTAGCCGTTCTTTCTTCCCCCGACACCGAGCCGGTGACCGTGAGGCTGGCGAACCGGCGCCCGGCCGCGCGCAGCCGCAGGTTGGCCCGGATCTGCCGGAACACCTCGACGCGCGGCTCCGTGTCGTCGCCGGTCGCCAGCGGCGGTCTCCCCCCGCCGGCGGCGACGGCACCGAGCAGGACGGTGCCGGCGACCTCGGCCGCGTGGCTCTCGTCGCGTACGGTGCGGTCACGCGCGTAGCGGACCACTGCGACGAGGACTCCGATCGCCAGGCCCCCGGCCGCGCCGAGCCCGGTGTCGGCCGCGACCTGCGGCGTGGCCGGGGCCGAGGGCGTCGTCGCCGGCCGGGTCACCGAGACCTTGACCGGTGACTCGTCGATGCCGGTCGGCTTCTCCAGGCGCGCGACGTATGCGGGAAACTCCGCCGCGATCGCGTTGGCGATGTCGCGGGCGCGTACCGGATCCGGGTCACGGACCTCGACGGTGAGCACCGCCGTGCCGGCCGCGCCGGTCACCGTGACCCGCTGCGTCAACTCCGAAGGCTGGTACGGCAGTCCGAGTCGCCGTACGACGGCTTCGGCCACCTCGGGGCTGTTGCCCACCTCGGCATACGAGCGCACCCGCTGCAGGATGTAGTTGCCGCCCTCGTTGAGTTGGCCGATGTCGCGGGTGGTGAAGTTCGGCGCGAAGAACAGTTGGGCGTCCGCCCGGTACATGGGTTCCTGCTGGGCGGACGCGAGACCCGCGCCCGCGCCGCCGAGCAGCACCAGCGCCAGCACCAGCCACCGCTGCGACCACACGGCTCGCAGATGGCGCTCGAGCGTGAGCTGCTGCCACTGCTGGTGTACGGATGGCGCGCCGTCGCCCGGCCCGTCGGAGGCAGGCCGACTGAGCAGCCGAGCCGGGGCGAACCGCCCGGAAAGCTTCACGCTGAACCTCACACCCCGCCGGAATAGCGGCGCAATGTTAGCAGCAGGTCCGCTCCGCTCATCGTCGCAAGGCCGTCAGCGCCGGGTCGGGGAGCCTACAATCGACGGGTCGCAGCGACTCGGCGGCGCCGATGCCGACGGCGAGCAGCAGCACCCCTGCGGCGCCCGGCCACAGGTAGAAATCGAAGAACCAGATCTGTACGGCGAACCCGACGATGAGCATCCGTGCCGTCAGCGACCTGAGCTTGACCAGCACGACCGCCAGGATGGACACGAACACCAGCAGCGCGAGCACGCCGAAGTCGTACCAGAGGGTGAGGTAGCTGTTGTCGAACGCCTGTGCCTGCCCGTCGGAGATGCCGATCTGCTGGAAGAACCGCACGTGCGCCTCCGGGCCGAGGCCGAACAGTGCGCTGCCGGCACCGTCCGTGATGCCGGACCACGCCTCTTCCGTACGGCGGTAGCGCGCCGTCGCCGAACTCGACCCGCTGACGTTGGTGAGGCGGGCCCGGACGAGGTCCGTCAGGTCCCGCACCGGCTTGGGACCGACGGCCACCAGTACGGTGCCGGCGGCGGCGAACGCCGCGACCAAACCGACGCCGCGCCGGGTGAACTTGCGCGGCTGGGCCAGATACCAGATGCCGAGCGCGCAGGCCGTGCCGATCCACGCGCTGCGCGACCCGGACAGCAGCAGGCCGACCGCCCCTGCGGCGAACGGCACCTGCCAGAGCCGACCGCGCAGGCCAACGGCCACGCAGATCGCCAGCATGCCGTACGTGCCGTAGACGATCGGATGTCCCATGGTGCCGGCCGACCTGCCGGCTCCCGCCTGTGCCGTGAACGCGTTGCTGATGGCCAACTGGTCGAGAATCGGCCAGGTGCCGGACATCCGCTGGTAGACGGCCAGCAGGGTGACGGGTACGGCGACCCAGGCGAACGCCCGCGCCAGGCGGACCACCGGCGCACCGGCCCGCGCCTCGGCCACGACATGCCAGCCGACCAGCGCGTAGCAGGCCAGCGGCGCGACGGCGATCACAATGTCCTTCGGGCCGGTCCACCACATCAGGCCGGTGAGCACGTAGACCGCCGGGACCGCGAATCCCAGCATCCCGACGGACGGCAGCGGCGCGTACGGCTGGAAGCGCTGGATCCGGCCGAGCGCGGCGATTGCCGTCGCCGCCAGCAGCACTATCCATACCGGATCGACCGGGTATCCCGGATCGGCGGTGACCGGGACGAGCAGCAGGACCGCGAACAGCGTGTAGTTGAGCCGATCCGGGGTCCACAGCCCCCAGGCGAGCAGGCCGACCACGGCCACGGCGGCGAGCGCGACCGGCTGCCGGGCCGCCACCACCCCGACCGCGACGGCAGCCACCCCGGAGACGACCGCCACGGCCGGGTCCACCGGCCGGGACGCGCCGCGCAGCGTGGGCAGGTGCGACATCAGCTGACCGCGCCCAGCTCATCGAGGTACGCGACGAAGCGTGCGGCCGGGGACGGTTCGGTGGCGAGCTCCCGCCCGCGCCGTGACGCCTCGGCCGCGAGCCGCCCGAACGCTTCCTGGTCGGCGGCCAGATTCAGCAACGCCGAGGCGAGCGCACCGGCGTCGGGATCCACCAGCAGTCCGCCACCACCGGCGAGGATCTCTGTCGTGGCGCCCGCCCGGTAGCCGATCACCGGGGTGCCGGAGCGGAGCGACTCAAACGTCACCCGGCCGTAGGCCTCGTTGCGGGACAGCATCAGCGTCGCGTCCGCCCGCGCGTACAACGCGGCCGGGTCGTCCGTCCACGCGACGGTTTCGAGCTGCGTCTCGACGCCGTACCGGCGGGCCAGGTCGGCGAGGCCCCGCTGCGCTTCACCGTCGCCGACCCCGGCCAACGTAAGGGTGAACGCGCGGCCCTGGCGCGCGCAGATCGCCAGCGCCTCCACCGCGTCGGCCTGGCCCTTCTCGGCGCTGTGCCGGCCCAGCAGCACCAGCCGCTCCAGTGCGACCGGACGGTCCGCACCCGGCCCGGAAACACCGTCCGGCCCGGATACACCGTCCGGCCCGGACGGAGCGTCCGTGTCCGGCCCGGATTCGACCGGCGGCGGGATCACCCGCAGCTTCGCCCGCGCCATCGGCACGGCGCTGGTCACCTGACCGGCGGCGTACGCGGAAACCGCCACGACGCCGTCCGAGAGGCGCGCGATGAGCCGGGCGATCGCGGCCCGGGGCAGCACGGACCGCAGGCTCGGGTTGCTGAGCAGGCTCTCCCGCACCACCCAGACGTGCGGCACCTGGGACATCCGCGCGGCGATCGCCCCGGCTGGTACCACCGCCGAGTTGGTGACCACCACGTCCGGCCGCGTTCGGTGCAGCAGACGCCGGTATCGGGGAACCGAGGCGAGCGCCTGGAGCAGCCGGACCGCGCCGACCGCAGGGCCGTACCGCCGGCCCATCCACAGCCGGGTCGGCAGCACGACCACGTCGGCGCCGGCCGCGGCGAGCTGCGCGCGCAGCTGCCCGTCCCCGGGCACCGTGACGGTCACCTGGTGACCGCGCGCCCGCACCGCCTCGCCGACCAGGGCGAGCAACGAACGCTCCGCGCCCATGAGATCGGCGGAGTGGCTGACGAACAGGACGTGCACGCTAGAACCTCTCCGTCGGGCCGTGCACTCCACGCAGCCCGTCCCAGTAGCCGGCGAGGACGGCGATCGCCCGGTGCCGGTCGTTGCGGCCTCCGGCGACGAGGCGGAGCACCGACCTGGCCAGGTTCTTGTAGTGGACCGGCTCCCCGATCAGGATTCGCCGCAGCGGACGGGGGTAGTGCTTGCGTACATAGAGGATCTCGTTGCGGTGATGGTAGTACTGTGCGCGAGGACTCGAACCGGCCAGGCTGCCGCCCCGCCGGTGCCACACCTGCGAGGCGCATACCAGGCCGATCCGACCACCCGCCGCGGCGATCCGCCGTACCAGGTCGAACTCCTCCTTGTAGTGGAAGAACCGCTCGTCGAACAGGCCGACCCGGACGGCCCAACCGACGCCGAGGAGGATGGCCGCGCCGGTCACCACGTCCACATCGTGCGCACCGACCTCGCACCCGGCGCAGCGCAACGGCCGTACCCGGCCGCCCGGCAGCGTCGCGGCGACGACGTACGGCTCCGGCCGGGGGTCGTCCGGTCGCGCGGACGTCGTCTGAGCCGATGTGGACACCGCGTACCGGTCCGCATGCGCCAACAGCGCCGACAACGTGTCCGGCCGGGGTACGCAGTCCGCGTTCAGCAGCCAGACGAAGGCCGCGTCGCGGTCGTGCGCGACCCTGATGCCGGCGTTCATCCCGCCGGCGTAGCCGAGGTTGGCGTCGAGCCGCACCAGCGTCACCGCGTCACCGAGCGCGCGCAGCTTGGCGATGGAGTCGTCGGTGGAGCCGTTGTCGACGACGACCACCTCCGGCACGACGCCGCCGGCGGCGACCGCCCGGACGCAGCGGATCGTGTCGTCCGCGCAGTTCCAGTTGAGCACCACCGCGACGACGCGGGTTCCGTCGCTATCCACGCCCACTGACCCTGTCCCCCGCCACCCGATGACCGGCCCCGGACCGGACGGCGAGGCCCAGCACCGTGCTGTGCGCGGCGAACAGAGCCACCGACAGCGCGGCGACGCCCCACGCCCCGTACGGCGCGGCGACGAGAGGATAGCCGACCACCGCGGCCAGCGCGGTACCGAGCGCGATCACGGCGGTGGTGCGCTCGCCGCCGAGGTTGACCAGGCGCGCGCTGAGGACCTTACCGACCGACACCGCGACGCTGCGCGGCACCAGCAGCGCGCCGAGCAGCACCGCCGCCGCGTACCCGCTGGTCAGCACCCCGATGCCGGCCAGCCCGACGAGCACCAGCACTCCCATGCCGACCGCCAGGTAGACGGCCCGGCGCAGCACCCTGCGCAGCCGGTCGGCCGAGCCTTCCTCGTGGTCGCGCAGCGTCCGCTGGGCTGCGACGACCGCGCCGGCCTGGGAGAATTCGATCGCCGCTACCGCCAGGGAGTAGATCGCCAGTGCGTCCGCGCCCTGGTAGCGGGCCAGCGCGAGTTGGTCGAAGCGGTACGTGAAGATCTGTGCCACCGCGCCGGTGTGGGTCAGGCCCAGCCGGGCGAGGCGTTCGGGCTCCGCCGAGGTGCGCCGCGCCATCGCGCCCAATGGTGCCCCGTGCGCCGCCCACATCGCGACGGCCATCACCGCCTGGCAGCCAAGCCAGGCCAGCAGCCAGACCGTCGCGTCGTCGACCGAGGCGAGGATGAGCACGAGGTAGAGCAGGGGCGCGGTGGCGGCGAACAGCGCGCGTTGGCGGTAGACGGCGACGAACCGTCCGAGGGTCAGGCCCGCCGCCGCGGGCATGGTGCCGGCCGCGACGCACGCCGCCCCAGCTGCCGCGAGTGCCGGCGCAGCCGCCTCCGCGTACCAGGCGAAGACCCAGCCCAGCGTGGCCGACAGCGGCACCGTGGCGGCGTAGACGGCGAGGCTGCGCCGCCCGGACCGCTCCCGTAGCCAGTCGCTGCCCTGCGCGAGCATGAACGTCTCCAGTGACAGGCCGCCGACCGCGACGCCGACGGTCGCGCTGGTCGTCGTCGCGACCAGCAGGCCGCGCTCTGCCGGCGGCAGCGCGACGCTCAGCAGGATGGCAAAACCGGACATGGCCAGCGCGGCCACGTACATCACCGTCGCGCTGCCGACCGCGCGCCGGATCGCGTACGCCGCTGGCCTGGGCCGGCCCGGACTGGACCGGCCCGGCCCCAGCTCTTGGCTCGTCATGCCCGCAGCCCGGCGACGGTGCCCCGGATGACGGCGGTCGCCGCGTCGGGGCGGCGGGCGAGCAGCGCCTTCGCGGCGTAGCCGAGCCGGGCCGCGGCGGCGAACGGCACCCGGTGCCGGTAGTGCTTGCGGAAGAAGACCATGCAGCTGCGGCTGGCGTGAAAGTACGCCGTGGTCGACTTGACCGTCATGTCCGCCGTCGCCCCGGTCGCCACGCCGCCGGTGTGCTCGACGGCCAGGTCCGGGACCGCTGTGGTCGGGATGACCAACCGGGCCGCGCGTAGCGCCATGTCAGCCTCCTCGTAGAACAGGAAGAAGTCCTCGGAGAACCCGCCCAGATCCTGCCACGCGCGGCGGGTGACGAGCAGCGAGTGGCCGGCCGCGTAGACCAGTTTGCTCGACCCTGCCACCCCGCTGGCGGGCGGTCGTCCGCTCTGGCCGGTCCACAGGTCGACCATGCCGAGGTCCGGCCCGCCGCCCGGCGCGGCGCTGGCCGTCGCGCCGATCGCGCGGTCGCCGTCGCGCAGCACGTCGAGGGCCGAGGCGAGCACGCCGCCCACGATCCGGGTGTCCGGGTTGAGCACCCAGATGACGTCGGCGCCCTCGGCCAGCAGCCAGGTGGCAGCGAGGTTGTTGCCGGCGGCGTACCCGACGTTGCCGTGCCCGGCGATCACCCGGACCGCCACGCCGGCACGCTCGGCGGACCCGGCGATCTCTGACAGTTCGGCGGCCTGGTCGCTGTTGTCGACTATCGCGATCGCGACGCGCGGACCGGTGGCCTGCGGACCGGCGGCCCGGCCGGCCACGATGGAACGGATGAGGCCGGCGGTGTCGGCCGCACTGCGGTAGTTGACGATCGAGATGCCGAGCAGACCACTCACCGTGCCCCCACCGCACCATCGCCCGCCGCACGCCCAGGACAGGAGTACGAAACAGCCTCCCGATCGACCTGTCAAGTGGCCTCGGAACCGACTCCTTCCTGGACCTGGTCGACCAACTCATCTGAATCATGCCGGCTCCACCGAACCCGACTCACTAATTTGGAGCAGGCGCATCTTGTCGGGCACGACTGGAGTCTTCGGGGTGATGGACGCGGGCAGTCACTCGCTACGATTCTCCAGCAAGGGGTACGGGGAGGAATCGATGGCGCGCGTACTTGTCGTCTCGACGCAGCGTTCGGGGCCTACCCGAGCATCCGCGATGCTCTGGAGGTCGCGGCCGGTGAGGCCGGCTCCGTGACGATCGACGCGAGCGACGGCACCGGACAGCAGCCAGAAGATGATCGGCCTACGCGGCCTGGTTCGCGTGTCGGCGCCCGCCCCGACGGGGGGTGACCCAGACATGGCCACGCGACGCGACCAACTCCACTCGTACCAGTTCCTCACCCAACGGGTCATCTCTGCCTTCGTGATGCGCGAGCCCGACCCGCAGCAGTCCCCGCTGCGCCGCGGTGTCAGCGCAATCTTCGGCGGCCTGATGATCGCCGTCCTGGTCGCCGCCGGGTTCGGCATCTACGGCATCATGACCAAGGCCGACAGCGACAGGTGGCAGGCCGACGGCGCGGTCGTGATCGAGAAGGAGACCGGCGCCAGCTTCATCTACCTCCAGGGCAAACTGCACCCGACGCTCAACTACGCGTCGGCGGTGCTGGCCTCCGGCCGCCCCGACGCGCCCGTGTTCCGGGTGCCTGGCAACTCGCTGGCCAGCACGCCCCGCGGCGTCACGATCGGTATTCCGGGCGCGCCCAACTCTCTGGCACCGGCCAGTAGGAACCTTGGCCTACCTTGGACGATCTGCTCGGCGCCCAGCGGGGATGACACCGGCCGAACCGTCGAAACCGTCTCCCTGGTCGTGTCTCGGGCACCGGTCGGCGGGCGGTCGCTGGCGGAGGAGGGCGTGCTGGTCCGCGACTCCCGGCAGGACACGACGCACCTCGTCTGGCACGGCCGCCGGTTCCTGATCCGCGACGCCCGCAACGTCGTACCCGCCCTCTTCGGAGAGGTCGACGCCGCACCGGTCGGCGCGGCGTGGCTCAACGCGCTGCCCGCCGGCAACGCCATCGAACGGGTCGCGTTCAGCGGCCGCAACCAGCCGTCCGGCGAAGTGGACGGCTGGGCGATCGGCGACGTGCTGGCCACGCAGACCGGCTCGGGGCCGCAGTACTACCTCGTCCTCGACGACGGGCTCGCTCCGATCACCGAGCTGCAGCAGAACATCCTGCGCGCCGAGTTCACCGTGGAGCCGGTCGAGATACCTGTGTCCCAGGCCACGTCGGCACCGATCAGCAGCCAGGTACGGCCAGCGGCCGGAGACAGTGCGCCGCCCGCGACGCCGCCCACGCTGATCCGACCGGCAACCGGCGACGCGCTGTGCGCGGTCACCAGCGACGCACGCGCCGTACCGACGATCACCTCTGTCGGCGGTACGGTGGCCGGCCTCGACGAGGCCGTACCGACCGGCTCGGTCACCCGCGCCGGCGTGATCCTCGCCGACTATGTGCTGGTGCCGCCGGGCCGGGTCGCCGTCGTGCGGGTGATTGGCGCGCCGACCGCCGATCCCGGCCCGTACTACGTCGTCACCGACGTCGGCATCAAGTTCCCGGTGCTCAACGCGACCGTCCTCGGGCAGCTCGGCTACTCGGCGGACCAGGCGACCGACGTGCCGACCACGCTGGTCTCGCGGATACCCACCGGACCGACGCTCGACCCGGTCGCGGCCACCCGCCCCGCCTCGGGGGCCCCCGCCGACTGACATCGGGGGCGCTCAATCGAAGAGCATCACTGGCTGGCCGGGTTCTTCGGACTCGTCCCGCCGTGGCGCCGCAGGAGCCACCGCCGAGCGCCGGGACCGCCACCGGACCCCGGCACCGCGACCGACAGTGTCAGCACGGTAAGCACCTGGTGACGCCCAGCGACGCGTTGGCCGGCACCGAGGAGCCCTTCGGTGGCGGCTGCGGTCGCCCGCAGCTCCTGGTTCCAGTGACACTGATCGCCACGGACAGCGGCATGAGCGCGCCCAGGCAGGTGCCGAGCAGGACCAGGGTCAGCGCGACGGCCACCACATCCAGCCCGGCGAACGCGCCCAGCGCGAGCGCCGAGGCGGCGCCCATGCTGACGAACGCCTGCAGCATCGAGTAGCCCCGGTCGCGGGCCTTCGGGTCGCTGTGGGTCAGGTCGTCCATCAGCGCCTGACCGCAGAGCGCCACGGGGCCGCTGGCGAAGCCGGTGAGCAGCTGTCCGACGGTGAGTACGGCGTAGCTCTGGTACAGGCACAGCAGGATCGACACGACGGCGTTGACCGGCATCCCGGGGTGCAGGATCCGGCGGACCGGAACGAGGTCGAGCAGCGGGGGCACACCGGCGGCCGCCGGGACGGCCGGGACGTCAGTCGGTCGGCTGGTGTTCCAGCATGGCCAGCATCTCGTCGAAGGCAGGAGACGAGTGGTACGGAAAATGGCCTCCGCCGCGTCGAGGTCCCGGTCGCGGCAGGCCTTCAGGAAGCGCCGGTGCTCGTCGAGCCCGTCGAGTCGCCGCTCCTTGGACCGGGTGGACGCCACCGAGAGCATGCCGGGCGTCGACGACCTCAGCGACAGCAGCATCTGGGGGTGAGACGCGGCGAACGCGCCGCGTTGTACAGGAACACGTGGAACGTCCGGTTCAGCTCGACGTACTTGCCGAGATCCGGGTCGCGTTCCATCTCCTCCTGCATCCGTTCGGCCTCGGCCAGCTCCGCCTCGGTGATCCGCTCGGCGCACAGTCGGGCCGC
The DNA here is from genome assembly GCF_048060245.1 of Micromonospora sp. LOL_014. Lineage (NCBI taxonomy): Bacteria > Bacillati > Actinomycetota > Actinomycetes > Micromonosporales > Micromonosporaceae > Micromonospora > Micromonospora sp. LOL_014. The sequence goes on from NZ_JBHMIP010000045.1 coordinate 12,591, forward strand.
CAGCGGGAGCGAGCTGTCCCGCACCGTGCAGGTCCTTGCCGTGGGTGGAGCCCACCGCGTCGGTGACGACGATCGGCGTCCACATCCGCCGCTTGGTGTTGATGATGTAGTCACCCGGCTTGGGCCCGCGGCTGCATGCCGCGCTCGACGAGCCGTTGGTAGATCATGACGTGGATGACCGGCAGCCCGAGCTCGCGGCCGGCGTACAGAAAGGCGGCGGCGTTCGGCAGGATCCGCTCGGCCACGTTCTGCGGGAACGACGACCAGTCCTTGTCAATCTGCCGTACGTGCATGTCGATCTGCACGACGGGGGTCTTCGCGAGTCGATCTCCAGGGCGTCGTTCAGCTTGCTGAGCGTCGCACTGCGGTCGATGATCTCGACGGCGTGGCTCTTGGGGGTGCACCTGGTTGTATGTCATGTCGTTCTCCTTGAGTCGCTGGCTCATCGCACTGGTCTTGGTCGTTCTGTCACTGCGGGTCGTGGCCCGCCGGCGAGCGGTCCGGGTGCAGCGCCACGTGGCGCGGCTAGCTCCGCACGTGCACCCGCCTGCCCAGTGCCGCGCCCGCGCCGCCGGTCACCCGGGCGGTGACGAGGTGACCGGGCTCCAGTTCGGCGAACAGGCCGAGGAAGGACGCCGAGCTCTCCAGCACCAGGATCCGTTCCGAGACCGCACTCTGCGTAGCGACCATCTCACTCTCGTCCCGATAGACTAGAGACGAGATTTGGTAGAGCTTGTTGCGGCGATGTCGCCCTGGCTGTTGCGGCGCGGTTAGCAAGCCATGTCGGAGCCGATACACGACGAGGTCGCCCCGGGTCACGCCGCACCGACGAGACGCCGGCCAAACGCGCTCGGCCGCGCTCGAGGTACCAGCCCTCGTCGCCACGCAGTGCGCTGCGAAGTAGGCTCGCCTAACCTAAGAAGGAGCAGCGAAGCGGAGGAACACGCGATGGCGACGACCCGGCGGAAGGCACCGAATCAGCACGTCCTCACGGTCGAGTCCACCGAGCGGCTGACGCCGCATCTGGTGCGGGTGGTTCTCGCCGGACCGTCGCTGGCTGAATTCAGCTACGCCGGCCACACCGACGCGTACGTGAAACTGCTGTTCGTCGACCCCACGCTCGGGCTGGAGCCCCCCTACGACCTCGCCGCGCTGCGAACCACCCTGCCGGCCGGGCAACGGCCGGTGACCCGTACCTACACGGTCCGCTGGTTCGACCAGGCCACCCGGCGGCTGGCGATCGACTTCGTGACCCACGGTGACGCCGGGGTGGCGGCCGTTTGGGCGGCCAAGGCCACGCCCGGCGACCGGCTGGTGCTGTCGGGTCCCGGCGGGGCGTACGCGCCCGACCCGGCGGTCGGCTGGCACGTGTTCGCCGGGGACCTGTCCGCGTTGCCAGCGATCGCCGCGTCCCTGCAGGCACTGCCGGAGCACGCGCGCGGCGTCGCGCACCTCGAGATCACCGAACCGGCCGACATCATCGACCTCGAACACCCCGCCCAGGTGACGGTGAACTGGCTGGTCAACACCGACGACGGCGACACCGTGTTCCTCGCCCGCGCGATGGAGGACTGGCCCTGGCCGCCCGCCGAGGACTCTCCCGGCGCCGTACAGGTCTTCGCCCACGGCGAGCGTGAGTCGATCAAGGCTGTCCGCAAGGTGCTCCAGGCACGGGGCATCCCCCGCGAGGCAATCTCCATCTCCGGCTACTGGGCCCGCGGCCGCACCGAGGACGTGTTCCAGGCCGAGAAGCGCGAGCCGCTCGGCCGAATCGACTGACCGTCGTACCCGGCCAGCGTCAGCCCGGCCCACCGTCGGGCTCCCGGGCCTCGCGTCTACGGCGTTCGGCGGCGCGGCGCTTGCCTTCGTGCATCGCGACCACCCGCGCGATCGGGATGCCGTGGCCCTGCTCGACCAGGCCGGAATCGAGGCGCTGCGGCGGCGGCATCAGCGCCGCCCACGGATCGCCGTCGCCGAGCAGGGACGGCACCGTACCGATGGTGTAGTCGGTCGGCACCGCCGCCTCCAGCCTTTCCCAGGCCAGCGGGAAGGAGACCGGCAGCCCCGGCCGCAGCCGTGGGCTGTACGGGGCGACCACGGTCGCGCCGCCGGCCCGGGTCGAGTCGAGGAAGACCTTGCCGTCCCGCTGCTCGACGATGAACGCCGTCGTCGCCAGCGCCGGGTCCAGGCGTTCGGCGCGGGCCGCGATCGCCCGGGTCGCCGCGGCGACGTCGGCATGGTCGGCGTCACCCGCCAGCGGCACGAACACGTGCGCGCCCTTGGCGCCGCTGGTCTTCACCGCCCCGGCCATGCCGCACGAGGTCAGCACCTCGCGGACTAGCAGGGCCGTCTGCGCCGCCGACCGGAACGCGCCGCCCGGCGGCGGGTCGAGGTCGAGGATAAGGTGCGTCGGGTACGCCCATTCACCGGCTGTCGTCAACGTCGGATGGAACTCGACCGACCGCTGATTGGCGAACCAGAGCAGGGTCCGCCGGTCGTTACACAGGCCGTAGGTCAGCATCCGCCGGGAGCGGTCCGCCCACACCTCGGCGGTGGCGATCCAGTCCGGTGCGTACCCGGGCAGGTTTTTCTGCATGAACGGTGGCTGGCCGGGTCGGACCCGGACCACCGATAGCGGCCGGTCGCGCAGCGCGGGGACGATCCGGTCGTGCACCGCGTCGAGATAGTCGACGAGGTCGCGCTTTGTCGCACCGGCGCCGTCGAACAGCGGCTGGTCGAGGTTGGTCAACGGCACCCCGGCCCGCTCCTCGCCCGCCTTCGCACCTCGTGGCATCCGCCCATCGTTCCACGCCGATCACCAGTCGGAAATATTGTGCGGGTACCGGCCGGCCCGACCGGTGCGGTGGCCGCCGCGCCAACCGCGCCCGCTGGGGCCGCTTCGCCCACCGGCTCCGACTCGCGTCCGCTGCGGGCTGCGGGCTGCGGGCTGCGGGCGTCAACGCATCAGCTGCAGTACCAGGACGACCACGCCGAGGGCGAAGAAGAGCGGGAAGTCGGGCGGCAGGATGCCGCCGAGATTGCGGTAGAAGCGCAGGATCAGCATCATGCCGAAGAAGGCCATCGTGTAGCCAGCGGCGATGGCGCCGATCTCCGGCCGCCAGATGCCGATCACCAGGCCGGCGGCGGCCAGGGTGTCGAGGACCGCTATCAGCAGGGTCAACGCCCGGCTGGGGCGGAATCCGAAGTGGTTCTGCAACGGCTGGATGCCTGCCTCCATGCCGATGTACATTGCGAGGCCGTGCAGGACGAACTCCATGATGAGCACGGCTGAGCAGATGATGACGATGATCCGCACGGACAGTCTCCAGTTATTTCGGGCGTGGTGTGCCACGGTGTTCCGGCGTGGCGGCGTTCGGGCGTGGTGTGGCGGGTCAGGTCGGCAGTCCGGCCAACTCGGCCAGGCGGGTCAGGGCCTGGTCGAACAGGGCTGCCCGGTCGTCGATGATGTTGTTGAAGTGACCGAACAGCTCCAGGTTGAGCATCCCGAACAGCCCGCTCCACGCGGCCAGCGCGGCGATGACGGATTCGTCGGGTACGGCTGGGAGCACGGCCGAGCGCACCCGCTCGAGATCACCGCCGAGCGACTCGGGCGTGGCCTGGGCGGTCGGCGGGGTACGCAGCTCTCCGGCTCGATACGCGTCGCTGATGATCCGGCCGAGCACCACCTTGTCCCGCATCGCCGCCTGCACAGTGGTCTCCGGGGCGTGGTAGCCGCGTACCGGTGATCCGTAGAGGAGTGCGTACTCGTGCGGGTGCTCGATCGCCCAGCTGCGCAGTGCCTGCCCGACCGATCGCCACCGGTCCACGAAGTCGTCGGCCGCCGCCGCCTCGTCGGCCTGCTCGACGGCGGTGCCGACGGAGTTGTAGCCGTCGGTGACCAGCGCGGTCAGCAGGTCGTCACGGCTCGGGAAGTAGCGGTAGACAGCTGAGGAGACCATGCCGAGATCCCGGGCGATCGCCCGCAGGGAGAGGTTCTCGGCACCCCGGTCGGCGAGCTGCGCCTTGGCGATCCCGACGATCTCGTCGGTCAGTTCCTTGCGGACGCGTTCCCGCAGCGCGCGTGCGGAAGCCAAGGCCTCTCCTCCTTCGAGCGGTCCCGTCGGTCCCGGCACCGGGCACCACCGCACCGATCGTGCAGGTCAGTACCGCCGAAGCTTACCCGACCGGGTACCACGAATTAGAGCATGGGTCGTACTCATGAGCAATAGTCTTGACAGAGAGCACCGCTCCTGTCAGCCTCGTATCGAACCTCACCACCCTCGCGGGTCGGCATCAACCGCCGTTCCTGCCAGCTCTGCGGCACAGCCATCCCCGAATCCATCTCAGGTCGAGAGGAAGCCATGACAAGCCAGGAACAGAAGGCCGCTGCGCCGGCCGGAGCGTCCGGCGGGCCCGTCCCCGACAGCCGGCGCTGGCTGGTGCTGGTCGTCGTCTCGGTCGGGCAGCTGATGATCGCGCTCGACACCACCGTGGCCAGCGTGATGGGCCCGGAGCTGCAGCGCGACCTCGGGTTGTCCCCGATCGGGCTGCAGTGGGTCTTCAACAACTACATCATCTTGTTCGGCGGTCTGCTGCTGCTCGGTGGCCGACTCAACGACGTGATCGGTCGGCGCCGGATGTTCCTCGGCAGCCTCGCCCTGTTCACCGCAGGGTCGCTGCTCGCCGCGATGGCGCAGACCGACGACCAGATCCTGATCGCCCGGGCCATCCAGGGTCTGGCCGCCGCCGGCCTCTCCCCCGCCTGCCTGAGCATCCTGGTCGTCTCGTTCCGGGACCCGGCCGAGCGAGCCAAGGCGTTCGGCGTCTGGGGCGCGGTCATCGGCGTCGGCGCCGGGCTGGGCACCCTGCTCGGCGGTGCCATCGTCGACGTCAACTGGCGGCTGGCGTTCTACATCAACATCCCGATCGCGGTGGTGCTCACCTTCGGCGCGTTGTGGCTGATCCGTGGTGGCGCGCCGACCGGGCCACGCCCCAAGGCCGACATCCTCGGTGGACTCACTGGCACCCTGGGCCTCGGTACGTTGGTCTTCGGCATCGTCAGCGTCACCGACCACGGCTGGACCGACGTCCGTACCCTGGCGGCGTTCCTGGTCGCGGCCGTGATGTTGCCGGCGTTCGTCGCCATCGAGCACCGGGCGGAGGCACCGCTGCTGCCGCTGCGGCTGTTCAAACTGCGCGGTGTGGTCGCCGGCAGCCTGGGTGAGTTCTTCACCGCGGGTCTGATGATCCCGTGCTTCATGCTGCTGCCGATCTACATGCAGACGATCCTCGGCTACTCGCCGCTGGAGACCGGGCTCGCGTACCTGCCGACGACCCTCGCGATGATGATCGTGGCCGGTCCGCTGTCCAAGGCGATCCCGAAGATCGGCGCGCAGATCCCGTACGTCGTCGGCACCGTGCTGCTGGCCGTCATGCTGGTCCTGCTGATGCGCACCCCGACCAGCGGGTCCTACTGGACGATCATGCTGCCGATCACCACGCTGCTCGGCGTCGGCCTGGTCCTCTGCCTGATCCCGACCCCGACGGTCGGGACCTCGATGGCCACCGAGGACGACGCCGGCACCACGTCGGCCGTGCTGAACGTCGCCACCCAGGTGGGCGGGGCGCTGGCCCTGGCCATCTCCGCGTCCGTGCTGCAGGGCCGGCTCACCGACCTCGCTGAGCAGGGCCAGGTCGGGCCGGAGGCGCTGAACGAGGCACTGCACCTCGGCATCGCCACCCTGTTCGTCTGGGTCGGGCTGAGCCTGCTGACCGGTCTGATCGGCTTCCGCGGTCTGCCGGCCGCACCGCCGCCGGCCGCCGGCACCTCCACCGACGGGTCTGCCACCGACGGTGCCGACGCGCCGACCGATGCCGGTGGCAGCGACGCCAAGCCGGTCGCGGCACCCGCCGCGTCCTGAGCCGACCGGACCGGGCCGGGCACCGCGTCGGTGCCCGGCCCGGTCCGACGTACCGGCTCAGGTTCCGTCCGGCGTACCGGCTCAAGGTCCGGTCGAGGGGCAGCCGGTTTGCTGTCGGTGGACCCATTTTGCCGAAGGAGGCACCGTGCGTTGGGACAACATCTATCTGGCCGGCACCGGGCTGTACCTGCCGGAGCAGCAGTACACCGCAGAGCAGGCGGTCGCCGACGGCGCCTATGACGCCTCCGCCGCGGAGACCAACGGCATCCGGGCGGTACGGGTGGCCAACGACGACGAGGCCGGCGTGGTGATGGCCGCCGCAGCCGGACGGCAGGCGATGTCCCGCTCCGGTCACGACTCGCAGGACATCGACCTGGTGTTGCACGGGTACGTGTCGCACCAGGGCCGGGAGATGTGGAGCCCGGCCCACTACGTCCAGCAGGAGACGGTCGGCGGCGGCCCCTCGGTCACCATCGAGATGCGGCAGGGCTGCAACGGTCTGCTCGCGGCGCTGGAGCTCGGCGCGTCCTACCTGGCCGCCCGGCCGGACACCACCGCCGCACTGCTGACCGCCGGGGACGCTTTCCGGCTGCCGTACATCGACCGTTGGAAGAGCGACGACCAGACCATCTTCGGCGACGCGGGCAGCGCCCTGGTGCTGTCCAAGCGGCAGGGCTTCGCCCGGCTGCTGGCGACGGCGAGCACCACCGAGCCGAGCCTGGAGCCGCTGTACCGGGGCGGTGGGCCGTGGACCTGGGCGCCGTTCGACACCGGCAAGCCGGTCGATCTGACCGCGCGCAAGGACGAGTGGCTGATGCGCTATGAGGACGCCTACGACGACGCCCTCGAGTTGGTCAACCAGAAGCTGACCAGTGTGCTCGACCAGGCAGTGACCGAGGCGGGGACCAGCGTCACCGAAGCCGACTGGTTCGTGCACGCCAACCTGATCCAGCCGATCGTCGAGTGGGGCTTCCACAAGTCACTCGGCCTCGACCCGGCCCGGACGACCTATGAGTGGGGGCGCGACCTCGGACACATGGGCAACAGCGACCAGGTCGGCGGGATCAACCACCTGGTCGAGACCAACCAGCCGAAGTCCGGCGACAAGCTGATCACCGTCGGCGCCGGCATCGGGTTTATGTGGACGGTTGCGGTGCTGGAGTTCGTCTGATCCGCGCCCGGTCCGGTCCCGGTCCGCAGGTACCGGGCCGGCCGGGGGCGTCCGGCCCGGCGTCGGGATGCCGGCCGGATCAGAGAATCCAGCCGGCATCCCGGGCGATCCGCACCGCGTCGACCCGGGTACGGGCATCGAGTTTGGTGGCGATGGAAGTCAGATGGTTACGGACGGTCCCCGCCGAGAGGTAGAGCATCGCGGCGATTTCCTTCGCCGAGTGCCCGTTCGCCGTCAGCTTGAGGATCTCGATCTCCCGGGGCGAGAGCGGGCTCGTGGACCGCTCGTTCAACGCGGCGAGGGCGATCTGCGAGTCGATCACCCGTCGCCCGGCGGCAACCTCGCGTACCGCCTCGGCGAGACTGGCGGGTGGGGCGTGCTTGAGCATCAGACCGGTCACCCCCGCTTCCAGGCTGCGCCGCAGCATCCCCGGCCGGTCGATGCCGGTGAGGATCAGCGTTCGGCAACTGGGAAGCTGGTCGTGCACCTGCATCGCCGCCGAGAGGCCGTCGATCCCGGGCAGGTTGACGTCGATGATCGCCACGTCCGGACGGTGGGTCAGCACGGCCGGTAGGATCGCGTCGCCCCGCTCGACCTGGGCGACAACCTGGATGTCCGGTTGCAGTTCGAGCAGGGCGACCAGCGCCCCACGGACCATGTGGACGTCCTCAGCCAGTAGGACCCGCAACGGGCACGTCTGCATGACTCGTTTCCCGCCTCCTGCACGACAGCTGCGTCACGGTCGACGACGCACCGTACTAATGCCGCGATCAAGCCGTGCGGGTGGGGCCACCGTTTCCGGCACACCGATTTCAGGCGCCACCGTAAAGGGCTGAAGACCCCATCCGCGCTTCCCTCTCAAAACCGACATCAGGTCTGCGTTATTGACCCGATCCGCCGACTCAACGACCGGCCACAGGATACCCTCTGCCTTCAAGCATTGCCGGGAACGGAAGCGGGCAAGGTCGGGATATACCAAATTTGCCCGGACCCCAGGGCTATTGCAAAGTCGGGTGACCCCTGGTCACGGCAGGGTTTCCCGTGGTTACGGC
>NZ_JBHMIP010000046.1:0-20591 GCF_048060245.1 Micromonospora sp. LOL_014
TCGGACCAGCGCCGCCGTCAGCACCACCGTCCCGCCCAGCCGGATTCGCCCCACCATCGGCGGGGCCGTGACCCGCTGCGGGCCCGGTGCTACGGATGTCGTCGTCGTCGAGTGTCATGGCTGCCCCCTGCGGGTCGGTCGACACGCGCCGGTTCCACGCCGGCACGGTCCTGCCTGCGGGTGGTACCCAGGGCGGATCGCCACTAACCTCGCATGCACCCGGACCGGCTGAGGATCACAGCTCCTGGTACGGCGCGCAACTGTCCCGCACGACCAGCTCGGTGGCGAGCTCCACCCGCGGTGTCTCCAGTGGTTCCCCCTGCGCCAGACGCAGCACCGTCCGCGCTGCGAGCAGCCCCATCTCGGCCAGCGGCTGGCGCACCGTGGTCAGCGGCGGCGACGACCACTGCACCTCGGGCAGGTCGTCAAAGCCGACCACGCTGACGTCGTCCGGGACCCGCAAACCGCGTTGCCGCAGGGCCTCGTAGGCACCGAGGGCCATCTGGTCGCTGGACGCGAAGATCGCACTGGGTGGTTCGTCGAGGTCGAACAGCGCGGCCGCGCCGGCGAAGCCGGACTCATGGTAGAAGTCGCCGGGGACGACATACTCGGGGCGCAGCGGTATCTCGGCTGCCTCCAACGCGGCCCGGTAGCCGTCGAGCCGGGCCCGGCTGCACAGCAGCCGGGGCGGACCGGCGATGAAGCCGATCCTGCGGTGTCCCAGGGAGATGAGGTGTTCCGTCGCCCGCAGTCCGCCGGCCCAGTTGGTCGCCCCGATGGTGGGAATGTCCAGGCTCGGGACGCCGGCCGGGTCGACCAGCACCATCGGAACGTTGAGCCGTCGCAGTTCGGTGTGCAACGGCGGAGCAAGTTCGCTGGTAACCAGGATGACACCGTCGGTGGCCCGGGTACGCAGGTTCTGCAACCACTGCCGGGTCGATGCGGACCGGCGGTGGATGGCGGAGACGACGGTACCGACCCCGGCGGCGTGCGCGACATCCTCCACGCCGCGGATTATCTCCACCGCCCACGGGCTGTCCAGGTCGTTGAAGACCAGGTCGATCAGGCTGGCACCGGCGCGGGACCGGGTCGCCCGCCGCCGGTAGCCGTGCCGACGCAGCAGCTCCTCGACCCGTTCACGGGTCTGCGGGGCGACGTCGTTGCGACCGTTCAGCACCCGTGACACGGTCGGCACGGAGACACCGGCTTCCTGAGCGATCGCGGTGATCGTGATCCTGCGTCCTTCATCGACCGTCACGGCAGCAACTCCTTCGTCGAGGCTTCAGCGTACGGCCGAACTTTCCGCCGGCCGGTCGGGCTCCGTACGCCGAGTCCGGGCCCTATCTTGCCGCAGCTGGAAAACGCCTGGCAGCGACCCGGCCGACAGTATTTCGCCGATGCCGGCGTCCGGGTCGACCACACCACCGGCCGGAACTTTCCGGAGAATCTGGCGGCGGTGGCCAAACGGTAGCCGGACGGGGCGCTTGCGGCCCCTACGATGCGGGAGCGTACCCGGACACTGCCAGCAAACTGTAGGGCGCCGGATCTCGACGGGGCGGTAGGTTTCCGGAAACATGTCGGAAAACAGGGCGCGACGGTCCGGCGAAGCCGGGATCGGACTGGCGCGGCGACGATCGACAGGAGGCTGCCGGTGAGCGGCAAGGACTACGCCCTGGACGAGGGGCCGGCCCAGCCCGGTCCGGCCGGGCAACCGGACGATCACGCCGCCGCCGCCGCGGCCACCGGCCGGGCGGCCGGGTCGCCCGCCGCCGACACCCCCGACCGGTCAGCACCGTGGCGCGATCCCACCCTGGCGGTGGAGGAACGGGTGTTCGACCTGCTCAGTCGGATGTCGCTGACGGAGAAGGTCGCACAGCTGTACAGCTATTGGCGGGGCGCCAATGCCTCGATCGACGACATGGCCCCGTTGCAGCATGACCTGGTCGACGAGTCGGTCGACTGGGCCGGCCTGCTACACACCGGCCTGGGGCAGTTGACCCGGCCGTTCGGCACCGCGGCGGTGACTCCGGCCGACGGCGCCGGGGCGCTGCTCCGGCTGCAGACCGAGATCGTCGCCGGTAACCGGTTCGGTATTCCCGCGGTGATCCACGAGGAGTGTCTGACCGGGTTCATGACCTGGGGCGCCACCGTGTACCCGACCCCACTGGCCTGGGGTGCCAGCTTCGACCCCGACCTGGTGGCGCAGATGGCCGGACGGATCGGGCAGGACATGCGGTCGGTCGGGGTGCACCAGGGACTCGCCCCGGTGCTCGACGTGGCCCGGGACCCCCGTTGGGGCCGCACCGAGGAGACCATCGGCGAGGATCCGTACCTGGTCGCCACGATCGGCACGGCGTACGTACGAGGGCTGGAATCGGCCGGGGTGGTGGCCACCCTCAAACACTTCGCCGGTTACTCGGCCTCCCGGGCGGGGCGCAACTTCGGGCCGGTGTCGGTCGGCCCGCGAGAGTTCGCCGACGTCCTGCTCCCACCGTTCGAGATGGCTGTCCGGGACGGCGGCGCCCGTTCGGTGATGCACTCGTACGCGGAGGTGGACGGCGTCCCGGCGGCGGCAGACGGCGGTCTGCTCACCGATCTGCTCCGCGGCCGCTGGGGGTTCACCGGCACCGTGGTCGCGGACTACTTCGGCGTGTCGTTCTTGGAGCTGCTGCACCGGGTGGCCGACGGTCCCACCAGCGCCGCCGCCCTGGCGCTCAGCGCCGGAGTCGATGTCGAACTGCCAGCGGTACGGTGCTACGGTCCCCCGCTCGTCGAGGCGGTCCGGCAGGGCGCCGTACCGGAGTCGGTGGTCGACCGGGCCGTCACCCGCGTCCTGCGGCAGAAGTGTGAGTTGGGGTTGCTCGACCCGGACTGGGATCCGGTGCCACCGGCGCTGGTTGGTGCGTACCGCACGGGCGAGGCGGGCGGGCCGTCCGCTGGTCCGGGGATCGACCTGGATTCGCCGGCGAACCGGGACCTGGCCCGGCGGCTAGCCGAGGAATCGGTGGTGCTGCTGGCCAACGACGCCGTCCTTCCGCTGCCCGAGCGGGGCCGTATCGCGGTGGTCGGGCCGCTGGCCGACTCGGTCAGCGGGCTGTTGGGCTGCTACACGTTCCCCAGTCACGTCGGTACCGTTCCGGCCGATGTCGGGGACCAACCCCAGATGGGGACGGTCCTGGCCGCGCTGCGGGCCGAGCTGCCCGCAGCCGCCATCGAGCACGTCGTAACCGGTCCGGTGGACGGGCAAAACACCCCGGGCATCGTGGTGGCCGCGGACGCCGCGGCGCGGGCGGACGTCTGCGTCGCGGTGGTCGGGGACCGGGCCGGGCTGTTCGGCGCCGGGACCTCCGGCGAGGGTTGCGACGCCACCGACCTGGAACTGCCCGGACGGCAGGGTGAGTTGATCGAGGCGTTGGTGGCCACCGGCACTCCGGTGGTGCTGGTACTGCTGACCGGACGCCCGTACGCGCTCGGCCGGTACGCCGACCGGCTGGCCGGGGTGGTGCAGGCGTTCTTCCCCGGTGCCGAGGGAGGCGGTGCGGTCGCCGGTGTGCTCAGCGGCCGGGTGTGCCCGTCCGGCAGGTTGCCGATCGGGGTTCCCCGGCTGGCCGGCGGCCAGCCGACCAGCTACCTCAGCCCGCTGCTGGGACACCGGACCGAGGTGAGTAACGCGGATCCCGGTCCGCTGTACCCGTTCGGCCACGGCCTGTCGTACACCTCGTTCGAGTGGTCGACGCCGCTGGTCGACGGGGTCGAGCACGGCTGGGGTGCGGCCCCGGCGCAGATCGGCACCGACGGCACGTTGCGAATTCGGCTGCGGGTACGCAACACCGGCGACCGGGCAGGCAGCGAGATCGTCCAGCTGTATCTGCACGACCCGGTGGCGCAGGTCACCCGACCGGTGATCCGGCTGGTCGGGTACGCCCGAGTGCCGTTGCAGGCTGGCCAGGCGTGCTGGGTCGAGTTTGACTTCTCCGCCGACCTGTCGTGTTTCACCGGGCGGGACGGGCGGCGGATCGTCGAGCCCGGCGACCTGGAACTGCGGCTGGCCGCGTCGAGCATCGACGTCCGCCACCGGGTCGCGGTCCGGCTGGTCGGCCCCCAGCGGCAGGTCGACCACCGACGCCGGCTGGCCACCGAGGTGACCGTACGGTGACTGACGCTGCGGCCCGCGCTGGCGCGGGCCGCAGCGTCAGTCACCCAACAGGTCGCGCAGGTCGACCGGTACGGTGGCCAGCACGTCGTCCCACTCGCCGGAGCTGACGTGCCGTCGCAGCACCCGGCTGACCGTCCGGATCACCTGTTCGGCCCCGCCCTCGACGTCGAACGGGAAGTCCCGTCGCACCCGGGCGACGAAATCGGCACGGTCCAGCTTCGTCGGCGCCGAGGTGGCGTCCCAGCCCTCGTAGTACAGCCCGCGGACCAGTAGCGGCAGTTGCGCCGCAAGCTGCACCACCTCGGCCAGGGGTAGCCGGTCGCGCAAGGTGTGCAGCACGGCGGCGAGCGCCGAGTAGGACTGCTGGCGGCGCTGGGCCGGCCAGCCGAGTTCGTGTTCGATCTCGCTGAGCAACCGGTTGGTCTTGTCCACCGTGGCGTCAATGGCAGTCAACTGGGCAGTCGTCATCTCGTGCTCCCTCGTCGGTTCGCGGTGCCGGTGATCCGGGGGGCGCTGATGAACGCGGCCTCGGTCAGGCCGCCCGCCGCTCGCGGGACTGCTTGCAGGTGACGCAGGTGGTGGCCGAGGGATAGATTTCCAGCCGCTCCACCGGAATGGCCGCGGCACAGCCCTCGCAACGCCCGTAGTCGCCGGCGGCGAGCCGGGCCAAGGCATGCTCGAACTGGGTACGACGCTCCAGGATGGTCCGGATCAGGGACTGGGCCGCGTCCCGCTCGGCGGTCTTCGTGCCGCTGTCGGCCTGGTCGTCGCCGGCGGTGTCGCCCCCTTCGACCAGCCGGAGCACCTGGCTCTGCGTCATCGCCTGCTCGTACTCAGCCGTCAGCTCCTGGTACCGACTGGTCAGCGCGGTGCGGATCCGATCACTGTCGATGGTTCCCGGTGCACCTACGGTTCCCGGCGCGCCGAGACCCGGTCGCCGGTTCACCTCATGTGTCAGCATGCGCGCATCCCCCTTCAGATCGAGTACGGCGAGCCACGACCGGCTCGGACTCCGGCACACCGGATCGCCGCGAGATCCGCCACTTACCCGTCGCCGAGGGCCGGCAAACCCGTCCGGCCCTCGACCAACCACGCGCCATCGGGCCTCGCCGACGCCGGCCGGTGTCCGCCGGCGGTGTGATCAGCCGGCGGTGTCGATGCTGACCCGGACGTCGTCGGCGAGCCGGTAGCCGACGCCGTACACGGTGGTGATCAGGGGCGAGTTGCCCACCTTGCCGCGGAGCCTGCGGATGTGCACGTCCACGGTACGCACCCCGGTGTGCTCGTAGCCCCACACCGCAGCGAGCAGCTGCAGCCGGGTGAAGACCCGGCGAGGGTTCTCCACCAGGTGCAGCAGGAGATCGAACTCGAGTCGGGTCAACAGCAGTGGCTCGCCGTCCAACAGAACGGTCCGCGACGCGACCATGACGTGCAGTGCCGGCACAGTGACCGTCGCGGTCCGCCCTGACCGGGTGGCGGGTTCGGTGAACACCCCGCCGCCCGCTGGCGTCGGACCCGGCCCGTCGCGGCCGGCGACGATCTGGTCGAGCACCGCGCCGGGCTGCGCCCGGGCCGCGTCGGCCGCCGGCATCTCCACCGTCGCCTCACCCCGTTCCACCAGCTCCCGGGCGGCCTCCAATAGCCGACGGGCGGACGACGAAAGCGCTTCCTCACCGGCGGTGAGCGGGATCGACACGGTGACGGTCACGGTCGCCATCGCCGGGCCGGTCCCCCGCCGGGGCGCGGCGGGCGGACGGGCCGCACCAGACGGTGGCAAACCGGACCAACCGGCGCGCTGCGAGGCGGGGCTGACCGACATGGTCCTCCTAGACAGTTCCGGCCGGAAGCGTGCATCCCCGGCCACCGGCCGGTGTCCGTACGCAACGGTAGCCGGGTGGGACGCGGCAGCCGGCACCGGACACAGGGGACGACCCAGTGTGCCGGCGGCTGCGCACCAACCGATGCTGCCGTTCACTCGCTCCCGGGTCAATACCGGACTGCGTTGCAGGAATGTGATGATTGACAAGCGCACCGTAATCGATTGCTCGCTCTGGATACCCGACCTCGGTGCTATTGGCGAACCGGCAGGATGATCACATGCGCGCCATCGTCGCCGGGTTCGCCGCGATCTGGTCGGTCACCCTGATCGGGTACCTGATCGGCCGTTTCGAGCTGCTCGGCCCGGACGGCACCGCCGTCCTGGCCCGGCTGACCTTCTTCATCGCGACACCGGCGCTGTTGTTCACCACCCTGGCCGGCACGTCCCCGACCGAGGTGTTCACCCCCGCGTTCCTCGCCTACCTGGCGAGCACCGTGGTGGTGGCGGCCGGCTACCTGGCACTGGCCGGTTGGCTGTGGCACCGGCCGGCCGGCGACGTCACCATCGGCACGCTCGGCGCGTCCTATGTGAATGCAGCCAACCTCGGCATCCCGGTAGCGGCGTACGTGCTCGACGACGTCTCGGTCGTCGCGCCGGTGCTGCTGTTCCAGGTACTCGTCGCGGCACCGGTGGCCTTCGCCGTCCTGGACCTCACCGCCGGCGACCGCCGCCCGTCCGTCCGTCGGCTGCTGTCCCTGCCGGCCCGCAACCCGATCATGATCGCCTCGGCGGCGGGCCTGGCGCTGGCGGTCAGCCGCTGGCAGCCACCCGCCGAGCTGCTGCGGCCCTTCGAGCTGCTCGGTGCGGCCGCCGTACCGCTGGCCCTGCTGGCCCTCGGAATGTCCCTGCCCGGAAGCCGGCCGCTGGCGGCCGACCCACAGGCTTGGGAACGCTACACCGCTGTCGCCCTCAAGGTGCTCGGCCAGCCGGCGGCGGCCTACCTGATCGCCCGACACGGTCTCGGCCTCAGCGGCACCGCGTTGCTCGCCGCAGTGGTCACCGCCGCGCTACCGACGGCGCAGAATGTCTTCATCTTCGCCACCCGGTACCAGCGCGGTCAACGCCTCGCCCGGGACTCGGTGGTGCTCTCCACGGTCGCCACCGCCGTCACGCTGCTGCTGATCGCCGCCGTGCTCGGCTGACGTCCCCAGCGGGCGCGAACCTGGCCGACGTACCCCGACGACTGACGCTCACCGGCGGCGAGCGCCGCCGCGAAGACGACCGGATCACCCGGATCGCCGGTGAGCGCCGCTCGTGCTGTCGCATCCGGCGTCAGGAACACGGTGCGCACGGCCGCGGCAGGGCCAGCGGCGCCGTAGACCAGCGCCGCAACCAGGGCACCGGTCGACGTCCCCACCACCAGATCCGGGGCGCGCAGTCCGGCGCCCGCCCGGTCGAGTCCGACGAGCATCCGTTACCTTTCAGTACGCTCTAGCGAGCACACGGTCGGTAGTCCCGCCTTGCGGTGGGACGGTCGCGGTCCATGACCAGGCCACACGCCGCGCAGTGGTACGCACGCTCGGACAGGGCCAGCTTGGTTTTCACCGCGCCGCAGCCCGAGCAGGTTTTCGAGGAGGGGTACCAGCGGTCGGCCACGAGCAGCCTGCCGCCGTTCCATCCGGTCTTGTACGCCAGTTGCCGCCGCAGTTCGGCGAATTTGGCGTCGGTGATGTGCCGGGCCAGCCTGCGGTTGGCCACCATCCCGGCCACATGGAGGTCTTCCGCCACGACCGTGCCGTGCTCGCGGGTCAGCCGGGTGGTGAGTTTGTGCAGCCCGTCGCGGCGCAGACGAGCGACCCGGGCGTGCGCCCGTCCGAGCCTGGCAGATGCGCGCTGCCACCGGTTCGACGGACGCCGGCCGGTACGCCGGTCCGGGCCTTGCCGGCGCGACAGGGTCCGGCCGAGTGTCCGTAGCCGGGACCGCGCGCCGGCGAGGTGTCGCGGGTTCGGTCGGGGCAGCACTACATGGTTACGGTCCGGCTCGACGCGGATCACGCCGGTGGTGAACCGAACGCTCGGGGTCGACCTGCGACGGGACTTGAACCGGGAAGCCCGACCGGGCGGCCGGCTCGTTCTCCGTTTCGGGAGTCGGCCCAGTTGGTCAACGCGCGGGCCAGGGCGTCCAAGCCGGTGTTGAACGCCTCCTTGGACACCTCCGGCCGCCACGGCGCCACATCCCGTTTGGCCGCGTTCCACGCCCTACGCAACGCGGGCAACGACCACGACACCGCCGGGGTGAGCCGATCGTCGGCGACACCGTACGAACGCTCGGCTGCCCGCTGGTCCATAATTGCCTTCACCCGCGCCAGCGCCCAGTTGTAGGCCACCCGCGCCGCCCCGGCATGCGCCAGCACCGCGCGTTCCTGGCCCGGGGTGAGGTCCAGAGCGAACCGGTACGCCTGAATCGTCCTCACACCCGGCCACCCGCCCCGGTGACAGCCTCGACAGCCCGGCGGGCACGGCCCACCGCCGCCCGACGCCCGTACCCGGCGAACACACAACGAGGTGAGGATCCCCGTCACGTCACCGACCAGGTCGTTTTCCACCTCGGCCGGGTCGACAACCAGGAGACGCCGGCCCTGCGCGGCAAGCGCCGCCTCGACATACTCGACACCGAAGCGGGCGAACCGGTCCCGGTGTTCCACCACGATCGTTGACACCGCCGGGTCACCAAGCAGGGCCAGGAACCTATGGATGAACATCCGGCCAACTGGTCAGGCGCGGCGGGTGGTCGGACCGCGGTCCGACCACCCGCCAGCTGTCTCCGTCTCACCAGCGCGGTGTCACCAGCTGAGGTACCAGGGCTGGGTCTGCACGTTCAACTCCGGGAACCGGACCAGCTTGGCGCTCGCCGTACGCCAGTCCTTGAGGTCCAGCACATCCAGGCCCTTCTGGATGTCACTGGAGTAGATGTAGCCGTTGTAGTAGTACGTCGACCATGGTCCGCCGGTGACCATCCGGGTGTCCGAGACCGGTCCCCGCTCCCAGTAGGCGATCTCCTGCGGCCTGGCCGAGTTGGTGAAGTCCCAGACCGATACGCCGCCCTGGTACCAGGCCTGGACCATGATGTCGCGGCCCAGCACCGGGATCAGCGAACCGTTGTGGGCCACACAGTTCTCGGTCGACCCGTTGGTCCGGGGGATCTTAAAGTAGCTGCGGAAGGCCAGTGTCCGCGCGTCACCCGTACCGGTGATGTCGTAGATCGCGTTGGCACCCCGGTCCGGACCGATGGTCGGGTTGCAGGTCGCCGCCCCGCCGCCGCCAAGTTCGTCGGTGAAGACCACCTTGGTGCCCGAGTTGTTGAACGTCGCCGAGTGCCAGAAGGCAAAGTTGGTGGTGTCCCGGACCTGGTGGATGACCCGGGGCGCCTCCCGGTCGGAGATGTCCAGCAGCACGCCGTCGCCCATGCAGGCGCCCGCCGCGAGATCCTTCTGCGGGTACGCGGTGATGTCGTGACAGCCGGTGGTGGTGGCGCTGCCGTTGCCGCCCGGGTTGCCGCCGTCCGGGAAGATCGCCGGAGTGGCCACCACGGCCGCGTCGGTCGGCTTCTTCAACGGCACCTTGACGATCGAGATCAGGTCGTGCGGTGGCTGGCAGTCCGGGAAGTTCGTCGACGGGTTGTACGACGAGACGTAGAGATAGACAGAACCACGGCTCTTCGCCGGCACCAGGGTGTGGGTGTGTGAGCCGCAGTTCGTCTCGACGGACTTGACGTACCGAGGGTTGCTCTTGTCTCGAATGTCGAAGATCTTGATGCCCTCCCAGGACTCCTTCACCGACGCGGACTGGGAGGTACTGGCACAGGAGTCGTCACTGCGCGACGAGTCTGTGGACAGGAACAGCAGGTCACCGTGGACCGACACGTCGTTCTGCCCACCCGGACAGACCACCTGCGACACCAGCTGCGGCCGCCGCGGGTTGGCGATGTCGTAGATCACGAAGCCGTTGTAGTTGCCGACGAAGGCGTACCTGCCCTGGAAGGCAAGGTCCGAGTTCAACGAGGACTCGGTGTCGAACGGCGCGGGCTTGGGCATGCTGGCGATCTGACGCAGGTTCCGACTGCTGTCGATCTCGTCGACGCCGAGTCCGGGGTCGTCGGTCCCCGCCGCCGATGCCTGGGCCAGGCACAACTCGACCGCCAGCGCGTCGGTGGCGTCAGCGCAGTCGACGTCGAACGGGGTCCCTGCATGACTAGGTGTCGCCAACGCGGTGCTACCGAACAGGACGGCGATCGCCGCCACTGCCACGGTCCGGAGCTGCCGCGGCCCTCGTGGGGAACGTCTGATCATGTGCGGCACCCTTCGAAAGGGATTGATGATGCTGCGACGATACCGCCCAGTTGCCAACATCGATGTGACGGTGATCACATCGATACATGGAGTTGGCCGGATAGCATCGCGACCGTCCACTCCGGGAGGCCCGATGTCCCGACTGTCACTCGGCCGGCACCGACGGCTACTGGCGCTCGCCCTGATACCGGTCGTGGTCGTCGTCGCGGTGGTCGTGCTGCGGACCACCGCGACAACCTCGGCCACAACCGACGACGCAGCGACCGGGCCGGCGGGAACATCCACCGGCGCCGACGGGACCACGAACGCACCGCCGGTGATCCTGCCCGGCCGGCCCGGCGAGCCGGCCGAGCTGCGCCCTGCCACGGACGTGACCATCGATCCACCGCAGTACAACGCGCTGGACACCTGGTACGTCCAGATGATGATCCCGCACCACACCCAGGCCGTGCAGATGGCAGCGCTCGCCGCCGACCGCAGTGCCGACCCAGGGGTACGGGCCTTCGCCGACCGCATCCGGGCAGGACAGACCGCCGAGATCACCGTACTCCGGCAGTGGCTGCGGGACCGGCGGTTACCGGCCGGTGGGCACGACCACGACACGATGCCCGGGATGCAGACCGAGCAGGCCGTCCGGGAGCTAGCGGCCGCCCGGGGGGCCGAGTTCGACCAGCTCTTCGTGGCGATGATGACCGACCACCACCAAGGCGCCGTCGAAATGTCCGACCGGGTTCTCACCGGTGGCAGCGACGTGACCATCGAGGAACTCGCCACCTCGATCGCTGCCGAGCAGGCAGTCGAGATCAACCGGATGCGGGACCTGCTGGACAGCTGAGCCGGCGCCCAACGGTCGTGCGCGCCCCGGTCGCGAGGAGTCAGCTAGCGGCGGGCCAACGCGTCCAACCCGTCCGACCGGCGGCCACGTTCGTCGGCGGCCGCTACCTCCCCGACGTGGCGCAGCAGAGCCGTACCGTGGCGCAGCCCCGCCACCCCCACACCGAGGCCGACCAGCTCCACGATCAACAACGGGACGCCGGCCAACGACGTCGGACCAGAGGTACGAATCAGGCCGGCGAGCAGGAACATCCCGCCCATCGCCGTACTGATCAGGTTGAACCGGACCAGCGAGGTACGGACCGGACCGGACGGCTCGTCCCAGAGATCGACCAGACCCACCGCCACGGTCAGTGCCATCGCGGCCAGCCCGGCGACCAACGTCCAGTAGCCGACCTCACCGAACAGGTCGGGTGCCCCGGCCAGCACCGAGATGTCGAACAGGGCCGCACAGACGAAAAGTCCGAACGGCAGGGTCACCAGCATCGGCTGGATCGGCTGGCCGGGCACGCGGAGTTGCGCCTGCATCGCCCTCACGCCCTTCCCACTGGTCACACCGGTCACACCACCCGTGCTACCCAATTATCTCCCGCCGCGAACCCACCCACCATCACCGCTGCTGGCTGTCGGTCCGCAGCGCCGACGCCACCAGCCGCTTGGCGACCTCCGGCAACGGCACCGCGAGCGCCTCCCCGGCCGGGCACCGCCGCTGGGTCATCACGGTGCCGATCGCCGGGCCGATCACGTCGCCGTACTCCGGCCGACCACGGCGAGATGCTCCACCGCTTGATCGAAATCGGTGCACCGAATCATGCCGGCGGTCAACTCCCGCAGCAGGGCGGCGGTCTCCAGTACGGCCAGCCTGCTGTCCGCCGGATCGGCCTGAGCCAACGCGATCGCACCCCGGCCGCGCTCAGCGGCGGCCGCTGCCACTGAGCCGGCGGCCAACGGACGAGATCAGCCGGTCCAGCTCGGAGCCGAACGGGTTGTCGTGCACCAGGTAGGTCCAGGTCGCACTGGGCCGTACCAGTTGGGCCTCGTCGGGCTGCCAGTCCTCGTCGAACTCGGTCTGTTCGAAAGTCGCGACGGTGCGGGCCTCGATCTCCGGAATCAGCTGGTTGAACGCGGGCACGGCCGCCCGGTGGAACTCGTCGAGTGGATCGAGCCGGCCGAGTGCCCGCAGATGCACGCCCTCGCGCACCTCGGACAGTTCGGCGAGGTGTTCGGTCCAGAGCCGGTCCAGGTGGTAGAGGGCGATCGAACGGGCGGCCCGCGACAGCAGATCCTCGTCCATCTCGGCGCACCGCTGCGGGAACCGGTCCATCAGCATCAGCGCGGCGACCTCGGTGGTCAGCAGCCGCTCACGCCGCTCCGCGAGCGCCTTGCGCTGCTGCTCGATCACCACGCTGTAGCGCCAGGTGTTCCGGTGGATCTCGTAGTCGACACCCTCAGCGATCCGCTGGGCGTGTTCGATGGCGAAGTCAACCTGCTCGTCCTGGACGATGCCGTCGGGCGTCATCCGCGGCGAGGGTGGGATCGCGTCCGGGGCGTGCCGGACGACCAGGTCGTCCTCCAGGCTGACGAAGAACACCGAGCCACCCGGGTCGCCCTGGCGACCGGCCCGGCCGCGCAACTGATTGTCCACCCGCCGACTGTCGTGCCGGCCGCTGCCGATCACGTACAGCCCGCCCAGCTCGGCGACCTGGTCCCGGTCGGCCTGGTCGCTGCCGCCGAGGCGGATGTCCACGCCGCGCCCGGCCATCTGGGTGGAGACCGTCACCGCCCCCAGCGCACCGGCTTCGGCGATGATCGCGGCTTCCTCATCGTCGTTCTTGGCGTTGAGTACCACGCAGGCAACGCCGGCCTCGCCCAACGACGCCGCCAGGCTCTCCGACTCCTTGACGTCGAGGGTGCCGATCAGAACCGGACGCCCGGTGGCGTGGGCCGAGCTGATCTCGGCGACCAGCGCCTCGTCCTTCTCGGCGCGGGTGGCGTAGATCCGGTCCGGCTCGTCGATCCGTACGCACGGGGTGTGTGGCGGGATCACCGCCACCTCCAGCTTGAAGAACTCGCGGAGCTGGTCGCCGACGAGGACCGCCGTCGCGGTCATCCCGCACAGGGTGCGGTACGCCGCGACGAACGCCTGCACGGTGATGGTGCCGAGCACCTCGCCCTCGGCCGTGGCGTTCAGACCCTCCTTGGCCTCGACTGCCGCCTGCAGCCCGTCCGGCCATCGGCGGCGCTGCGCCACCCGGCCGCGCATCTCGTCCACCAGTTCCACGGCGCCATCGCGGACGATGTAGTCGACGTCGCGGTGCAGCAACGCGTGGGCGTGCAGGGCGACGTGGATCGCGGACAGCTGCCCGACGTTGTCGTCGGCATACAGGTCGACGCCGTCCAGCTTGGCCTCGACCGCGGCCAGCCCGGCGGAGGTGAACGCGACGCTGCGGCCGTCGTCGGCGACCTCGTAGTCCCGGCCGGCGCGCAGCCCGCGTACCAGTGTGGCGGCGGCGTGCACCGGGTCCTGCTCACCGACGACTGCCCCGGCCAGCACCATCGGCACCCGAGCCTCGTCGATGAGGATCGAGTCGGCCTCGTCGACGATCGCCGTGGACAGCGGTGGCTGGACCCGGTCGGCGATATCGGTGACCAACTGGTCACGCAGGAAATCGAAGCCGGCCTCGCTCACCGACACGTAGGTGACATCCCGCTGGTACGCGGTCCGCCGCTGCTCGGGGCTGCTGCTCTCGGTGACCCAGCCGACGGTCAGCCCGAGCAACTGGTAGACCGGCGCCATCCACTCGGCGTCTCGGCGGGCGAGGTAGTCGTTGACCGTCAGCACGTGCACCGGGCCGTTGCCCCGCCGCACATGCCCGTAGGCGGCGACCGTGGCGGTCAGGGTCTTGCCCTCACCGGTGGCCATCTCCGCGACCTTGCCGGCCAGCAGGGACATTGCGCCGAGCAGTTGCTCGTCGAACGGCCGCTCGTCGATCGCCCGCCGGGCAGCCTCCCGGCCGACGGCGCAGAGGTCGACGAACTCGTTGGCCCGGCCGGCCTCGGCGGTCAACTCGGCGTCGTCGAGCGCCCGCAGGTCGTCCTCCCGGCCGGCGATGTCGGGGAGCAGTTTCGCCAACGGAGCGAGGTCGACCGTGCTGCCCGGCCGCTGGAGGAAACGCCGGAACCGACTCTTCAGACGCTGCGACACACCCATGAACGTCAACGCTACGCGACGCGTCCGGCTCGCGGTGCCCCACCCGCCCCAGGACGCTCAGCCGTGGCGGCCCAACCCGATCGGACGACGCATACCGCCCGCTGGGCGGGGTAGCCAGCAGCTGATCGAGTGTCGTCACGGGGGGTGGATCATGGGGTACGCGCGAACGGCCGTCGCTCCCACGGTTGCGGACTGGGCCGCCCGTCGCACCGGGACGGCGGGCCGGTGGACGCCCTGGGAACTGGCCATGGCCAAGGCCAGGACCGGCCGGCGGGTGAGCGTCGTACTGCCGGCCCGCAACGAGGAGGCCACCGTCGGCGCCATCGTCGAGTCGATCGTCGGGAACCTGGTGGACCGGGTGCCGCTGGTCGACGACGTGGTGGTGGTCGACTCCCGGTCCGACGACAGCACGGCGGCCGTGGCCGCCGCCGCCGGCGCGCGGGTCGTCGGCCAGGACGAGATGACCCGAGGGCTGCCGCGACTGGAGGGCAAGGGTGACGCGCTCTGGGCCGGGCTGGCCGCCACCGACGGGAATCTGATCGCCTTCGTCGACGCCGACCTGCGGGAGTTCCAGCCGGCCTTCGTGACCGGGCTGCTCGGCCCGCTGCTCACCGATGAGTCGGTCAGCTTTGTCAAGGGCTTTTACCACCGGCCGCTGGTGCGGTCGAGTGACGTCGAGGCGGATGCCGGTGGCCGGGTCACGGAGATCATGGCTCGACCGCTGTTCAACCTCTTCTGGCCGGACCTGTCGGGATTCGTCCAGCCGTTGGCCGGCGAGTACGCCGGCCGACGCGATGTGCTGGAACAGATCCCGTTCGTCTCCGGCTACGGGGTAGAGACCGCGATGCTGATCGACCTGCTCGACGTCTGTGGGCTGGACTCCCTGGCTCAGGTCGATCTCGGCGAGCGGCGGCACCGGCACCAGAGCACCGAGGCGTTGGGGCGGATGTCCGCCCAGATCCTGTTGACGGCCTGGTCGCGGCTCCACCGAAAGGGCTGGGTGGTCTCGGAGCGTCCGCCCGGCGGCCTGCTCACCCAGTTCCGGCGCGGCGAGGCCGAGGCGCTGAGCAATCTGGAACGCGAGATCGTCGTCAGCGACGTGTCGGTCCAGGAACGGCCCCCGTTGGGCCAGCACCGGCGGGCGCTGGCGACCACCGCGGCTGCCGGCTGACGCCGAGCCCGGCCGGAACCGCCGACCAGGCTATTTGCTTCCCGCACTCGGCTTGGTGGCGTGGAAAACGATCAGACCGACCACCAACCCGACCAGTGCGATGGCACCGGAGTTCGACGTATCGTCCCCAGCTCCGGAGATGCCGAAGGCGAACGTGCCCGCGCCTGCGACGATTGCCGCGACCAAGCGGTTTCCACGTTGTTTCACGGTCGGCACGCTATCGGCGCCGGTAACGCCGCCAGCGCCAGCCGGCACCGGTTCCCCCGATCGAGGTAGCGGGGCGAAACCGGCTCAGACCACGGCGAACAGCGGTGCCAGGCCGGCCACGGTCAGGCTGCGTCGCACATAGGGCTGGGGCCGGGTGAACCGTAGCCGTACCGCCGCCCGGCGGGCGGCCTCGTGGCTGGCCAGCAACGCGGCGATGCCGGCGGCGTCGACGAAGCCGACGCCGTCCAGGTCGACCAGGACCTCGGCGTCGGGGCCGGCGGCCCGGACCGCGTCGACCAGTCCGTCGCGGACCCGTTCGGCCGCCTCCCGGTCGAGTTCGCCGGTCAGGCCGATCTCAGTCCGGCCGTCGGCGCGCCGCACGGAGACGGTCAGCGCGACGTCGGCCGGCTCCGGCTGGGCGATCCCGGAATCCCACCGGGGCGGGGCGTCGGTCAGCATCGCCTGGCGCAGCCAGGTCAGGGTCCGGGACAGCAGCCGGGAGACATGCATCTGGGAGATGCCGAACTCGGCGGCGATGTCCGACTGGGTGTAGTTGCCGTAGAAGCGCATGGCGAGGATCCGGCGTTCCCGGGCCGGCAGCCGGTAGAGCAGCCCGCTGACCGTGAGCCGGTCGTCGACGGACTCCAGGTCGGCGTCCAGCGCGCCGAACATGTCGCCCAGCTCGGCGGGTCCGTCGTCGCCGACCGGCCCGTTCAGCGACGCGGGTGTGTAGCCGGCGGCGGATTCCAGGGCCGCGAGGATGTCCTCTTCGGAGGTGTCCAGCCGCTCGGCGAGTTCGGCGACGGTCGGCGACCGGGACAGCTCGCTGGTCAGCACCGCGGTCGCCTGGCTCACCTCGATGGTGAGATCCTGTAGCCGGCGGGGCACGTGTACGCCCCAGGTCCGGTCCCGGAAGTGGCGTTTGATCTCCCCAGTGATGGTCACCGCCGCGTAGGCGGTGAACGAGCCACGGTCTGGGTCGTAGCGGTCCACCGCTTTGACCAGCCCGAGCCGGGCGACCTGCTCGAGATCCTCCAGCGGCTCGCCGCGACCGCGGTAACGCCGGGCCAGCCGACCGGCGAACGGCAGGGCCAGCTGGACGAGTTCCTCTCGCAGATCCCGGCGCCGATTCTCAGCCTGGTCGGCGAATCGGGCCGCGTAGGACAGAGCTGCTCCGTCGAGGTCCTCCAGCGCGTGTTCCGAACGAGTTACCGTACGTCTTTGTCCGGACATTTCGCCCCTCCCCGGTGATCCGGCCCTGAGCTCCGCATTCCGGCACATTGATCGGGTCGCGAGTCCGGTCCAGCACCGGACGGACGCCCTCACTAAGCCGGACCCTACTTGCAGTGACAACGCCACCCGATCCGAATGCCATGAAAATTCCACGCCGAGGACGGCTGCCGACGCACCGGCAGTGCGCTCAGCTGGTGATTGGATCGGAATACCGCAGCACGGCGCCGACCCCGCCGGCCAGATCCGCGTCACCGGGACCGACCAGCACCAGATCGGCGTCGGTGGCCGCCAGCGCGCGCAGCAGCGCCGCGTCGGCGCGGACCTCGCAGGGCTCGTCCACCGCCATGACGGCCAGGTCGGCCGGATCCAGGGCGATCTGGGTCGGCTCCGGGCCGATCCAGACCCGCTGGGTCGAGGAGGGGTCGTCGACCAGCAGCAGCGTGTCGACCTGAGCCCGCTGCAGCGCGTCGACCACGGCGGGCAGCCCATCGCCCCGACCCTGTTGCGCGCCGTAGCGGTCAAGTGCCCGGTCGGTGTGCTCGGCGGCCACTGCGGCGATGGCCTGGATGGTGGCCTCGGTCAACGGCTCGGGGTCGGCACCCACCGCCCGCGACCCGGCATCGGTCTGCACCGTACGCGACTGCCAGCGCCTCGGCAGCTGGCCGACCATGAGCTGGCGTGCCTCCGGGTCGCCGGCGACCACCAGCACCTCGGCCCCGATCTGGTCGGCCAATGCCGCCGTCGCCGCGGCGCTGGCACCGGCGTTGCGTCGCCACGACACCTCGGCCGCCCGCTGGAACCGGGCCTGGGACCAGGCCCCCGGTTTGACCTTGCGGATCGGGTGGGCGGCCGGACCGTCGACGCCGGCCTGCCGGGGCAACCCGCCGGCGCTGACCGCGTCGATCTCGGCCCCGGTACGACTGACCAGGACCCGCAGCCAGCTGATCTCCTCGCCCCGCTGGGCGACCAGCGGCATCGCGTGCGGAAGCGGGCCGACCGTGGCGAGGTCATGCGGGGGCGGCGCCGGCAGGTAATTGTGCAGTACCACGTCGCCGCTGGCGGCGCTGAGCGCGAGGCCGTACTCACCGGCGCGGGGCACATGTCGGGTCACCGCCGCGCCCAGCGCCACGACCGTCGCCGGATCGGCGCCCTGCTGGTTCAGCTGATCACGCAGCGCTCGCCAGCGCAGTTCGAGCGCGTCCACCGCGTCCTCGGTGTCGTGTGAGGCGTCCAGGTAAACCGACGCCCACGGTCCGGGCCGGGCGTAGAGCGGCCGTAGGAAGGACAGATCCATGACGTACCCCCTCCTCTCTCCGCCGGCATACCCGGACAGCTCGACGAATCACCTCAAATCAACCACCTCCTCCCCCATGAACCCATTCATTCACAGCATTCACTCGACCACCTCGATACAATGCGTGAAAAAAGACAAACATTGGGTGGTGATGGATGGATCCCGAACTTTTCCCCGAGCGAGCCGTCCACCGGACCGGGCCGATCATCACCGGACACGTGGTCCGTCTGGTCGGCGGCTACTCCCGGCCGATCAAAGTCGGTCAGCCCATCCTGATCGGGGTCCTCGCGGCGGCCGGGGTGATCCGAGCGCTCGGCGCGGTGCTCGCCTCGATCCGCCTGGCCGGAAGCGGCTCCACCGCCGCTCGCCGCAAGTGGAAGGAGCTGCGCAACGGACCTGAGTTCCTGGTGACCCCCCTGCACATCCGGGACACCGTCGGGGTGCTGTGCGAGATGGAAATCCACGGACATGTGCCGCAGAGTGCCCTCGACCCGGCCGACCACGTGCAGGTGACGGTACGCCGGCAGAAGGATCCCGAGCTGCCGCCCCGGGTGGAACGCATCGTCAACCTCACCACCGGCCAGTTCCTCAACCCACGGACCCCGACCGTCTGGTCGCACCTCGGTCCGGCGCTGCTGTTCCAAGCGGTCCTCGGACTCCTCTTCCTGGTCGCACTCGCCGGGCTGGTCGTCGTTCTGGCCTGAGCGTTCTGATCTGAGCGTTCCGGCCACCACCCGGAGATTCACTCCGGTTCCGTCCTCCGTCAGACGGAGGAACCCCGACAGCGAGGTACTTCGTGAGACGGAGACAACTGCCCCCCGACGGGGTGAGGGTGACCGGCGTCGGGTGAGGGATCATGGGACGATGACGCGCCAAGGGTGCCGACGGGCCCGGTCGTGACCGACTTACTGATCTCCGTGGCCTTCGCTGTCGCCTCGGCCCTCGCGTACGCCCTCGGCGCCGTGGTCCAGGAACGGCTCGCCGTCCGACTCGGGGCCCAGACCCCCTGGCGGGCGGTCGTCCGGGCGCTGCTAAGGGCCCGCCGCTGGTGGCTGTCGGTGGCGCTGAACGCCGCCGGCGCGCTTCTGCACGTGGCGGCGCTCGCGTACGGCCCCCTGTCGGTGGTGCAGCCGCTCGGCGTCCTGACGCTTGTGCTGGCCCTGCCGATCGGCGCCGCGTTCACCACCCGGCGGGTCGCCGCCCGGCAGTGGGTCGGTGCTGCGGCGGCCGTACTCGGTCTGCTCCTGCTGCTCAGCCTGACGGTGCCGGGCAGCGGCGACGGGATGACCGCAGCGGACGGCACCGTCCTGATCGTGGCCAGCGCCGTCGTGCTCACCGCGATGATCGCCGGCACCGCGGCACTGCGCCGCCCGGTGCCCCGGAGCCTGCTGTACGCCACCGGCGCCGGCATCGCGTTCGCCGTCGCATCCGCGCTGACCCACGCGGTGACCCGCGAGTACGCCGAACACGCAGCGGCCGCCCTGATCGGCCCGACCGTGCCGGCCGTCGCCGCGATGGCCATCGCCGGGGTGCTGCTGTCACAGCTCGCCTACCGCGGCGGCGGCCTCGGCGCGCCGCTGGCCACTGTCACGCTGGCCAACCCGCTCGCGTCGGCGGTGATCGGGGTGGCCCTGTTCGGGGAACGCTTCGCCGACGGACCGGTCGCGATGGTGCTGCTGGTGTGCGCCTGCGGTACCGCCGGTGTCGGGATCCTGCTGCTGACACCGCCGATGGCGATGACCGACACCGCCGATCCGGTAGACCCGGCCCCCGACCGGCCGGGTCCGCTGGCACTCTGCCGCCGCTGACTGCCAACCGGCCGGGCATCAGGGGCACCGGCGACCCGGGGCCGAGTGTCTTCGGTCACCTCCGGTACCTACGGGATGCGGATCCGGTCCGGATGTCGTTTCCTTGAAAACGGCGGCACCACGCACCGCAGCATGGCAGTCCGCCCGCCACCGGCCGTCGGCCACCTCTTCTCACTCGCGCCACGGCCATCGGCCACCGCTCGACCTCGTCGCGCAGCACCAGATCACCGCCGCAGCACCCTCTCACCGCCTGTCTTGCCGTCACCGGCGCCGGCGCACCCGCACTTGTTCGAGATGGATGGAGAAGATCGCGATGCCCCTGCGGGTCGGCGACCAGTTCGCCAACGCACTGGTCACTCAGGACGGCCTGTGCCGTCCGGTCCCGACGTCCCGACCGCACCCGCCGCTGCCGTCCGCCGGCGACGCCGCCGACGGACGCCGCCGGATCCTGATGCTGTCCTGGGAGTACCCACCCGTCGTGGTGGGCGGACTGGGCCGGCACGTACACG
>NZ_JBHMIP010000047.1:0-19890 GCF_048060245.1 Micromonospora sp. LOL_014
CACCCTCGGAGCAAGCCGATCACGTGATCGGCGACTCCCTCACGCCCGCCGCACCACCCAACACAGAAATGATCGACCAACATACAGCGGCAACCGCGTCGGTGGATCGAGGCAAGGCTGTGCGGGAGATCGAAATCGTCCCGCACAAGAGATTTTAGCAGCCAGTTGGCCGAACCACGCTCCCACGAACGAAGTTCCTTGCCCACGGGGGAAGTACTGCCTAACTACCGGGGGTGGACGGCGTAGGTCAGGTGCGTCACCCGTGTCGATGGTTCCGAACGGATCGGCTCCAGCGCGACCTTGGACGCGTCCACGCCATCGAACAGGCGGGTACCGCCACCGAACAGCACGGGCGCGAGCGCGATCGAGAACGCGTCGACCAGGCCGGCGTTCACGTACTGCAGGATCGTCTCGCTGCCGCCGGCGATGCGGACATCCCGGTCGCCGGCAGCCTCGCGGGCCTGGTCCAACGCACGGTGAATGCCGTCGTCGACGAAGTGGAAGGTGGTGCCGCCCGGCCGCTCCCACGGGTCACGCCTGTTGTGCGTGAGCACGAAGACCGGAGTGTGGAAGGGCGCTTCCGCTGGCCATGCCTGCTCGCCGAAGTCGAACATGCGCCGGCCCATGATGCTCGCGCCGGTGCGCTCGAACGTTTCCCGGGCGATGTCGTTGTCGCGCCCCTCCTCGCCGCCGTCGCCCAGCTTCAGGTTCTCCCGGAAGAACCGCAGCGGGAAGGCCCACGCCTGCAGCTCCATCCACTGCGCCATCCAGCGCTCCAGTTTCGGGTCCTGCTCCTGCTGCTCGGGCGCGCTGAAGCCGTCCAGCGACATCGACACGCTGAAGAACACCTTGCCGGCCATCAGCGACCCTCCTCCTGCCGCTGGGTGAGTTCGGCCACGTAGGCCGCCAGGTTGCTCAGCGTCTGCTCGCCGCCCTCAATCGCGTGGTACTTCTCCACGGCCTGGTCGCGCAGCTCGCGGGTGGGGAAGGCGGTACGCATCACGATCCGGGTCGCCGCACCGTCCGGAGCGAAGCCCAGGGTCGACTCGAAGGCGTTCGGGTCATCGCAGGACTCGCCGTGCAGCAGGGCGATCCGCTGCGGTGGGACGATCTCGGTCCAGGTGATCCATTCGGAGTAGTTGGTGCCGTCCGGGCCGTGCATCACGAAGTCCCACTCGCCGCCGACCCGGAACTCGAAGGACCGCGTGGTGGTGCTGAACCCCTCCGGACCCCACCACCGTGACAGGTGCCGAACCTCGGTGAACGCCTCGAACACCAGCTCCAGTGGGGCGTCGATGACCCGGGAGATCACGATCTCCCGGTCGGCCGTCGCCGGCTCCGCCGATGTTTCCCGCTCTGCTCCTGCCATCGGTCACTGCTCCTGTCGTGTCTGCTTGAGGTCCTGCACGTAGCTGTCCAGCCGGTCGAAACTGCCGTTCCAGAACTCCTCGAACCCGCCGACCCACTCGTGGATCGGCCGCAGGCCGCCAGCGTCCAGGCCGTAGAGGCGCTGCTTGCCCGACTCGCGGACCCGCACCAGCCCCACCTCACGGAGCACCCGCAAGTGCTTGGACGCCCGTGGCTGGCTCATCCCCAGCTCCCGGGCCAGGTCGGTCACCGGCCACTCGCCCGCCCGCAGCAGCGCCAGGATGTCCCGGCGCTGCGGCTCGGCGATCGCGTTGAAGACGTCCGACGTCGTCGCTGCTCGTGCCACGGCAGCCATCATATTCCCATAACAGAATGCGTCAAGTGGGTCGCGCAGTCAAGCTGACGTCGGGCCAAGCTGTGGCCGCCGTGCTACTATAGCATCTATGCTATAGCCTGGGGTGTCGTGGAGCTGGAACCGGAAGCAGAGAAGTGGTTGGAGAGTCTGCCGAGTGCCCTGTTCGCCCGAGCCGCGTTCTACGTCGACCTGCTGGCCGAGCAGGGGCCGCTACTGGGCGAGCCTTACACGAAGCAGCTTGATCGGAAGCTCCGTGAGTTGCGGTTCCACCTTGAGCAGCACGCGGTAAGGGTCACCTACTGGATCGAGTCGGGAAGGCGGATCATCTTGCTGACGGTCTTCTTCAAGACCCGGATGCGCGAGGATCGGGAGATCGACCGGGCGCGTCAGGCGCTGGCGCGGTGCATCAACGAGGCACACCAGGTTGAGGGCAAGGAGGAGGTCTAGCCATGGGTGAGGGTGGCGGCTGGGCTGCGATGCGGGAGCGGCGGTTGGCTGAGCCGGAAGCCGCCGAGGCGTACGAGGCGACGCGGTTGGCATTCGAGCTCGGTCGTTCGGTGCGTGAGCTGCGCGAGCGTCGCGGTTGGAGTCAGACGCAGCTGGCCACGGCGTCGGGGATGACGCAGTCTGCGGTGGCCCGGTTCGAGGCTGGCGGGACCGTGCCGACACTCGTGGTGCTGGAGCGACTGGCAGCGGCGCTGGGAGTGAGCCTGAAGGTCGGCTTCGAGCCCCGCGACGCCGCTGCCTGACGCAGGCTGACAGCAGATCAGTGGTGGAGTCTGCCCAGCTGCGAGATCGATCGAGGAAAAGGTGCCATGCAGGAGGTGAGGCCGTGACGAGCTACACGCGCTGGAGTGACGTCCGGAGTGCCTACGTCGAACGGGCCGGTGGCGAGGAAGCGGTCGAGGCCGGCAAGCGGGAACTGCTGGCCACCGTCGTCGGGCACCGCCTCGCCGAGGTACGCAAGGCCCGAGGCCTGACCCAGCAACAGGTCGCCGACCGGATGGGCGTCACCAAGGGCCGGGTTTCCCAGATCGAACAGGGCAAGATCTCCGGGCAGGATGTCGTCGCCCGCTACGCCGCCGCGCTCGGTGGCCGGCTTCACCAGAGGTGTACGGCGGATTCACTGCCTCCCTTATGGATTCAGCCTTGCCAGCCCGGCAGGATTCCCGGTAGCGGTTCGCGCTGCGCGGCGATGTCGGGTGCGATGACGAACGACAGGGTGATCAGCGCCACGGTCGACACGCTGAAGCCGACGACCAGGCCCACCCGGCACCGTCGGGGCCGTCGCCGGGGCCCGACGGTGAGAGCCCAGATGGCCTGGCTGCTCACCGCCGCGATCCCGAGCATCGGCAGGTACGGGGTGCGTGGCGAGGTGATCCCGGCCAGGGTGTTGTTCAGGTCGAAGACCGCACCGGCCGCAGCCCGGTCGCCTGGATGCTGAGCACCCCGACGACGCCGACGAGCAGGGTGCCGAGCACCGCCTCGTACAGACCCCATAGCACGCTTCTCACCCGATGCACCCTCCTCCTCGTACCCGGTGCGACCCGACGCCGCGACACGCCGAACACAGTATCTGGTGTTGCGTCTTCTGGCCCGTACCCATATATGGTGTACCCCGCAGCTGGTTCGGCCGCCCCTCGGTGGTGGTCGAGGCAAGAGGGAACCCGGTGTGAGTCCGGGACTGCCCCGCAGCGGTGAGTGGGAACGACCGCCGTCACCAAGCACTGGACCCGCGGCGGGTCCGGGAAGCGACGGCCAGTAGGTACGAGCACGACGCCCACGAGTCCGAAGACCTGCCAGCGTGCCGCACGCGTCGCGTGCGGTGGTCGAAGGCCGCGCGGGACGGCCGACGCCGACGACCGGTCCACACCGGCGGAGCAGACCGCCAGGTGGGCGACCGGTGGCGTCCTCCCCGTGTGTCCGTCGACCGGTGGACAGGCACGACAAGGGGAACCGATGCAGGTACGCAAGCGCAACGGCGACACCGAACCGGTGGACGTCAACAAGATCGTCAAGGCGGTCGAACACTGGGTCGCCGACCTGGCCGAGGTCGACCCGCTGCGGGTGGCGACCCGGACGATCAGCGGACTGTACGACGGGGCGACAACCGCCGAGCTGGACAAACTGTCCATCCAGACGGCGGCGGAGCTGATCGGCGAGGAGCCGCAGTACTCGAAACTGGCGGCCCGGCTGCTCGCCGCCTACGTGGACAAGGAGGTCCGCGGCCAGCAGGTGGCCAGCTTCAGCCAGTCCATCCGCTACGCCCACGGCCTAGGGCTGATCGGCGACGACACCGCCGCGTTCGTGGCCCGCAACGCCCGCAAACTCGACGACGCCGTCGACGGCGACGGCGACGGCGACCTGCGCTTCGAGTACTTCGGGCTGCGTACGGTGGCCGACCGCTACCTGCTGAGGCATCCGCAGACCCGGCTGGTGGTGGAGACGCCACAGTACTGGCTGCTGCGGGTGGCATGCGGGCTGTCCCAGACGCCGGCCGAGGCGGTCGACTTCTACCGGCTGATCTCCAGCCTGGCCTATCTGCCCAGCTCACCGACCCTGTTCAACTCGGGCACCCGGCACACCCAGATGTCGTCGTGCTTCCTGGTCGACTCGCCGCGCGACGAGCTCGACTCCATCTACGAGCGCTACCACCAGGTGGCGAAGCTGTCGAAGTTCTCCGGCGGGATCGGCATCTCCTGGTCGCGGATCCGTGGCCGGGGCGCGCTGATCCGGGGCACCAACGGCAGGTCGAACGGCATCGTGCCGTTCCTCAAGACGCTCGACGCCGGGGTCGCGGCGGTCAACCAGGGTGGCCGCCGCAAGGGCGCCGCCTGCGTCTACCTGGAGCCGTGGCATCCGGACGTCGAGGAGTTCCTGGAGCTGCGGGACAATACCGGTGAGGACGCCCGGCGTACCCACAACCTGAACCTGGCCAACTGGATCCCGGACGAGTTCATGCGCCGGGTCGAGGCGGACGCCGACT
This sequence comes from Micromonospora sp. LOL_014, assembly GCF_048060245.1. Taxonomy (NCBI): domain Bacteria; kingdom Bacillati; phylum Actinomycetota; class Actinomycetes; order Micromonosporales; family Micromonosporaceae; genus Micromonospora; species Micromonospora sp. LOL_014. Next base: position 4,710 of record NZ_JBHMIP010000047.1, read on the forward strand.
GGTCGCTGATCGACCCGTCCGACGCACCGGAGCTGCCCGACCTGTTCGGCGAGGCGTTCGACGAGGCGTACCGGGCGGCGGAGAAGAAGGCGGTCCGGACGGTCAAGGCCCGCGACCTGTACGGGCGGATGATGCGCACCCTGGCGCAGACCGGCAACGGGTGGATGACGTTCAAGGACGCCGCGAACCGGCTGTCCAACCAGACCGGTGAGCCGGGCAACACGATCCACCTGTCCAATCTGTGCACCGAGATCCTGGAGGTCAACAGCGACGACGAGACCGCCGTGTGCAACCTCGGGTCGATCAACCTCGGCGCGCACGTCACTGCCGACGGCGTCGACTGGGACAAGCTGCGCGCCACGGTCCGTACCGCTGTGGTGTTCCTCGACCGGGTGATCGACATCAACTACTACCCGGCGGCGCAGGCGGCGGCGTCGAACCCGCGCTGGCGGCCGGTAGGGCTGGGGCTGATGGGCCTGCAGGACGCGTTCTTCACGCTGCGGCTGCCGTTCGACTCGGCGCCGGCCCGGGAGTTGTCCACCCGCGTCCAGGAGGAGGTCTTCCTGACCGCGCTGGAGACCTCCGCCGGGCTGGCCGAACGGTTCGGCCCGCATCCGGCGTACGCCGAGACCCGGGCCGCCCGGGGCGAGCTGCACCCGGACCTGTGGGGTGCCGAGGTCGGCCAGCCCGAGCGGTGGGCCCGGCTGCGGTCGACGATCGCCGCGCACGGTCTGCGGAACTCGCTGCTGGTCGCGATCGCGCCGACCGCGACGATCGCCTCGATCGCCGGCTGCTACGAGTGCATCGAGCCGCAGGTGTCCAACCTGTTCAAACGCGAAACCATGTCCGGGGAGTTCCTGCAGATCAACACCTACCTGGTCGGCGAGCTGAAGGCGCGCGGGCTGTGGACGGCACCGGTCCGGGAGCAGATCAAGCGGGCCGAGGGGTCGGTGCAGGGCGTCGCGGACCTGCCCGCCGATGTGCGGGAGCTGTTCCGTACCGCATGGGAGCTGCCGCAACGGGCGCTGATCGACCTGGCCGCCGCCCGTGCGCCGTACGTCGACCAGTCGCAGTCACTGAACCTGTTCCTCAGCGCGCCGACCATCGGCAAGCTGTCCTCGATGTACCTGTACGCCTGGAAGTCCGGGCTGAAGACCACCTACTACCTGCGGTCGCGCCCGGCGACCCGGATCCAGCAGGCCACCGTCGGCATCGCGCCGACCGCCGGGCCGACCCCCGGGCCAGTCATCGCGACCAGCGACGACGAGGCGTCGGCCTGCTCCCTGGAAAACCCCGAAACCTGTGAGGCCTGCCAGTGACCACCGTCTCCGAAACCGCCACCGTCTCCGAAACCGCCACCGCCACCGCGACCGCCGCCGCCAGCGACGCGACGACCGGCGCGGATCGGCGGCAGCTGCTGCTCGACCCCGGCATGGATCTGACCCTGCGGCCGATGCGGTATCCGCAGTTCTTCGACCGGTTCCGGGACGCGATCAAGAACACGTGGACGGTGGAGGAGGTCGACCTGCACTCCGACCTGCCGGACCTGGCCAGGCTGTCGCCGGCCGAGCGGCATCTGGTGTCCCGGCTCGTCGCGTTCTTCGCCACCGGCGACACCATCGTCGCGAACAACCTGGTGCTCAACCTCTACCAGCACGTCAACTCCCCGGAAGGCCGGCTCTACCTGTCCCGGCAACTGTTCGAGGAGGCGGTGCACGTCCAGTTCTACCTGAACCTGCTGGACACCTACGTGCCGGACGAGCGGGAGCGGTTCGCGGCGTTCGCGGCGGTGGAGAACATCCCGTCGATCGCCCGCAAGGCCGAGTTCTGCTTCAGATGGATCGACTCGATCTTCGAGCTGCGGGAACTGCGTACCCGCGCCGACCGGCGGGCCTTCCTGCTCAACCTGATCTGCTTCGCCGCCTGCATCGAGGGATTGTTCTTCTACGGCGCCTTCGCCTACGTGTACTTCCTGCGGTCCCGGGGTCTGCTGCACGGTCTCGCCTCGGGCACCAACTGGGTGTTCCGCGACGAGTCCATGCACATGGCGTTCGCCTTCGACGTGGTGGACACGGTCCGCGCCGAGGAGCCGGACCTGTTCGACGCCGAGATGCAGCAGCAGGTCAAGGACATGTTGGCCGAGGCGGTGGAGTGCGAGGTGCAGTTCGCCGCGGATCTGCTCGACCAGGGCGTGTCCGGGATGTCGTTGGCCGACATGCGGGAATATCTGCAGCACGTCGCCGACCGGCGGCTCGCGGTGCTCGGCATCGAGCCGATGTACGGCAGCCGTAACCCGTTCGCCTTCATGGAGTTGCAGGACGTGCAGGAGCTGTCCAACTTCTTCGAGCGGCGGGTGTCGGCGTACCAGGTCGGGGTGACCGGCTCGGTGACCTTCGACGACGACTTCTGACCCGCGTCCCGGCTCGGGCCGGCGGGGCCGGCTGTTCCGCGAAGGTCGGCTACCCCGCCTCGGCCCGCTCCGTCACGGTGCGGATCGCCGCCGCCGTGCCGACCGCGATCTCCTCGACCTCGTCGGCCGAGACGACCAGCGGCGGGCCGAGCAGGATCACGTCACCGTCGACGCCGTCGGCGCAGCCGGTTCCGCTGTAGAGCAGCAGACCGGCGTGCCGGGCGGCGGCGACGACCCGTTCGGCGACCCGGGCGGTACGGCTGAACGGCCGCGCGGTCTGCCGGTCGGCGACCAGTTCGACGCCGACCAGCAGACCGCGCCCGCGGATGTCCCCGACGTACGGTGAGTCGGCCAGCTCCCGGCGCAGGGCCCGGCGCAGCGACTCGCCGGCCCGCCGGCCGGCCGCGACGAGGTCCCGCTCGCGCAGCACCCGCAGCACCGCCCGGCCGGTGGCCGCCCCGACCAGGTGGTGCGAGTAGGTGAACCCGTGGGTGAAACCGGTGCGCGCGATCGTGTCGTGCACCGGGCCGGCGGCGACGGCCAGCCCCAGCGGCCAGTAGCCCGAGCTGGCTCCCTTCGCCGCGACCAGGATGTCCGGGCGTACCCCCCAGTGGTCGACGCCGAACCAGGTGCCGGTGCGGCCGAAGCCGGTCATCACCTCGTCGGCGATGAGCAGCACCCCGTACCGGCGGCAGACCTCGGCGACGGCCGGCCAGTAGTCGTCCGGCGGGACGCAGGCACCCAGCCCGGCCCCGGCGATCGGCTCGGCGATGAACGCCGCGACCGGCCGGGTCCGGCACAGTTCGGCCAGCGCCGCCGCGTGCCGCGCCCCGCAGCCGACCGGATGGATGTCCGGGAACGGGCAGCGGTACTCGTACGGGGTCGAGGTGTGCACCGCCTGCCCCAGCCACGGCAGGTACGGCGCACGCAGCCCGGCCCGGCCAGAGGCGTCCAACGCGCCCCGGGAGTTACCGTGGTAGGAGCCGACCCGGCCGACGACGAGGTGCCGGTCCTCGCCCCGGGCCAGGTGATAGGCGCGGGCCATCTTCAGCGCGGTCTCCACCGCCTCGCTGCCGCCGGAGACCGGGAAGACCAACGGATCGTCCATCGGCAGTACGGCCGCGAGCTCGGCGGCGTACTCCTCCAGCACGTCGGCGCGGAACATCGAGCCGTGCGCGTACGCGACCGCGCCGGCCTGCTCGGCCTGCGCCCGGACCACCTCGGTGACGCCGTGACCGACGCCGACGACGATCGCCCCGGCGGCGGCGTCGAGGTAACGCTTGCCGGTGGTGTCCCACAGCTGCGCGCCGGACGCCGAGGCGATCCGTGGCGCGTCGTCGGACACCCGGCCGAAGACGTGGCTCATCCCGGTACGGCGACGGCCCCGCCGGCTTCGATCTCTCCGCCGGCTGCGACCTTTCCGTCGCCGGCGGCCTGAACGTTGTCGGCGGCCTGAACGTTGTCGGCGACCTCGGCGACGGCCGCGCCGAACAGCCGTAGACCGGTCTGCGCCTGGGCCCGGGTGATCACCAGCGGCGGCGACATCCGTACCGCGTTGGGGCCGGCCTCCAGCACCAGCAGACCGCGACTGAACGCCGCCTGCTGCACCTGGCCGGCGATCTCACCGGTGGGGAACTCGACGCCGATCATCAGGCCGACCCCGCGCACGTCGACGACCAGCCGGGGATACGCCTGCTGCAGCTCGCGCAGCCCGGCGAGCAGGAACTCACCCTGCGTGGTGGCGTTGTCCAGCAGGCCCTCCTCCTGGATGACCCGCAGGGTGGCGAGGCCGGCGGCGCACGGCACCGGGCTGCCGCCGTAGGTGGAGCCGTGCGCGCCCGGACCCCACGCCTCCATCAGCTCGGACCGGGCCAGGAACGCACCCAGCGGCAGGCCGGAGGCGATGCCTTTCGCGCTGATCAGGATGTCCGGCTGTACGCCGGTGTGCTCGATCGCCCACATCCGGCCGGTGCGGCCCATGCCGCACTGCACCTCGTCGGCGACGAGCAGGATCCCGTGCTGGTCGCAGATGCGCCGTAGCCGGGCGAGCCAGCCGGCCGGCGGCACGATGAAGCCGCCCTCACCCTGGATCGGTTCGACGAAGATCGCCGCGACCTCGCTCGGATCCACCTGGTGCTCGAACAGCACCTCCTCGATGAAGTCCAGCGACGCCGGGGCGTAGGGCGCGTGCAGCACGCCGGGCAGCAGCGGGCCGAATCCCTTGTGGTACTTGGACTTCGACCCGGTCAGCGTCATCGCCCCGTAGGTGCGGCCGTGGAACGATCCGTAGAAGCTGATCACGTACTGCCGGCCGGTGGCGTACCGGGACAGCTTCAGCGCGCCCTCGACCGCCTCGGCCCCGGAGTTGGTCAGGAAGACCCGTACCGGGCCGTGCATCGGTGCGGTCTCGGCCAGCGCCTGGCACATCTGTCCGTACATCGGCAGGTAGAAGTCGCTGGCCGAGTAGTGCAGCAGGGTCGCGGCCTGCTGCTGCACCGCCTCGACGACGCTCGGGTGGCAGTGGCCGGTGGAGGTGACGGCGATCCCGGCGTTGAAGTCGAGGAACAGGTTGCCGTCGACGTCCTCGACGACGGTACCGTGGCCGCGCCGGGGCGCGATCGCGTAGGCGCGGGGCAGCGACGGGCTGGTCACCGCCCGGTCGCGGGCCAGCACTTCGCGGGCCTGCGGTCCGGGCAGTTCGGTGACCAGGTGCGGTTGCGGGCGGTCCGGGTCGAACCAGTCGGGGGTCGTCGTCATCAGGCCACCACCGTCTGCGACTGCTCGCGGAGGAACTGCTGCAGGTAGTACGGGCCGCCGCCGGCCTTGCCGGTGCTGCCGGAGCCCTTCCAGCCGCCGAACGGCTGCACCCCGGGCCAGGCGCCGGTGGTGGCGCCGGCCGGCCGGTTGACGTAGACGACGCCGGCTTCGATCCGGTCGAGGAAGTGGTCGATCTCGCCCTGGTCGGTGGAGAAGAACCCGGCGGTCAGGCCCAGCGGCACGCTGTTGGCCCGGTCCAGGCCCTCGTCGACCGAGTCGACCGGGCTGACCGCAACGAACGGCACGAACAGCTCGCGCTGGAAGAGGTCGTCGTCGGGCGGTACGTCGGCGACGACGGCCGGTGCCAGGTAGTAGCCGTCGGGGCGGCCGTCGACCCCGGCGAGCACCTGGCCGCCGGTGACCACCCGGCCGACGGTCGCGGCGTGTGCGACGGCCTCGCCGTAGCGGCGTACGGCGGCGGCGTCGATGACCGGACCGAGGTACGTGTCACGGGCCAACGGGTCGCCGACGACCAGCGACTCGGCCCGCTCGGCGAGTCGGGTGACGAACTCGTCGTGGAGTTCCCGCGCCACGTACACCCGGGAGCAGGCCGAACACTTCTGGCCGGAGAAGCCGAACGCGGAGCGGGCGACGCCGGCGACCGCCCGGTCCAGGTCGGCCCGGGCCGAGACGATGGCGGCGTTCTTGCCGCCCATCTCGCAGACGACGGGCCTCGGGTACGCGCCGGTGAACGCCCGGATGATTGACATGCCGGTCTCGTACGATCCGGTGAAGGTGAGGCCGCCGACGCCGGGGTGCGCCACCAGTGCCCGGCCCGGGTCGTCGCCGCCGGGGAGGAAGTGCGCGACACCGTTCGGCAGCCCGGCGTCGACCAGGCACTCGAAGAACTTCCAGGCCGAGAAGGTGCCCTGCAGGCTGGGCTTGAGGACGAGGGTGTTGCCGGCGACCAGTGCCGCGCCGGCCGGCCCGGCGGTCAACGCCATCGGGAAGTTGAACGGGCTGATCACCGCCCAGACCCCGTACGGCTTGAGCACGCTGCGGGTGGATTCGTTGGCGGCGATGGTCGCCATCGGCTGGTCGAAACCGTGATGATTGTCGTACATGTCGCAGTAGTAGCGGATCAGGTCCGCCGATTCCTCGACGTCGCCGAGCGCCTCCAGCCGGTTCTTGCCGACCTCCATGCTCATCAGCGCGGCGTACTCGTTGGAGCGCTCGCTGATCAGATCGGCCGCCCGGCGCAGCACCGCGACCCGGTCCGGCCACGGGGTCGCGGCCCAGCCGGGTGCGGCGGCGCGGGCGGCGGTGACCGCCGCGTCGACGTCCTGGTCGGTGGCGGCGGTGACGGTGGCCAGTTTGAGCGTCACGTCGCCGGGGCTGACCAGCTCGGCCGGGTCGACCCCGGGCCGGGCGGTGCCGTCGACCACCGGGGTGAGGCGCTGGCCCAGCCAGGCCCGCGCCCGGTCCGCGCCGTCCTCGTACGCCGTGTGCAGGTCCTCGTTGTCAGCGGACAGGGTCGCGTAGGTGACCCGGAAGCGTGCGGCCACGGAAAACTCCTTTCGGCGGGACGGCACCCCGGTGAGGGGTGGCAAAAATTCCAGACATCATCGCTTCATGCAGGAAAATCTACTGCGCACCGCGCATCAGAAGCAAGAACTTCTCCACCGAGCAGCGCTGCTGCCGGCCTGCCGGAGGCTGCTGCCGGGCTTACGACAGACGGGACCGGGGTGCCCGGACCGGCCGTCAGGCCAGCCCGGACACCCCGGTCCGCGGTGTTTCGGTCAGTCGTTCCGGGTCAGGAGACACCCAGGGTGGACAGGTAGTCCGGGTTCTCCGACAGCCACGCCTCGACCGCGGCCGGCTCGTCACCCTCGTGCACGTTGAACATCAGGTCCTCCAGCGAACCGAGCTGCTGGTCGTCCATCTGGAACTTCTCCAGCATCGCGGTCACCTCGGGGAAGTCCGCGCTGAACCCGGTCCGGGCCAGCGTGGTGATCTCCTCGGCGGTACCCAGGGTGCCCTCCGGGTCGGCCAGGTCCTTCAGCTCGTAGTTCGAGTAGGCCCAGTGCGGGTGCCACAGGGTCACCACGATCGGCTCCTCGTCGCCGATCGCGCTCTGCAGCGCGGCGAGCATCGCCGGGGTGGACGAGGTCCGCAGCTCGTAGTCGTCCAGCCCGTAGGTCGGCATGACGTTGTCCTGGGTGGCGGCGGTCAGACCGGCACCCGGCTCGATGCCGATAATTTCGTTGTTGAACAGCTCGGCGTTGTCGGCCAGGTCCGCCAGCGAGTCCACCCCGTCGACATAGGCGGGGACGGCGATGCTCAGGCTGGCGTTGTCGTACCAGACCCCGATCGTCTCCAGGTCGCCGCTGTACTCCTCCATGTAGGAGGCGTGCGTCTGCGGCAGCCAGCCGTCCAGGAACAGGTCGATGTCGCCGGAGGCCAGACCGGAGTAGACCACGCCGGCTTCGACGTTGGTCAGCTCGACCTCGTACCCCTCGGCCTCAAGGATGTTCTGCCACAGGTAGGAGGCGGCGATCGCCTCGTCCCAGGCCATGTAGCCGATGGTGATGCTCTTGTCGACGGCGTCGGAACCGTTGTCGCTGCTGGTGTCGCTGCCGGCGTCGCTACCGCAGGCGGCGACTCCCAGGGCCAGGGCGGCGGTGGCCGCCACTGCGGCCCGGCGTAGCGGGTTGTTGCGGAACATTCGTTGTCGTCCTTCCATCGTGTTGCCCTACACCGGCGTACTCGCGGCAGCGAGGCAGGGCGCCGGCACCGGTGACCCTCCCTGCGGGATCTCGGTTCGGATACGGTGCAGCTCTGGTTCGGTTTCGGGTCGGTCCGGTCTCGGGCCGGCCCGGTCGGACTTGCGGGTCAGGCTTCCTGCAGCGCCCGCTGGGCCTTCGCCGACCGGGTACGGGCCCCGATCGAGTCGGTCAGCCGGTCGAGCACCACCGCCAGGATCACCACGGCCATGCCGCCTTCGAAGCCCTGGCCGACCTGGAGCCGGGCGAGTGCGGTGTTGATCACTTCGCCGAGGCCGCCGGCCCCGACCATCCCGGCGATGACGACCATCGACAACGCCAGCATGATCACCTGGTTGACCCCCTGCATGATGGTCGGCAGGGCGAGCGGCAGCTTGGTACGGAGCAGGACCGCCCAGGGCGACGCGCCGAACGCCTCACCGGCCTCGATCACCTCGCGGTCGATCTGTCGCAGACCCAGCTGGGTCAGCCGGACCCCCGGCGGCATACTGAACACCACCGTAGCGATCACCCCGGGAACGGCGCCAATGCCGAAGTAGAAGATCGCCGGGATCAGGTAGACAAACGCCGGCAACGTCTGCATCAGGTCGAGCACCGGACGGGTCACCGCCGCCGCCCGCTGGTTCTCCGCGATCAGGATCCCGAGCGGGACCGCTATCGCCAGCGACAGAGCACTCGCCACCAGCACCAACGCCAGCGTACTCATGGTCTCTTCCCAGTAGGGCATGCCGGCGACGATGCCGAGCCCGACGGCGGTGCCGATGCCGAACTTCCACCCGCGCAGCCACCAGCCGAGCGCCGCGAAGATCAGCACCACGACGATCGCCGGCGGTGCGAGCAGTACGTCGACCAGGGGATCCACCAGCGACTCGACGAATGTCGAGATCCCGTCGAAGAGCGCACCCAGGTACTCGGTCGTCCAGTCGACGACGGCCTCGAACGCCGAGCCGATCTTGACGTACGGGAGGATGCTGTCAATGCCGTCAGCGGCGTTCATGAACGGTCTCCCTCCGGGCTCAACACTGCATCAGCCGGGGCCGCCTGATCGGGGACTGTCGCGGTGATGGTGCCCACCTCGCTGGTGCTGGTCGGCTCGGCGTCGTCGCCGGTGCCGTCGCTGGTCCCGTTGCCGGCGTCGCTGCCGATGCTGCCGAGCGCGGTGAGCAGGGTGATCCGGGGGATCACGCCGGCGAGCCGGCCAGTGGCGTCGGTCACCGCGAGCGGGTGCGAACTTTCCGCACAGGGGGTGAACAACTCGGCGACCGGGGTGTCTTCCCCGGCGACCCGGACGTGGTCGGTGGTCACCACGTCCTGCAGGTTCCGCCGGCCGTCGCGGACCGCCTGGTCGACGACGTCGTCGGAGACCGTGCCGAGGAACTGCTTGTTTTTTCCTGTGACATAGATCGCGGAGGTCTGGGTCTCCCGGAGGATCCGGGCGGCGACCCGGGGACCGGAGTTGACGTCGACGACGCCGAGCGGTCGCTCCATCACCGATGAGGCGGTGAGGATGCGGGTACGGTCGACGTCCGCCACGAACTGCGCGACGTAGTCGTTCGACGGGTCGGTGAGGATCTCCTCGGCGGTACCGAGCTGGACGATCCGGCCGGAGCGCATCACGGCGATCCGGTCACCGAGGCGCATCGCCTCGTTGAGGTCGTGGGTGATGAAGACGATCGTCTTGCCGAGCTGAGCCTGCAGGTCCAGCAACTGGTCCTGCACCTCGCGGCGGATCAGCGGGTCGAGGGCGGAGAACGCCTCGTCCATCAGCATGATGTCGGTGCCGGCCGCCAACGCCCGGGCCAGGCCGACCCGCTGACGCATCCCGCCGGACAGCTCCTGGGGCAGTTTGTCCGCCCAGCGGTCCAGACCGACCAGGCGCAGTGCCTCCATCGCCCGCTCCCGCCGCTCGGCGCGGGGCAGCCCGGCCGCCTCCAGCGCGTAGCCGGCGTTCTCCAGCACCGAGCGGTGCGGCAGCAGCGCGAAGTGTTGGAAGACCATGCTGACCTTCTCGCGGCGTAGCTTGCGCAGCGCGGCCGGCTTGAGCTTGGTGAGGTCGACGCCGTCGATCTCGACCGAGCCGCCGGTCGGGGTGAGCAGGCCGTTCAGCATCCGGATCAGGGTGGACTTCCCGGACCCGGAGAGCCCCATCACGACGAAGATCTCGCCGGGCCGGACCTCGAAGTTGGCGTCGACGACGGCTGCGGTGGCGCCGCCCAGGTTCGCCGGAGCATCGGGTTGGCTGGTTTTGAGGCGCTCGAGCGCCTTGTCAGCACGTTTGCCGAAAATTTTGTACAACGATTTCACGACGATTGCGGACACGATCTCCATTCCAACGAATGTCGTGACGCTGGTCCCAATCGACGCACACGGCAGGTGTTCATCGACCGAAATCGAGTCGTCGGACGGTCGGTGGGCAAGTCAAACCAGGTCTGTGGTGGGGGTTTGCACTCGACCATACCCGACGGTCTGCCACGAACGAAAAACATCCCCGTACGGGATGTTTCGGACATCTCGCACGGGGTGTCTGGGGGCGGTGCTGCCATTCCAGCTGTTCCATTGTCGACGGTATCGCCACCGAATCAGGTATATGTGCTGGCGGTACGGCAAAGCGCACGCCGCGCTCGTTGGCCCGAAATGCGAGGTATGACGAGGAACCTCCGGTTATCCCGGGGGTAGAGCCCCTGACCTGCGGCGGCAACGCCCAAGGACGCCCGGCGGAGGGCCCATGCTCGCAGGTCGCCGCACCTCGCCTCATAGACCTGGATAACAATCCGTCGGTAACTGGGTGGGCCACTGCTGATCTGCGGAATAAGCGGCGGGAGCGACGGTTCGGATTGAATACAAACTTTTGACAGTGAATCAATTATCGAGTTTCGTAGAATGTGCTGGCAGGATATGGGGAGTGTGGCTCCGAAGAAGGGCGGGGTCGATCCCGGTCGAGGGCCGCTGCTCGATCGTCTCGAATGGTCGGTGCAAATGAGCGGGCAGGGGTTTGCGTGGCGATGAGCGCGCTGTCGTCTCTGAGCCGCCACCGCCCTGCCCCGCCCTGCCCCTTGCCTCTGCGGCTCTGCCCCCTGCCTCTGCCGCCCTGGCGCCGCGCCCGATGAGCCCCCCCCCCCCCCCCCCCCCCCCCCCCCCCGCGAGGCCGCTGCCTCCGACTACTTCCCGACCCACAAGCCGTGCTGGCCCACTTGCACTTCGCAGCCCGAAGGCGGTTCTGGAGATGGGCATCTTGAACGCGCCGTGATTCCAATCTGGTGGATGATCGTCACGTCGGTGATCGACAGTATCCCTGGCCGGCGGCATCGTCTGGTGATGATCACTGCGGGCGCATTGTCCCCGTCGAACGGCAGAATCCTGCGGTGGATGCTCACCGCCGGCGGAGCCGGGATCAGCAGGGTCGATCCGGTCTCTTGCCTGATTGTCCCGCATAAGCGGGCAAAACCGCCTATAGTTCTGTCTATGCTTAGTACTCGGGCGAGAATCCGGCACGCCATCGGTGACCAGCGGGTCATCCGTGTCCAACGGCTCGTGGCACCTGTCGTGCGCCGCAACCTGACCCTGCTGGCCAGGGTCTACGACACCGACAAGGGTCGCGGACACGGCTACGCCGCGCTGTACGAGCGGCATCTCGGCGACCTCCGCGACCGCCCGATCAACCTGCTCGAAATCGGCATCGGCGGCTACGACTCCACCACCTGGGGAGGTTCGTCGCTGCGCACCTGGCGGGACTACTTCCAGCGTGGCCAGATCCACGGCCTCGACATCGCCGAGAAGCAGATCGACGAGCCGCGAATCCACGTTCACCGCGGCGACCAGTCCGACCAGACCTACCTGCGGGAGCTCGGGCGCCGGTACGGGCCATTCGACGTCGTCATCGACGACGGTAGCCACGTCAACGCGCACATCCGGGCATCGTTCGACGCACTCTTCGTCGACCACGTGCGACCGTCGGGCTTCTACATCATCGAGGACATGTCGACGGCCTACCTCGACGAGTACGGCGGCGGCCCGCCCGGAGACCAAGGCACATCCGTCGGACTCGTCCAGAGCCTCTGCGACGACGTGAACCGACGGCACTGGGCCGGGTGGCACGGACGGCCCGCCCTACCCGTGCGGGCCGTCCACGTCTACGAGAAGATCGCCTTCGTCCAGCACGGCTGACCACCGGCGGAGCTGCAGTGGACATCGACGACGCGGCGGCGGTCAGCCGAGTCCCTTGACGCCCGGATAAGCCGTGTCCGAAAGAACCTGTACGGCGGTACCTGCGGCGGAGGTAGAGGGGTGGTACACCCGCAGCGGATGCCGCGTTCGACCTTGTCGACCCACGAGTGGGGTTTGCCGATCCGGTCGGCGAAGACCTGCTGGGTCAGGCCACGCCGGGCGCGCAGTTGGGCGATCCGCCGGCCGATGGGTAGTTCGGCGATGCGGTGGCGGCCGGGCGCGGTCATCGGTGCATGCTCCGGTGGATCTCCTCGGTGGCCGCGCCGCAGCGCGGGCACCACCGGGACTTGACCCGGAACGCGAACAGGCCGAGGAGGAAGCCGGGCATCAGACCGGCGAACACGATCGGTAGCAGTCTGGCGATCACAAGCACTCTCACCTTCTGGCGAGGCCGGCGGGTCGGAGCGTTACCGCGCTCCGACCCGCTGGCCCGTTTTACCGGAATCGGATTCGGGTCATCGCCGGAATCCGATGTGCCCAGTTGACCTCAGTCGGGTGGTGACAGGAGGGGGTGCGCGTGGTGCGCATCGGTGCGGATCGGTGTCGGGGCAGCCTGCCGGACACCAGGTCCGCTACCGTGCGTGGGAGCGACCACTACGGGTGAAGGGTCGATGCGGTGGCAGTCAGCGGGGACGGGATCAGGCGCTTGTTGGCCGAGGCGGGCTGGCAGCCTGAGCAGTCGGCACGATCCTCGACCTGCGTGCCGCTGAGGCGTACGCCAACAACCACGCCGTGGCCGACACCCGCCGTGCGCTCGACAGCGCCTTCGACCGGCTCACCGACGGACGTCCGGAACACGGCGACCCCGGCTGGGCGTACTGGATCAACGAAGCGCAGGCCCACGCCCAGGCCGGCTACTGCTACGTCAAACTCGAAGACTGGACCCGCGCCCGCGAACACCTCCGGGCCGCGCTACGACTCCAGGACGACGAGTACAGCCGCGAAGGAGCACTACGCAACGCCCTGCTCGCCACCACCTACGTCCGGCAGGACCAACCCGAACTGGACAAGGCACTCGCCCTCGGCGACCAGGCCGTCCAGACCCTCACCGGGCAGGTCACCTCCGCCAGGTGCGTCAAGCACGTCCGCAACCTCGTCGGCGTACTCGGCCCCTACCGGCGCACCCCCGCCGTCCGCCGATTCTGCAACGACACCAAAGACCTCATCGCCACGTGAGTAGGCCAGCAGCCATCAGACGAGGGAGCGAGCATGGAACATAACACCTGGCGCACGTCGAGCCGGTCCGGCAGCAACGGCCAGCGCGTCGAGGTCCGCGACCGGGGCACCCAGATCGACGTACGCGACTCCAAGCCCCCGCCGCCGGCACGCTGACCTTCGCCCCCACCGCCTGGACCACCTTCACCACCACCCTCAAGTCCGACGGCACCCGCCCGTAACCCCTGGCTCCCCCTGCTCGTGGCGACTCTCCACACGGGCCGCCACGAGCGCACCAACTGCGTCAGTCACGGCCCGATGATGGTTACCGAGCCGGGAGGCAGCATGCGCCGACGGAGGTACCTGACCCTGCTCGTCTCCGCACCGATGTCGCCTGCACACGAGTGGATCATCGCCCAGCAGTCGGCCGATGTTGCATCGGCGACCGGCAAGCAGGTCACTCATCCCGGCCTTACCTGACGCACCGCAACCATGATCGACCACCTACACTTCACCCCTGGCAACCGAGCCATCACTCACGATGCTTGGTGCCGCGCTCAACAATTACCAGACACCCCAGGAATCTGTAGGCTTGAGGTCACTACCGGATGTAGTCCATTTGTCTTACATCGACTTAGATATTTCACCGATCTTTTCCCGTAGAGCTGAATTATCCTTCAAGGTTTCAGGAATCGCGATGGATCCGCGCTCCGCGATGACCAGAGAGGTCAAAAGGAGACCTTCAATCAGTTCCTTGCGAACGGGGTGCCGACTGGCCCCGTAAAACTCCGAGAGGGAGTCGATGAATCGAGAAAACGCTATCGAGTCGACCTCGCAAGTGTCGTTTTCGGCAGGCTTCAGTCCGCTGTCGACGCCTAGCATCGATGCCACCTTTTCCGTCAAGGCAACATAGAGCAGCCCAGTCTGCAGAGCAGGATCCCAGACATCGTCACCTGAGATTGTAAAGTAGTAGCTCACTCGGCGAACTCCAACCGCAAATCTAGCCCCGGATGCTCTTGGCGCAATCGAGCGAAGCGCTCCTGCAGGGCGGATCGGAATCTGGGATCAACGCCAGGCCTCGTAAATCTAAATCCTATCGGTGCGTTCTCGTATCCACCGAGGTGCTGGCGTGCTCGAATGTACGCGCCAAGCTTTTTGTCTACATGCTTAGCCATCCACGATTCATCACCGAATATCGCACTTTTCTCCTCCCATAGCACCCCGCCGTCAATATGATCGATGTCGGTAATGCGATTCCCGGATTCTGGATCGTAGACATCGTGATCACGGGCACCCTCCAGCTCACAACTGCTGTTGTGCACGAGAACCGGCATATCACCGGCTACTACATGGTACGTGTGGACGTGGCTGATGGTGAGGTTGTAGACGACGGCTCGTGGGACGGTCCTGCGGTGGATTGCGGTGATCTGTACCCAGGTGCCGGTGCTGGTGTGGAGCCATTGGCCGGGTTGCAGGTGGGTGGCGTCGATCCACTGGTCGAGTTCGGGGACCCAGAAGGGGTGTCCGTCGGTGGCGGTGATCTCGGCGGTCTCCGGGCCGTGCTGGCCGTCGGTGTCGATGGTGATGGTGACGAGGTGTTTGACGCCGTCGCCGGTGATGGTGGCGGTGACGGTCTCGATGCTGGTGGTGCCGGTCTCGGGGTCGGTAGCGATCACGGTGTCACCGGGCTTGACCTGCTCGATCGGCGTGGTGGTGCCGTCGGCCATCAGGACCTTGGTGCCGGGGGTGAAGCTGTTGTTCAGCGGGCAGCTGTCGGCGGGCTTGCCGCCTCCGCCGCTGGCGCCGCCGTTGGAGCGGGTGCTGGCGCCGGTGTTGCCGCCGGGTTTGGAGG